>BBFS01000011.1 GCA_001313365.1 Paenarthrobacter nitroguajacolicus JCM 14115
CGGAGCTGGGCCGCGCGCCCGGGCTGCGACGGCAGCCGAAGCAGCAGCGGCGGGTGATTTCGCTGTCGTGACCGTTCCCCCCCTCAAGAACTACAGGGACATCCCGACGGAGCCGCTTGAGGCAAGATCGTCATCGACACCAACAACTACTACTGGGAGCGCGACGGCCGCATTCCCGAGCTGGATAACGGAGAAGCCACCACCTCCGGCTTGCTCCAGAAGCACCTCCCAACCTCCAAGGTGGCCAAGGGTTTCAATCACATCTTCGCCAAGGACATCACCACGGACGGCGCCCCCCCGCAGGCAGCGCCAACCGTCGTGCCCTGGCTACCTCGAGTGATTTCCCGGAAGCAGCCGGGCTTGTCACCAAGCTCTACGACGAGTTCGGCTTCGACACCGTCAACATCGGCCAGCTGGAGGACAGCTGGCGCGTTGAACGCGACCGCCCCGCGTACGTCATCCGGCAGAACGCGGACGAACTCCGCGAGAACCTCGCGAAGGCAACGCGCACGGTCTAACTGAAGCGCACGACGGCGGGAGGGCGGCTTCCGCCTTCCCGCCGCCTATGCGGGGGGGCTGCCGGTTTTGGGGGTCGGCGGTCTTTGGGGTCCGCGGTTTAGGCTGGCTCAAATTCCGGGGGTCGAAATCGTGTCACGAATCGGGACGTCGGCGCACTTTATAGTGGCTGTCTCTCCGGACGCCTGGCGCATCGGGCATTCGGGGGGGAGTCAGCCACCCCCTAAGAGCCCTACCCCGAGGAGTCCCATGTCCACCAAAATCTCGAGCTGGCCGGCAGCGACGCCCATGTGGGTGGACTTGGGCGTGAACAACCTCGCAGCCGCGAAAAGCTTTTACGCGGATCTCTTCGGCTGGGAATTCGTAGCCGGCGGCCAGGACGCCGGGGGGGAGTACCTGCTGGCACACCTTGGCGGGCGCGCCGTCGCTGGTGTGGGGCCGAAGCAGGCACCGGGCATGCCCACCGTGTGGACCACGTTCCTGGCGTCAGACAATGTCGACCTTACCGCCAGGAAAATCAGCGCGGCCGGCGGAGAAATGATCGCACCTCCGTTCGATGTCATGGAATCCGGCCGCATGGCCTTGGCCGTCGACACCGTGGGCGCGGCCTTCGGTATCTGGCAGGCCGGCACCCATATCGGGGGGGCGGAACGCGTCAATGAACACGGCTCCTTGTGCTGGAACGAGCTCCACACCCGCGACTTCACCGCCGCCAGGTCCTTCTACTCTGAGGTCTTCGACGTCAGCTACCAGGACGCCAGCGAGGACGGCTTTGTCTACTCCACGCTGCGCAGGCCGCTGGACGGCCGGGAAGTGGGAGGAATCCAGCATGACGACGACATCCCCCGACGCCTCCCCCTAACTATTGGTTGACCTGGTTTGCCAGCGACTACGTCCAAGGCACTGCGGAACGGGCAGTGGAGCTCGGCTCCACCCTTCTGATGCCCGTAACGGAGAGTCCCCTGGGGGGGCGTATGGCCATCATTCAAGCGCCACAGGGTGAAGTGTTCGGCATCATCGACGCCCCCCGCATCAACGAGTAAGAGAACCACCCCAAGGCCCAGTCCGCCGCGTGCAAGACCTCAGGGTTTCAGGCGGCGGCCGGGTTCAAGGCCTCAGCAATGACCTCATGTGCGTGGGCTGCTGCAAGGGGTGCCGCCAAACGGTGTACTGCCAGGAAGGTCTTGCGCACCGCTGGTCCGTGCCACTCGGGCGGAAGGTAGTCGGTGGGGAGGTTCGGGTCCCGATAGGGGAACTTACGCCACATGGTGAGCATGGGAATGTAAAAGCGGAATGCGTCGCGTCGCAGCTCTTCGGTGGACGCAGCCAGGGCAGCTTCCGGATCATCGCCCACCTGCTCGGTCCATTGCTGCTCAGCACCCTTGTAGACCTCGAGGAACTCGGTGAACTGCTGATCGAGTTCCTTGAGTCCCACCACTCAGATATTTTGGGCCGCATGGGTCCGTCGAACACGTAGTCGCTCCGGAAAAGATCAACGAACTCGATCAGCCCGCTCGCGGTAAGGCGCTCCCGGGCTTGCTCCAGCTTGTGTGCGGGGGGGCGATCCACACACCGTTGGCCACGGAACCAAAACCAAGTCCCAGCAGCGCGGACCGCAGCTGGTGCCTGCGGTTGCGCATGGATTCGGGCACTGAGAAGACGGCCAGCACCCAGGTATCCACCGGCGCAGGCTGCTCCGGTGCGAAGATCCGCCGGTCACCTTCACGGAACACGTCGCTGACGGACTCGGAGATCTTGTACTTGGCGATTCCGCCCTCGCGGACACTCTTCAGTACGCCCTTGGCCTTAAGCCTGGAGACGGACGACCTCACACCCGGAGCGTCGTAACCGAGCGAGCCCAGCATGGAAATCAGCGCAGAGACCGGCAACGCATCGCCCGCGTTGCGGCCGTAAAGACCGAAAATCGTGACGAGCAGTTGCTGGTGGCGCACCGGAGGTGCCGGGACGGCGAACATCTAAAGGCCCTCATTTCCGCGCCGCAGTTCCGGCGCCAGTCCAGTTCATCATAGGTGCGGTGTTGGTCCCCCCCGCCGAGTTGGCAGGTAACCCCCCCCATGCTCGGGCGCAACATGGGGGGGTTAACTGCAGTGTCGCGGGCCGCGTGCTCCCGGGTCCGGGATCAACCAAGCGAAAGAAGCAAGAAGAGGACTGCAAGAACCAGCGCCACCGGCGTCATCACGAAACGCTCGGGCTTGCTGCGGGAGATCGCATTCAAAGCAACGCCCAAAATGAAGTAGGCGGTAAGTACCCACATGAAAATGTCGGTGAAGGTTTCACTGACCAGTACAGGCGCCAAACGCGCTTTTGCCAACGCCGTGTAGCCGAACAAGGCGTACAGCACTATGGAGACCACGCTGCCCACCCGCAACTTCTGCGGCAGGACGTCATGCTGCCCACCCCAAGCGAACCGTCCTAGGGGGGGCGCGCCAGCCACCAACGCAACCTGGAAAACGGCCAAACAACCAAGAATTATGCACGCGAGAATCGCCCAGAGCTGCTCCACGGTCTAAGCGTAAACGCAAGGCATCGCTCCACCGACTGGCCGCACCTTAGTAAGCATGCTTAGTATAGGACCATGCTGTTTCGAGGCTAACACGGCCTCAGAAAGTCCTTTCCGTATCAACGATAGGAACCACATCATGCAGGAAATCTCGTAGCCCGGTCCATTCACGACCTCACCGCCGCAGCATGGTTCGGCGGCTCGCTGATGGGGGGGGCCATCGGACTCAACGGCGCCGCAGCGGAAGCCAAAGACCCCCCCACCGAGCGAACCCGCCTCTCAAGCAAAGGCTGGGGGTAAGTGGGCCCCCCCGGTCCAGACGGCAGCTTTCGCCGGACACCTTGCCGCCGATCTGGCCATCGCTTGGGAAAACAAAGGCCGGATCGCCAAGCAGGACAGCGTCGCCGCCAACACCATTTACAAAACAGTGGTGACTTTGGCCGGTGCAGCCGTCACCCTGTATGCAGGTGTAGTGGGCAAGAAGGTGGATGAGCTCTCCGACGAAGGCGCCGTGGGCGCCACGGAACCGAAGGCTGGCGCATCGGACGAGTTGAAGGCCGCCCAAACCCAGCTGAAAGCACTCCAGTGGGCCATTCCTGCGTTCGCTGCCTGGGTGATCATCCTGGGTGCCAAGCACGGTGAGATGCAGCGACCCAAGAACATCCTTAAGGGCCTGCGCTAGACAAACCCCCTCGCCGAGATGGCAGTTGACACCAATCCCAGGCTTCAACATTGGTGTCAGCTGCCATCTCGGCGGAGCTATTCGGCTGCCGGCACACCCTTTACGGCGCGGACCAGATGTTCCGGCCAAGGCTGCGCAGCGGTGCTGCCGTTAGGGACGTGCACCGTGGTGACCGTCCCGTACGCGGCGACCTCACCGGCGTCGGACGTTACATCGAAAGCCATGGTCAGCGAGGTCCGGCCGAGCGCGTGAATCCTCACCGTGGCGGTGATGCGCTGGCCGAACCACAGCTTCGCCTTGTAATTGATAACTTGCTGCACCCGCGGAGCGCTGGGGAAGTAATCCGGCAACTCCAGCGAGCGGAAAAGCTCAGCTTCCGCAGCCTCAACCCAGCGCAGGATCGCCGAGTTGTGCTGGTGTCCTGAGGCATCGGTGTCTACCCACTCCACCGTTCGCTCAACGCACGCCTCCGGAAACCTGTCCATGATTGCTCCTAGCGGGCGCTGACAGCGACGTCGTCAGGATCAACGTCGACGGCGGCAACCGGCACCTCAGGTTGTGGCTTGGGAATCATTGCCACAGCACCGGCTGCCAGTACTGCGATGCCGGCGAAGATCGCAAAGTTTGCCTCGAAGGGAAGCTTCGAGCCTGCGATCCAGCCACCAATCAACGGCCCGGAGATGGCACCAAGGCGGGCGAAGCTCAGAGCCCAGCCCGTTGCCGTGCCACGAACCTTCGCCGGATAGTAGTCGGCGATGTAGCCGGTCAGGACCAGGGACGTAGAGATGGATCCGACACCCGCGAAGGCCACGAACAGCAGGTTGACCACCATGGTGTTCGGGAAGACGAGCAGCATGATGCCCAGCCCGCCCAGGATGTAGAACACCACCAGGATGAGCTTCTTCCCGTACTTGTCTGCGGCGCGGCCCAGGAGCAGGCCACCGATCGCGGAAGCAAGGCTGAAGACCAGGAGGAAGGTCAAGGATGAGCCGAGGTCGTAGCCGGCCTTCTTCATGATGCTCGGCAGCCACGTGTTCAGGCCATAGACGAGGACCAGGCCGCAGAAGAGCGAGATCCAGAAGAACACCGTGGAGCGCAGGTACTTCCGCGAGAACATGGTGGTGATGGTCTTCCACCAAGGATCAGCCTGCACCCCCCCTGCTTTGGGAGCCACGGCAAAAACCGGCGTGTAGTTGGAGATGTTCAGCTTGGTGGCCAGTGCTTGGCTTCGGTCTTCCGGCCTTTGATTCCAGGAATTCCAAGGACTCCGGGAGGAACTTCCAGATGATCGGAATCAGCACTACCGGCGCAGCACCAATGGCGATGACCGCACGCCAACCGCCCATGGGCAGGACGAACAGGGCGGCAAGAGCGGCGGCAACTATGCCCAACGAGTAGCCGGAGTACATGAGGCCGTAGTTGTAGGAACGCTTGTTCGGTGCCGAGTATTCAATGGTCAGGGCCGCCGCCACCGGGATGACACCGCCCATTCCCAGGCCACCGATTAGCCTGAACAGGCCGAAGAGCTCCGGCGTCGGTGCCCACGCGGCGCCCGCCTGGGTGAGCGTGAAGATTGCCATGGAAGCCAGGAGCATCTTCTTGCGTCCCACGAGGTCGCTGAGAGTGCCGATGAACAGGCGCCGATAAGCATGCCAATCAAGGCATATGAGCCGAGTCCACCGAGCGCCAGCGGGCTAAGGTTCCATTCCTTGTACTCAGCAAGGGCAGGAAGGATGGCCCCCGAGGACGCCCACGTCATAGCCTTCGGCGAGGATCGCGAGCCAGCAGCAGAACAACACCAGTCCGGTGGTCTTCCTGGGCACATTCCATGTGTTGAGGGGGGGTGCGGTCGCCATGGCTACTTCACCAGAACCGATGCGGCGGCGGACTCAGGAGTCCAGCGAAGGTGGGTGTTGGCCTCTTGGATATCGGCTTCCTTTAGCAAGGAAAGGCGCGGGCGAACGGCGTCAGTGCGCGAGCTCGGCGGCTTGCGGCGGCCGGCACGGAACTGCGGGATCACTGGGCGCTGGGCCCTGGTATTCCTGTTCAGCTGCAGCGTGCAGCGTCCACTGGGGGGGTCGTAAAGGTGCGTACGGCCCAGGGCGATCAGTCCGCGCGGCCTGCGAGGAGGATAGAGTTCACGTCGTCGTAGGTGGAGATGGCACCGACGGCGATCACGGCCACGCCTGCCGGTGCGGCAACTTCCTGGCGGATGCGGTCGGCGAACGGGGGGGTCTGGTAGCTGCGGCCGAAGGCGGGCTTCTCTTCCTTGGCCACCTGGCCGGTGGAAACGTCCAAGCCTGCAGCGCCGTGCTCGACGAACGCCTTGGCGATGGACACCGAATCGTCGGAGGTGTTGCCACCCTCGATCCAGTCCGTTGCGGAGATGCGCACCGTCACCGGCTTGTGGGCGGGCCATGCCGCGCGAACGGCGTCGAACACTTCCAGCGGGAACCGCAACCGGTTCTCCAGCTGCCGCCGTATTCGTCGGTCCGCTTGTTGGATACCGGCGAAAGGAAGGAAGACAGCAGGTAGCCGTGGGCGGCGTGGATTTCCAGGAGGTCGAAACCGGCCTCATCGGCACGGACCGTGGAAGCGACGAACTCCGCCTTAATGGCATCCATGCCGGCCCGATCCAACTCCACGGGGGTCTGGTTCTCCGGGCTGTATGGAAGCAGAAGGGCCGACGGCGGTCCAGTTGCCTGACTCGAGCGGCTGATCGATGCTTCCCACATGAGCTTGGTGGAGCCCTTGCGACCAGAGTGGCCCAGCTGCGCGCCGATCCTGGCGGTGGAACGGCTGTGCACGAAGTCCACGATTTCCTTCCAGCTGTCACGCTGATCGTCCGTGTACAGGCCGCTGCAACCGGGGGGTGATGCGGCCTGCTTCGGAAACACAGACCATTTCGGTCATGACCAAACCGGCGCCACCGAGTGCTTTGGAGCCAGGTGAACCTTATGGAAGTCGCCCGGAACGCCGTCCGTAGCTGAGTACATGTCCATCGGCGAGACCACAATGCGGTTCTTCAGCTCCAGCTCGCCGATGCGGAACGGCTGAAACATGGCCGGCGCAACCTCTGTCAATCCCTGCGACGAAGCAAAGCCGCGGTCCACAGCGTCTGCGAATTCAGGATCGCGGAGGCGCAGGTTTTCCTGTGTGATGCGGCGGCTGCGGGTCAACAGGTTGAACGCGAACTGCGTGGGGTCCTGGTCCTTGTACTGGCCGATGCGCTCAAACCACTCAAGGGAAGCCTGGGCTGCGCGCTGGGTGGAGGCGACCACGGGCCGGCGCTCAGCCTCATACGCCGCGAGCGCGGACTCCACATCCGCGTGTTCGTGCAGGCAAGCGGCCAGTGCCAACGAGTCCTCCATGGCCAGCTTGGTGCCGGAACCGATGGAGAAGTGGGCCGTGTGGGCGGCGTCGCCCAACAGCACCACGTTGTTGTGGCGCCAGTTTTCGTTGCGGACGGTGGTGAAGTTGATCCACTTGGAGTTGTTGGTGAGGACCTCGTAGCCGTTGAGTTCCTCGGCGAAGATCTCGCGGATCTTGGCGATGGCCTTCTCATCCGACACGCCGGGAGGGAAGACCTCGTTGGCCGTCTCATCGAAACCTGCCGCGTGCCACACGTCCTGGTGCATTTCCACGATGAACGTGGAACCCTCATCCGAGTAGGGGTACCCGTGGATTTGCATGACACCCCCCCACTCGGTTTCCTTCACGAAGAATTTGAAGGCCTCGAACACCTGATCCGTACCCAGCCACATGAACTTGTTGGTCCGCGGGTCCAGGTTCGGCTTGAACGAGTCAGCGTACTTGGCACGGATCTGCGAATTGATGCCGTCCGCGGCAAGAACCAGATCGTAGTTGGCTTCAAGTTCCTCTACGGCGGGGGGCCAAGGTGCTGAACCGCACGTCAACGTTCAGTTCGATGCAGCGACGTTGCAGCAGCTCCAGCAATTCCTTGCGGCTCATGGCAGCGAAGCCCTGGCCTCCGACTGTCATCATCTCGCCGCGGAAATGGATGTCGATGTCGGACCAGCGGGCGAAGCGGCGGCTCATGTATTCAGCCACAACGGGATCGGCGTTGCCGATGCCACCGAGCGTCTCATCGGAAAATACGACGCCGAAGCCAAAGGTGTCGCTGGCAGCGTTGCGTTCCCAGAGAGTGATGTCGTGCGACGGGTCCAGCTGCTTCATCAGTGCTGCGAAGTACAGGCCACCGGGGCCGCCTCCAACGATTGCGATTTTCATGGGTGTTGCTCCTTCTCAGCCTGGCTCTGGCCGGCGGGGGTGAAGTTGTTCGGTCTGGTTCGCGTTCGCTATAACGCCCTCGGCGAGAAGGCTGTCGCGGAGCTTGAAGTGCTGGAGTTTGCCGCTGGGATTGCGTGGCAGTTCGTTGACGAAGCGGACGTCCCGGGGGGGGTACTTGTACGGGGGGGCGATGGCCTGCTTCACGAAGTCCTGGATTTCCTTGCGCTTTGCGGCGTCGCCGGTGACACCTTCGCGCAGCACGATGAAAGCGCAGACTATGCTGCCTCGCTCTTCGTCCGGAACTCCGATGACGGCGTTTTCCACCACGTCGGGGGGGTGCTGGTCGATGGCCGTTTCAACCTCGGGTGCGCCGATGTTGTAACCGGAAGAGACAATCATGTTGTCCGAGCGCGCCTGGTACGTGAAATAGCCGTCGGCATCCATGGCGAACGTATCGCCGGTGACGTTCCAGCCACGGACCACGTAGTTGGCCTGCCTGGCATCGTCGAGGTAGCGGCACCCGGTAGGGCCGATCACGGCCAGGCGGCCGATGCTGCCCGGGCCGAGTTCGTTGCCGTCGTCGTCCAGGATGGTGGCCCGGAACCCCCCCGGAACAGCGCGCCCGGTGGTTCCTGGGCGGATGTCATCGCCGGCAGCGGAGATGAAGACGTGCAGCAGCTCAGTAGCGCCGATTCCGTTGACCAGGCGCAGGCCGGTAATCTCGCGGACAGCTTCCCAGGTCTCCTTGGACAAGTGCTCTCCGGCAGAGACGGCAACGCGGAGGCCGCGGAGGAGGTCCCCCCCCGCTTCTCCTTCAGGATGGCGCGGTAGGCAGTGGGTGCAGTGAAGAGGATCGTGGCACCAGCCGCGGCGGCGTGCTCTGCCAGTTCCACGGGCCCGGCTTTCTCAGTCAGGAGCGAAGATGCGCCGAAACGGAGCGGGAAGACCACCAGGCCGCCCAGCCCGAAGGTGAAAGCCAGAGGCGGGGGAACCGGCGAAGACGTCATCGGCGGTTGGCTCAAGGATGAAGCGGGCGAAGGTGTCCGCGTTGGCCAGGATGTCCCGGTGGAAGTGCATGGTCACCTTCGGCACACCGGTGGTGCCCGACGTCGGACCCAGCAGCGCAACGTCGTCCGCTGAAGTGTCCACAGCCGTGAACACGCCGCTCTTTTGCCCACAGCGGGAGGTGAGGTCGTCGTCGTCGGACGCGTTACGGGACCCGTACGTCAGGACCTTAACCTGGTCCCCCCCCGCCGCGACCCTGAGCTCGTCCACGAAGCGGTGATCAGAGATGGCCACCACCGGCTTGGTGAGGCCGATGAGGGTGGAGACTTCGTTGGAGCGCAGCATGGGCATGGTGGTGACCACCACGGCGCCGACTTTCAGAACACCAAGCCAGGCAGCGACGATCCAGGGGTTGTTGGGCCCGCGCAGCAACACGCGGTTGCCCGGCACAACACCGAGGTCTTCAGTGAGGACCTGGGCCACCTGGTTGGAACGCTGCTGAAGCTGGCCGTAGGTCCAGACAACGCCGTCCGGGGTCCGCAGGGCCGGGCTGTCCGCGCCGTACTGTTCGACGCCGTCGTCGATCAGTACCGCAGCAGCATTGAGCCGTTCCGGGTAGTGGAGTTCGGGAAGGGTGAATTCAAGCGCAGGCCAGGTATCGGCGGGCGGCAGGTGGTCGCGGGTGAACGTGTCCACGTGGCCGATGGCATCATGCTCATGGCCGTTCCTTTCAGTGGTGCGTCGTTGAAGCGGAGTGGGTTTGGGGGGCAAACTGTTTAGGAGCCGGCCCGGATCATGCCCTCTTGGGCACCGTGGCCAGCAGTCTTCCTTGCCGATCAAAGAAGCGGCCCATGGCGAGGCCCCCCCTGTTGCTTTGACCGGAGATAGCATCCTGGACGTAGAGCACCCAGTCGTCAGCGCGACCGTCCCGGTGGAACCACATGGAGTGGTCCAAGCTGGCGGTGGCGAGTCCCGGGCTGGACCAATTGAGTCCGTTCACCCGGAGCAGCGGCTCCAAAATTGTGTAATCGCAGACGTAAGCCAAAGCTGTGCGGTGGAGGTCGGCGTCGTCAGGCAGGGCATCAAAGGCCTTGACCCATATCGCCTGCTGCGGCACTGAGCCGCCTTCCAGTTCTATATATACCGGTCCTGGAATATGACGCATATCGAAGCTGCGGCCCGTGGACCAGTAGTCCGCCGCCGGACCATCCGTTCCGTCCAACGCTTCGGCAGCGGTCCGCAGCGATTCAGGCTCGACGGCGGCAGGAGCCTCGGGCTGGAAGTCCGGCCCGTTCTCGGGAACCTGGAACGAGCCCATGGCCGCATAGACGGGCTTGCCGTTCTGAAAGCCCCTGACGGTGCGGGTGGAATACCCGCGGCCGTCCCGGAGACGCTCCACTTCGTAGCGGACACTGGAACCGATATCCACGGGACGCATGAAGTAGCTGTGCATCGAGTGCAAAGTCCTGTCAGCATCAACGGACCGCATCATTGCGGCCGCAGCCTGTGCCACCATGTCTCCACCATAGGCTTTGGGCCACGGCACGTACTGGGTGGTTGCTTCATAGGCTTCGTCGAAAACCTCGGCCGTTGCGGGCGTGAGTTCAACGGCCTTGAGGAAGGTCTCGGACGTCAGGGTTCCAGTGATCATGGCTTAGGCCCGGCGGTAGTCGGCGAGAGTTTCGTCTGCGACATCTTCGAGGTTGACCACGAGGTTCTCCGGTGTGCGCGCGGTGAGCCAGACGAGCTCCTCTGTGATGGACATGTTGGCTTCTACGTGGGGGGGCATGAACGGCGGAACGAATACCCAGTCGCCTGCCTTCATGTCGATGAACTCTGAGTAGTTCTCGCCGAAGTAGATCCTGCCGTGGCCGCGGAGCACGTAGCCACCGGTCTCTGCCTCACCGTGGTGGTGCGGAAGTGAGCGGTAGCCGGGGGGGTGTTGGACACCTGGCCGAACCAGATCTTGGTTGCCGGGGTGTGCTGGATGCTCACGCCGGAGACGCGGATGCAGTCGCCGGATTGAGCCGTGTTGGTGTCTTCGGCACCGGCGCGGGTGACAACGGGGGGGACAACCTTGCCGTCGGCCTGCGCGTAGATGGAGTTGTCGCCTTCGAGACGGTATTCGGTGGTGGTATGGCTCATGGGTCTCTCCTTTTGTTGAGGTGTGAGGCTTTAGGCGTTTGCCGGGACTGGTGCGTGGATCCGGAACTGGTTCTCCAGCCGGCCGATCCCGTCGATTTCGGTGGTGAGGATGTCGCCGTCCTTGAGGAAGCGCGGCGGGGTCATTCCCATCCCCCACTCCTCCGGGCGTTCCGGTGAGGACGAGGTCGCCGGGGGGGCGCAGGGTGGTGAATTGCGAAATGTAGGACAGGAGCTGTGCCGGGCCGAACACCAATGTGCTGGTGTTCCCCTGCTGCACAAGCTCGCCGTTGACGTAACCGCGGACGTCGAAATGTTCGCCGGCTTCATCTGCCGTGACCATGACCGGGCCTACAGGGGTTGTGCCGTCCCAGGCTTTGCCCTGGAACCACTGCAGCGTCCGGTTTTGCCAGTCGCGCATGGAAACATCATTGGCCACGGTGTACCCGGCAATGGCCTCACGGGCTTGGTCTTCATCCGCCCGGTACAGCTCGGAACCCACGACGACGGCGAGCTCGGCTTCCCAGTCGACGCGGCCGCTGCCGTGGACTTCCACAGCGTCGTTTGCTCCGACCAGGGTGTCCGCGTACTTGGCGAAGAGGGTGGGGGGGTATTCGGGAAGCTCGCGCCCCATTTCCTGGATGTGGTCACCGTAGTTCAGACCGCAGCAGATGACTTTGCCGGCGCGGGGGAAGGAGCGGTGCGAGGTCTGCTTCGCCTGCCGCGATGACTTTCTGCTCCCTCGACGCGGCAGCCCCTGCTGCCTTCTCGACGACCAACCGCCACTCCGGCTGCGCCAGGAGTGCCCCCCCGACGTCAGTGGCGGGCAACGCGAGGTAAGAGCCGGCACCCGTGGCGAGTGCCGCCGTCGTACTTCCGCCGGCCGTGCGCAAGGTGGCTAGTTTCATTGCGGGGTTCCCTTCGAGATTTTATGATGTGTCGACTTTTTTACGATCGTCACATATGCTCAACGTAGCACGGCGGAAATGATCTGCACAGAGGCTTTCCAAAAGTTTTTGCAGCTGCCACAACGAGGAGGAACAGCATGAGCCACCAGACGATCAACCCGGAATCGCTGCCCAAGCCATCGGGCTTCGCGCACGGCATCCTTGCCGGAAACACTGTCTTCCTGGGCGGGCAGACTGCCTGGACAAGAACATGAACATCGTTCCCGGCGGGATTGTGGAGCAGTTCACGCAGGCGTTCTCCAACGTGATCACCACGCTGCGGGAGGCCGGCGGAGAGCCCGAAGACCTGGTCAACGTGACCATCTACCTCACCGACGTGGACGACTACATGGCGAACGGCCGCGAAATCGGACGAATCTGGCGGGAAATGGCGGGCTCGCAGTACCCCCCGCAATGGCCGGCATCGGCGTCACGCGCCTCTGGCAGAAAGAGGCCCTGATCGAAATCCAGGCATCGCGGTGATTCCGGAACGCTAAACCTCTGGCCCTTGCGGTGCCCGTGGTGAAGCATGTCCCTATGGGAACCGTCACCGAATATCTTGAGGGCGTCAGCGAGGCCAACCGCTCGATTCTGGCGCGGATTGTGGGGGATCGCCCGCGAGTTGGCCCCCCGACGCCGAAGAAGGCATCAGCTACGGAATGCCCGCGCTGCTGGTTGATGGCAAGGGCTTCCTGAGCGTGCAGGAAACCACAAAGCACCTGGCCCTGTACCCGTTCAGCGGGCAGATCCTCCCGGAGATGTCGGAGGAGCTTGGGGGTTATTCGTGGTCGCCGGGAACGCTGCGGTTTTCTGCGGATAATCCCGTGCCGGACTCCATGGTGCGGCGGATCCTGGAGACGCGGTTGGCAGCGATCCGGAAATAGTCCCGTCCGGACCAACTAAGTCGCAGTTCAGGCCGTTTTGAGTTCTCATAACGGCATGATCTGCGACCTACTTGGGTGGGTTAGTGCTTGGCGGAAACATCCTGCGAGATTGCGTTGGCCGTCGCGACCACTTCCTGGCGCACGGCGTCGAGGTACTTCACCGGGTTCGGCTGGGACGCGACTGCCTGAGCTTGCAGGGACACGTTGATCGCGGCCACGTTGTCGCCATTGTTGTGGTTCCACACCGGCGCTGCAATGGACATCAACCCGATCTCCAGCTCCTGGTCCAGAAGGCACCACCCTTGCGAACGGACATGCTCGACGGCGGCCTCAAGTCGGGAACGCTGGCGACGGTTCGCGGCGTGATCGGCGTAAGTTCCGCCGTCGAGAGGTAGGCCTCGAACTTGGCCTGCGGCAAACCGGCCAGCAGGACGCGACCCATGGATGTGGCATAAGCCGGGAATCGCGTGCCCACGGTGATCCCCCCCACATTCATGATCCGGCGCGTGGCGACGCGGGCCACGTAGAAGATGTCCGGACCGTCCAGGACCGCGGCGGACGTCGACTCCCCCCCAGCTTCAGGCTCAACTGTTCCAAGTGCGGCTGGGCCAACTGCGGCAGGGACAACGCCGACAAGTACGAGTAACCAAGCTGCAGCACTTTGGCCGTGAGCGCGAAGGTCTTGCCGTCGGTGCGGACGTAGCCGAGCTCAACCAGGGTATGCAGGAACCTCCGGGCGGTGGCGCGCGTCAGGTCCGTGCGGGCTGCGACTTCGCTGAGGGTCATCACCGGGTTATTTGCGTCGAACGCCCGGATCACGGCCAGACCCCGTGCCAACGACTGAACATACTGGTCGCTGGCCTGCGGGGGTTACTGGGGAATCGGTCATGGTTACCAATCCTAGGGTGCGTTGCGGGGGCCTACTCTGCAGGCTAAGTTCCCGAAATACCCCCCCGCAGAGCGGGCCTCACAACGAGGCGCGCGCAACTTGCGGGGGGCCTACTCTGCAGGCCAACTTCCCGAAATACCCCGCAGAGCGGGCCTCACAACGGGGGGGAGCGCGCAACTTGCGGGGGGCCTACTCTGCTTTCTTCAGGGGGGGCAGCGGAACGAGCTCCTGGATTTCTTCGAAGGTGCAGCCGAAGGTCTCGCGCACGGTGACGCCGTCGGGACCTGTCAGGAACACTGCTTTGTCCGTGTACACGCGGGTGACGCAGCCGACGCCGGTGAGCGGATAGGTGCACTGTTCCACGAGTTTGGACACGCCCTCGCGCGTCAGGAGCGTCATCATCACGAAGACGTCCTTGGCGCCTGTCGCCAGGTCCATCGCGCCACCCACGGCGGGGGATGGCGTCCGGGGGCGCCGGTGTGCCAGTTGGCCAGGTCACCTGTGGCGGAAACCTGGAACGCACCGAGCACGCAGATGTCCAGGTGCCCGCCGCGCATGATCGCGAACGAGTCGGCGTGGTGGAAGTACGAGGCTCCGGGCAGTTCGGTGACGGGGATTTTGCCGGCGTTGATCAGGTCGCCATCGACGTCATCCCCCCCAAGAGCGGCCGGGCCCATGCCGAGCATCCCGTTCTCCGTGTGGAGCGTGATGTTCTGTTCCTCGGTGAGGTAGTTGGACACGAGTGTCGGCTGGCCGATGCCCAGGTTCACGAACGAGCCGGGGGGGACGATGTCGCGGGCCACCAACTGGGCGAGTTCGTCGCGGCCCAGCGGCTTCTCCGAGGTCTGGATGCTGGTTTGTGTGCTCATGATCAGGCCACCTGTTCTGCGCTGGAACCGCCGACGCGGACCACGCTGTTGACGTAAATACCCGGTGTCACCACGTTCTCCGGATCCAGGGAACCGGTGGGCACGATTTCCGTGACCTGCACGATGGTGTGCTTGGCTGCGGCGGCATGATGGGGGGGCCGAAGTTCCGTGCGGTTTTCCGGTAGATGAGGTTGCCCTTGCCGTCGGCTTTGAGTGCTTGATCAGGCGACGTCGGCGTGAATGGGGGGGGTCTCAAACACCTGGCCCCGTCCATCGATAATGCGGGTTTCCTTGCCTTCGGCCAGCGTGGTGCCGTATCCGGTGGGCGTGAAGAAACCCCCCAATTCCGGCGCCGGCAGCCGGATGCGCTCGGCAAGGTTGCCTTGCGGGACGAGCTCCAGTTCGATCTCGCCGGCGTGGAACTTGGCGTCGAAGTGCCAGGAATCGGACTGCCGCGGGAAGGAACAGATCATCTTGCGGACCCGGCCTTCCTTGATCAGCAACGCCAGGCCCTGATCTCCCTGGCCGGCGTTGTTGTTGACCACGGTCAGGTCTTTCGCACCGCAATCCATCAGTGCGTCGATCAGTTCGAACGGTTGCCCGGCGTTGCCGAAACCGCCGATCATTACCGTGGAACCGTCCTTGATGCCGGCGACAGCCTCGCCAACAGTGTCAATGAAATTCAGCATGACCCTTAACCCTCCTATGCCGATGCGCCGGCAGTAACGTTTTCGAGCACCACGGCCAGGCCTTGGCCCACGCCGATGCAGATCGCTGCGACGCCCCAGCGCTGCCCGGAAGCCTGCAAGGAACGGGCGAGCGTTCCCAGGATGCGCGTACCGGAAGCACCGAGCGGGTGGCCCATGGCGATCGCCCCGCCGTGCTGGTTCACGATTGAGGGGTCGATCCCCCCACGCGTCAACGCACGCCAGCGATTGCGCGGCGAACGCCTCGTTAAGTTCGACGGCGCCAACTTGGTCCCAGCCGATGCCCGCCTTCGCGAGGGCCTTGTTCGCGGCCTCCACGGGTGCGAAGCCGAAGAACTGGGGGTCGTTGCCGTGCGCGCCACGGCCGGCGATGCGGGCCAGGGGCTCCAAACCAAGAATCCCGGCAGCGGCCTCGGAACCGATCCATGCGGCCGAAGCACCGTCAGACAAAGGCGAGGCATTCCCGGCGGTAACCGTACCGCCGTCGGGCCCCGACGACTCAGGCCGGAAAACGGTCTTCAGCCCAGCCAGCTTCTCCGCCGTGGAACCCGCCTGATGCCTCATCCCGGACCAGGTCAGTGCCGGAACCTGCGAGACCAACGAATCGTAGAAGCCTTCGTTCCACGCAGCGTCGGCCAGATTGTGCGAATCAGCCGCAAAAGCATCCTGCCGCTCACGCGTGATCCCGTACTTCTCACGGAGCGTTCGGTGGCTTCACCCAGGGAGATGGTCCAGTCCTTGTTCATGGCCGGGTTCACCAAACGCCAACCCAACGTGGTGGACGCCAAGGTCATGTCACCGGCCGGGTAGGGCTTGGAGGTCTTCGGCAGGACCACGGAGCCCGGGACATGGATTCGGCGCCGCCCACCAGCATGAGGTCGGCGTCGCCGGCGTTGATCTGGCGCGAGGCAATTATCGCCGCGTCAAGCGACGAGCCGCACAGCCGGTTCACCGAGGTGCCCGGAATCGAGACCGGAAGGCCGGCCAGCAGGGTAGCCATGCGGGCGACATTGCGGTTTTCCTCGCCGGCACCGTTTGCGTTGCCGAACACCACTTCGTCGATCCGCTCAACATCCAAACCGGGAGCACGCTTGACGGACTCGCGGACCACATGGGCAGCAAGGTCATCAGGACGGACAGCAGCAAGACCGGAGCCGAACTTGCCAAAGGGCGTGCGCACGGCGTCGTACACGAAAGCCTGGTTCATGGGTTTCTCTTTCTATCTGCCCAACTAAGTCGCAATAGTGCGCGTTTTGGGGGGGGTCTAAACGCGCTTAACTGCGACTCAGTTGGGTTCGTTGGAGGGGGGGGAAGCCGCGTCGATGTCGGCGAATACTTTTTGGGCCGTCTTGAAGGCCGAGTTGGCCGACGGAACACTGCAATAGATAGCGGTCTGCAGCAGGATTTCCTTGATTTCATCCCTGCTCAGGCCATTGTTGAGGGCCGCCCGGACGTGCATGGCGAGCTCCTCCCAGTGACCGTGCGCCACCAGTGCCGTAAGGGTGACGGCGGAGCGCATTTGCCTGCTGAGGCCGGGCCGCGTCCAGATGCCACCCCAGGCAATCCTGGTGATCATGTCCTGATAGTCCTCGGTGAAGGAGTCCTTGCCGGCGTTGGCGCGGTCCACATGGGCATCGCCGAGCACTTCGCGGCGGACCACCATGCCGGCGTCGTAAATGTCCTGGGCGGTGGCGTCGGGCTGGACTGCGCCATTCCGGGCGAAGCTGTCGGGGGGGGAAGAAATGCTCATCGTCCGTTCTCCTTCATGAAGGTGCGCATCAAATCAGCCACCGCGGTCGGTGCCTCTGCGGGGGGGCGAGGTGACCTACGCCGTCGAGCGTTTCCACCGCGGCGAATCCACCGCCCGCCCGAATGCCTGCGGCCGTCTCTTCAGCCATCGACGGCGGCGCTACTGAATCCTCGACGCCGGCAATCACCTGTGTGGGGACGGTGATGCTGCCGAGCTGCTCGCGGACATCGAACACGGCGAGGGCCTCGCAGCAGAAGGCGTAGCCGAAGCGGTCGGCGTCGCGTAGGGCGTGCAGTAGGCGGCTGCTGATGTCCGGCTGGCGGTCCATGAATCCGGGACCGAACCAGCGCTCGGCGGAGCCTTGGATCATGACAGGGGGTGCCGAGTTTGCGAACGGTTTCGGCGCGCTCCAGCCAGCCTTCCGGCGTGCCGAGCTTGGCGCCACTGCACTGGACGGACAGGCTGAGCAGTCGGTCGCCGTGCTTGATGCCGAGCTGCAGGCCGGTGGCCCCCCCACCCAGCGAGACGCCAGCGTAGTGGAACCTTGCGCCCGGGCTCACCGAATCGACAAGGTCGACGACGGCGTCAGCCAGTTCCGCCACATCGAAACCTTCGTTGACGGTCGGCGAGATGCCGTGGCCGGGGAGGTCCCAGCCGATGACGTCAAAGTCGTCGCCAAGGAGTGCCGCGGTTTCGGTCCAGAGAACGGTGGACGTACCCAACGACGGACCCACCACCAGAAGCGGATTGGTTCCCAGTTCGCGCTGCGGGGAAAGCAGCACCGCCTTGACAGTTGGCTTAGCCACGAGTGGCTCCCTTCGTTGGGGTTCCGGTGTTTTCGGCTGGCGCCACGAAGTCGGGGTAGGCGGCCAGCACGCGCCGTGCGATCCCGGATGCTTCACCGAGGTAGCTGGCGGGGTCCAGGAGCGCTTTTAGTTCGGCGTCAGAAAGCTTGTCCGCGGGGGGGACGGTTTCGCGCAGGAGTTTGGTGTAAATCCGGCCCTGCTCTGCGGCAGGTGCTTGAGGGTTTCGTCGACGACGGCCTGCAGCTTCTGCTTTCCGTCCTCACCCAGGAGCGGGGGGGCGACGGCGGCCGCCACACCTTCGCTGAGCAGCAGCGGTCCCGAGATCTCAAGGTTCCGGCGCATCGCATCGGGGGGGAAGATCCGGATGCCTTCGGCGAGCTCGCGGAGGTGCCCGGCTGCACCCAAGGCCAACGCGAGCAACTGCCGCAGGGCCGGCCACTCGCTGTGCCAGGCGCCGTCTGGTCGCTCGTCGTTGAAGGTCGCAGCGGCCAGGTGCAACTGTGATGCCAGCCCCCGGAGCCTGCAACGCCGCGCTGCGAATTAGCACCGACAGCACAGGGTTCTGCTTCTGCGGCATGGCCGAGGATACCCCCCCGCGTCCGGCGGCCAACGGTTCGCCGAGCTCGCCCACTTCAGGACGGCTCAGGAACAGCAAGTCCGCGGCGATCTTCCCGAAGGAATCGAGGAGGGCAGCGAGCCATCCCCCCCAGCGCCGTGACAGCGAGGCGGTTGGTGTGCCAGGGAGCAGGAGCTGGTGCGAGGCCAAGCCGGGACGCCAAGGAATCGGCCAAATCGAACGGCGTGGAAGCAGATCCCGCAGTCAACCTGGTCCCCCCCGAAGCCAGCGTTCCACCGGCCCCCCCGCCAAACTGAACCGGCAACTGAAGCAACTCCAGCCGGGCAGCCGCAGCCGCGACACCCTGGAACCACTGGGCAGCCTTGAGCCCGAACGTGTACGGCAGCGCATGCTGCGTGAGGCTCCTGCCCACGCACAGCGTTTCCGCATGTTCCCCCCCTACCAAGGTGGCGAGCGCCGTCGTCGTGCTCCTTACGTCAACCTGCAAAGCAGAAACGGTGCGGCTGGCGAGCAGCATCAGGGCGGAGTCGAGGACGTCCTGGCTGGTCAGCGAGGTGTGGACAGCTTTGGCCGCGCCGATGCCGGAGGTGTCCAAGGACTTGACCGGGCGCGCAGGTCACCGAGCAGCGGAATCACCGGGTTGCCGCCACCTTGGGCGCGTTCGGCGATTTCGGCTGCGTCATATGAGCCGGCGTCGGCGGCTTCGGCCACCACAGCGGCGGAGCCGGCAGGGACCAGCCCCCCCGCTTCCTCGAGGACACCAGCCAGGAGGCTTCGACGTCGAGGATTGCCGCAATGACGGCATGGTCGCCCGTCAGTGCCGCCACAGCGGACGACGCCGAGACGGGGCTGAGGAGGCCGAAGTCGCCGTGGGTCATGCCTTGTTTTCCCTTGCAGAATGATCGGCGTTGACGCTGGTTTCCAGCGAGCCGTCCTGTTGGAAGTCCAGGAAGACGGTCTCATCGCCGCCCTGCAGGCGGATGTCCCAAGTGAGGCCTCCGTCGGGGGGGTCGCGGCGGGCGATGAGCGTCTTACGGCGTTCGGGTTCCAAGGAGCGCAGCAGCGGATCGTTGGCCAGTGCTTCCTCGTTTTCCGGCAGGTACACGCGGGTGAACAGGCGGTTCATGAGGCCGCGGGCGAAGACGGCCACGGAGATGAAGGCGGCAGCACCGGGTGCCGTGGGGCCGGGGTTGACCGTGGTGAACGTATACACCCCCGGAGTTGCCAACAGAGCCGCGGCCCCAGCCGGTGAACGTGTAGCCGTCGCGGACCAGGGAGCCGGTGCGCTGAACGATGTTGCCGTCGAAATCCGGCTGCCAGATCTCCAGGATGGCGTCCGGGATGGTGCTGCCCGAGCCGTCGTATACCGTGCCTTGCAGGCGGATGCTGCCGGGGGGGCTGCCCGGTGCCAGCAGTTCGTTGTCCTTGTTGAAGGGAAGTGCGTAGCCGTAGAAGGGGGCCTACGGTCTGGCCCGGTGTGGGTGTCAGCTTGCCCATGTGCTTACTCCTCGTCCCCCGGCGTCGCCGTATGCTTCGTTCTCTGTCCAGGTCCGCTTGGAACCGGTCAGGATGATGTCCCACTTGTAGCCGAGCGCCCATTCGGGCTGGTGAGCTCGTGATCATACTCAGCCACGAGGCGGTCGCGGGCGTCCTGGTCCACGATCGACTGGTAAATGGGGGGGTCCAGCGGGAACAGTTGTCACCCGGGAAGTACATCTGAGTGACGATGCGCTGCGTGAATTCTGATCCGAACATGGAGAAGTGGATGTGCGCCGGACGCCAGGCGTTCAGGTGGTTCTTCCACGGGTATGCGCCGGGTTTGATGGTGGTGAAGCTGTAGGAGCCGTCGTCACCGGTGATGCAACGGCCGACGCCGGTGAAGTTCGGGTCCAGCGGGGCGGGGTGCTGATCGCGCTTGTGGATGTAACGTCCGGCGGCGTTGGCCTGCCAGATCTCCACGAGTTGGCCGGCAACAGGGCGACCGTCGCCATCAAGTACACGGCCTGCAACGATGATGCGCTCACCCTGCGGCTCGCCGTTGTGCTGGATGGTCAGGTCGGATTCCAGCGCGTGCACGTCCTGGTGGCCGAAAGCGGGCGAGTAGAGCTCGATGGTCTCCGGGTCCGCGTGGTGCAGGCTCTTGGTGGGGGGGTGGCGCAGGATGCTGCTGCGGTACGGCGCGTAGTCCAGACGCGGCATGGTCTCCGGCCCCCCGGCCGTTCTTCAGGGCCTCCGCGTAGCGGTCGCTGATGCCTTCATCTCAGCACTGAGGTCCGCTTGGGTTTCCACCTTCTTGGGGGGAAACGTGCGCGGCGTGCGCCTCTGCGGGCGGTACGAGTTCCTCGGATTCGAGCGCTTTTGCGGTAGTGACTTGTGCGGTCTGTTCTTGCGGCACGGCCGGCTCCTTTCGGTTTATGGTTCTCTTGGTTTGCTGGGCGGCGGGCCTAAACCCGGTGGAGCGAGTCGTATTGGACGGCGTGGCGTACGGGAGCATTGGGCGCCCCCCCGTAGCCGTCGTAGTTGCCCCCCCGGCGTTCCACCATTTCGAAGAACACACTGCCCACGGTGGCGGTGTAGAAGTGGAGGAATTCGCCGTTGGCGTCCCGGTCATACAGGAGATTGAGCTCCTTGAGGGTGGCCAGGAATCCAGGGTCGAGATCGAACCGGGCGTCCAGGTCCTCGTAATAGTTGGCCGGAATCTGCAGGAACTCAAGGCCACGATCGCGGGCGGACCGGGCAGTCGCC
This sequence comes from Paenarthrobacter nitroguajacolicus JCM 14115, assembly GCA_001313365.1. Next base: position 21,292 of record BBFS01000011.1, read on the forward strand.
ACGAGGTCGTCCACGGCGAAGGCGATGTGTTCCTGGTACGTTTTGCGGGCTGCCTGTGCCTGCTGCGCGGGTGCCAGGTTCAAGACCAGCCTGACCGCTCCGTTGCTGGTCTCCATGACCTGCGAGCGGACCAGCCACTGGGGGGGCTGGGGGGGACCTCGGCGAACGGCTGCGGTTCAAGGGCAAGGGCGCTGGTGTAGAAGAGGACAGCTTCGTCAAAGTGCTGCCAGGGCTGGGCGAGGTTCACGTGTCAATGACGGCGTTCTGCTGCGCTGCGGAGCGCTCCAGCCTTCGCCGAATTCATGCGTCCATGCAGCGGTGCCATCGGGGGCTGCCCTGGCACAGGAAAATCTCGGTGGAGTCCGGAGCTGAGATGCTTGGAAGACTTCCTCGTCGGCTTGGACCTTGCGAGCCACTACCGGCGCCTTGAGTTGCTGGGCGCGAGCGGAGGCAATCACCGGAGAGTCGACGTCGAACCCCCCCAATGCTGCGATAGCCGGTTCCGAGTGCGAAGCTGCTTGCTCGTTGATGATCACGCGGGCTTGGCCCATGGTCCAGAGCTGGACGTCCTTGGTGCGGTGCCGGCCCTTGAATCCGAAGCCGAGCTGGCCCAGGAGCTTCTCGAGCTGCACGGTGTCGTCGGCCTTGACCTCGGCGAAGTTGAAGCCGGCGGGCTCGTTCACTTTGGGCAGCGTGGCAAGTTCCATGGGATAACGACGGCGGGACGCACTGCCGTTGCCGGCCGCGGTTTCAGTTTCCGTGGGGGGGCTACTCGCGAGCCACTTGGCGCTCTGCTCCTCGAGCCAGATCAAGGAGCGCATGGCGTCGACGGCCGTGCGCTCGGTGTCCGACTGACGGAAGACGTCGTTGAAGACTTCGAGGGAGACCGGACCTGTGTATCCTGCGCGGACTACATGGCCCATGAACTTGGCGAGCTCAAACTGGCCCTCACCCGGGAAAACGCGGTAGTGGCGGCTCCAGGAGAGCACATCCATGGACAGTTTAGGGGGGGCGTCGGCGACTTGGACGAAGAAGATCTTGTCCGCGTTGATGTTCTCGATCGGCGCGGTGTCCCAGTCGCGGGAAAGGATGTGGAACGAGTCCAGGCAGGTGCCGAGGTTGGGGTGGTCAACCATTTCAACCAGACGGTACGCGTGCTCATAGTCGTTGACGTACTTACCCCAGGCGAGGGCCTCGTAGGCAACCTTGACACCGTGGTCCCCCCCGGCCAATTCTGCGAGCTCGGTCAACTGCGCGGCGCGGAGTTCGTCGTCATCAATGGTGGCCGTGGCCACGTTGGAGCAGACCAGGATGGTGTCCATTCCCAAGCGGGACATGAGCTTGAACTTGGCCTCGGCCCGGCGAAGGTTGGCTTTGAGCAGGTCCGGAGTGACGCCGTCGAAATCCCGGAACGGTTGGTAGAGGTCCAATCCCAGGCCGAGGTCCGCAGCCATTTTCCGGACGTCTTCAGGACTGTGCGGGGACGTGACGAGGTCCTGCTCGAAGATTTCGATGCCGTCGAAGCCCGCGATGGCGCAGGCCTGCATCTTCTCCTTCAACGTGCCGGACAGGCAAACCGTGGCGATTCCGGTGCGCATCAGTTGCCCGCCTTCGTCAGCTCGGGGGGGTCAGCGCAGCCGCAGCGTCTTCCACTGCGATCAGCTCCAGGAAGTGCGCCCGCATCCGTTCACGATCAGCTTCGCGTCCGGTGATGAGTTGGAAGGCATCAGCCGCCTGGCCGACTGCCATCCGGCCTCCGTCGAGCACGTCGCAGCCCTTGCCACGTGCCTCGCGGACCAGTTGCGTTTCGATCGGGCGGTAGACGATGTCCGCGACCCAGTGCCGCGGTTCCAGGAGATCGATGTCGAGGGGCAGGCCCGGGTGCTCGGCCATGCCGATCGGTGTGCAGTGCACCAGGCCGTCGGCGAGGGGCATGATCCCGCTTAGCTCTGCGGTAGTGCGCGGCGTGACTGTGGCCGCCGGGAAGAGTTCGCCGAGTTCCGCGGCGCGTTCCGCGGCGCGGGATGGGTCCATGTCAACGAGGTCCAGCGTGACGACCCCCCCTGCTTTGAGGAGCGCATACGCGACGGCCGAACCGGCACCGCCGGCACCAAGCTGGACCACGCGGTCGAGCTTTGCGCTCGGCAGCCCAGAGGTGAGTGCCGCGCCGAAGCCGGAGAAGTCTGTGTTGTGGCCGATGAACCGGCCGTCCTGGATGAGGACCGTATTCACGGCACCCAGCCTGCGGGCGTCGTCGGAAATTTCATCCAGGTGCTCAAGCACCAGCTGTTTGCACGGGTGCGTGATGTTCAGGCCGTTGAAGCCCATCCGCCGGGCTGCGATGAGGAGGTCCCCGACGGCGGCGGCCGGCAACGCGAGTTCCAGCAGGTCGATGGGGGGGCGGTACAGCAAGCGAAGGCCCTGCACATCGGCTTCGCGCTCGTGCATGGGCGGCGTGAGCGAGGGCATGACGCCTTCGCCTATGAGGCCCACCAGAACGGACTCGGCTCGGTTGCTCATCCTAAAGCTCCTTTGACTTCAGCACCTCGGACTCTAAGCGCCTTCTGAGGGCGCCGCCTGACCGGGTGTTATTTAGATTACTACAAGTGTTCATATTCCGCACGCTTGTTCTTATCGCGAACATTTGCCCGAGGCGGTGCGTTGCGGGGGCCTGCTTTACACCCTTCGTCGCCCATTTGGCGCGCAGAGCGGGCCTCGCAACGAAGGTGGCCGAGGTCATCGCTGGGGTAGGCGGGCCGCGAGTTCAGCCGCGGCCTCCTGGAGGGTGGGTACGTGCGCTATTAGTTCTTCCATGGACATGCGGAACACCGGCACGGCGGTGGCCAGTGATGCGAATGCGTGCCCTTGGGAGTTGAGGACCGGCACCGCAACCGCCCGCATGCCGATCTCGTTTTCCTCGTCCATCACCGCGTACCCCCCCTGGCGGCGAACCTGCTCAATTTCCTCCCGAAACTTGTCCCTGTCGGTGATCGAGCGCTCAGTCAATGGATCCAGGGGCAGCTCCTCCAGGAGCCGCTTGCGCTCAATCTCGTCCTCGAACGCGACGATCGCCTTGCCTACGGAGGTGGTGTGGAGTGCGCCAAGATGGCCGGGGGGGTCACTGGTGACGCGAAAGGTTTTGGGGGGGCCGTCGACCTTGTTCACGGTGAGGTGATGGTTGCCATCACGAACGGACAAGATCGTGGCCTCATGCGTACTCTCCGTGACTCGTTGGAGGACCGGCAGCGCGGTGGCAGCAAAGCCATGATGATTCGAGACGCGCTGCCCCCCCAGCTGGAAGACGCGCAGCCCCAGGTGGTAGCGACGGCCATCCGGCTCGTAGTCCACAAACCCATCGCGCGTCAGCGAGCCCAACAGCCTGTAGGTGGTGCTGAAGGGGGAGGTTCGCGCTCCTCGCCAGATCCGCCGCACTCGCCCCCCCACGGGGTTCATTGCCCAGTAAAACCAACAGGCTCAAGGCCTTGCCGACCATGTCGGTCTTTGTGTCCTCTTTCACACTCATAGTTCGATGCTCTCATATAGTGAGAGCTATTTCTAGATGGTGGCGACTTCTCTTGACAAGTGACCCCCCCACTCACAGTCAGTATTGCTGTATTGCACAAGCAGCTCTCACCATGCGGTTACTCGTGCAGGGATCGACCGGCCGCACCTCGCTTGGGTCTCCCCCCCAAAGAAGCCAGATCCGCGACATCGTCGTCACAGAAGGAACACCATGAGCCAAACAATGCCGTCAGCGACGCCAGGCACTGAAACCACCGCCGGAACCCCCCAAAGAAAGCTGCGCTTGCCAGCTTCCTGGGCAGCGCCGTCGAGTACTACGACTTCTTCATCTTCGGCTCTGCCGCGGCGCTGATCTTCCCCCACGTCTTCTTCCCCTCCGCCGACGCCAACGCGGCCATCATGTCCTTCGCGACCTTCGGTTTCGCCTACATCGCCCGTCCCGTGGGTGCCGTGATCCTGGGTCACTTCGGTGATCGGATTGGCCGGCAAAAGGTCCTCATGTTCACGCTGGTCCTCATGGGTGCCGCCACTTTCGTGATTGGCTGCCTCCCGGACTTCAAGACCATTGGCTGGTGGGCTCCCGTCCTGCTGGTAGTTGCCCGCCTATGCCAGGGACTTTCTGCCGCTGGTGAGCAGGCCGGTGCTTCCTCCATGACTTTGGAGCACGCCCCGGACAACCGCCGCTCCTTCTTCACCTCTTGGACCCTCACCGGCACCCAGGGCGGCCAGATCCTCGCTGCGTTGGTCTTCATCCCGGTGGTGGCACTGCCCGACGACATCAAATACGGCATCGGTTGGCGCATTCCGTTCTGGCTGAGCGCCGTGGTTGTTCTGGTGGCCTTCTTTATCCGCCGCACCCTCCACGAGCCGCCGGCCTTCGCGGAAGCCAAGAAGAACAATGAGATCTCCAAACTCCCCCCCGTTGCCGATCTCCTGAGGCTGCACTGGCGCGACGTTCTCCGCGTCGTCTGCTGCGCCTTCATCGCCGCAGTGAGTACGGTCTTTGGAACACTGGCCATCAAATACGCCCAAGATGTTGCAGGCGTCAACAGCACCATCACGCTCTGGCTGGTGGTTGCGGCCAACGTTGTTGCTTTGGGAACGCAGCCGCTGTTCGGCATGCTCTCGGACAAGATCGGCCGCAAGCCCGTGTTTATCTACGGAGCCCTTTCCAGCGCGATCATGACGCCGGTGTTCCTGCTGACCCTCGAAGGCGGTAACGTGCCGCTGATGTTCCTGGTCTCCGTGGTGTTCTTCTCCTTCGGATACGCCGCCGCCAACGCCGTATGGCCGTCCTTCTACGGCGAAATGTTCAGCACCAAGGTCCGTTTCTCCGGCTTGGCTATTGGCACCCAGCTCGGATTCCTCATGGCAGGCTTCGCACCGGCCATCGTCACGGCTTTGGGTGGCACCAAGCCCGGCGGATGGGTCCAGATCTCCATCTTCACCGCGGTGATCTGTGTGATCGCAGCTGTCTCGGCCATGACAGCCCGTGAATCAGCCAAAACTCCCACCACGGAACTCGGCCTGCACAAGCAAGCCCAGCACTAAACAAGACCAGCGCTCCTTCCGGGTTACCTGTCCTGGAGCGCGGAAATGCCCGGCACGTCATCCTGACATGCCGGGCATTTCGTTGTCCCTACTTATCCAATGCGTTGAATCTGTACATGAAAGCAGCCATGGCATCCCGCTTGACGGGTGTGACGGGCCGGTAAGTGTGGTCATCCCAACCAGTGCTGATTTCTGCGGAAGCCAACCAAGCAATTTCCTTGTAGAACTGGCCATTGGCCGGAACGTCGGTAAACGGCGAGGTGGCCGGCGGCTCAAAGTCTGTGACCTTGGAGAAGCGGTACAAGAACGCAGCCATCGCGTCGCGGTTCACTGGCTCCACGGGTCGGAAGGTTTTGTCCGGCCATCCACCCGAAATCTTGGTGGACGCGAGCCACGCGATTTCCTTGTAGAACTGGTTGGTCGTGGGGACGTCCACGAACGGCGACGTAGCTGGCGGCGTGAACGCGGGTTGCCCTGCCAACCGGTACAGGAACGCAGCCATGGCGTCACGGTTCACGGACAGCAAGGGACGGAACGTGGCGTCAGGCCAGCCCGTGGAGATGCCGGTGGACTTCATCCAACTGATCTGGTGGTCGAACTGTTGGCCTTCGAAGACGTCGGTGAAGTCGGCGCGGGACCAATAGCCCACCGTTCCGACGTCGGTCTTGGTGCCGCTGCTGACCGCGATTTCTTTGGCCTCGGATTGCTCCGCAACGCTTCCTGAATAGGTGAGACCAGCGAAGCGCACATTCGTCGTGTTGCCGCGGAGGCGATAGGACGGTGGTCAGGCCAGTGATTTCGAACCTGCCTTGGCATCCGTGACGGCTTTCCTCGTCGCGAGCGCATCGTCGCGGGTGTAGGCCTCGACTACCGCGAACGGCAAAGGATGGCCGCTGGCATCGCGGAGGTATCCCTTCATGCTCCCGCCATCCGTGCCCGAGAAATCGAAACGGGTTTTCTGCTCATTCGCCGTGAGTGTGATGGTCTGCGCAGGACCGGGACCCTTGTCCTCACTCACACCGCTGTAGTACTGCCCCCCCTCATAAGAGCTCTTCGCCTGGTGGGCGCTGCTGACGGTCACCATATCCAACGCAAGCTTGTATTGGCCGGGCTGAAGCCCGCTGACAGTGTAAAAACTGCTATTAACCGGGACGTCCTTCACCACTTTGCCAGTGAGGTCATGGACAGAGACCCTGTGCTCGCCTGCACCCGTTGCCGGCCAAGCACTGGACACCCAACCACTGATGCTGGAGCCCGGATCACCGGCCAGATCTGCGTTGTAGACATCCTGCTCGCCCGCGATGGAGATAGTGGAGGCCTCAGCGAACGAAGCGCCTCCTCCATGCCAGGAAGTAATGACGCCACCGCTGGCCCGGATCCGATAGAGGCCATCAGGGATTCCACGGAGATCATAGTAGCCACCGCTGCTTGGAAACTCTGAAGCGACAACGGTTCCAGAGGAGTCCAACGCCTCGACAACCACGGTGGTCGTGTCCACGTAGTAGGGCATCAGGACCCTGCCTTGGATCCTGCCGCCGCCCATGTTTTGGTCGATTCCCGTAACGTCCTGTCCCTCGTTGACCAGCACCGGAGTGGAGGTGCTCAGGTCCGAGCCGCCATAGACCTCCATGCTCGTCCACCCGGGGGGGTCGCTGGAATGGAAATAGACCTTGTATTCTGCGGCCGGCAGGCTGGGAAGCGTATAGGTACCGTCGGGGGGGTTCACCGTCCCTGACGGAGCGTTCGAGGACGGACTATAGAGATTAATTGCAAAGACGGAGACCGACCCCCCCAGGTCCACATTTGAACGGACAGTAACGGTTCCGCTGATCGAACCGCCCGTCGAGCCGCCGGCCGTTGCGGTCTCGGCTGGAACCGTCGCTCGGCCCACAGTCAAGGCCTGCGCCGGAACCATCCCCCAACACCAGTGATGCCGTCAGTGTTGCGATCATCGCCGGAGCGGCCGCACGCCAATGCCGGATCCTCAAAAAAGACACGGAATTCCCCCAAGATTAAGAGTGGATTGCCGTGGCAGTCACGACGAATAGGGCCAATGCTAGCGCCTCGCCACGACAAAAATGGAATCCGGATCTCACCTACGGCAAAGACCCTATCGAGTCCATAACCACCGTTTGGAACGCTCCCCCCCGGCCGGTGCCGACGTATAGGAAGAGTGTCCCGTCGCCGGCCACGCCAACCACGGAAGGATTGCCCGCACCGGTAAAGGCATTACCCAAGGCAGCGAAGGAAGTGAACATGTTCCATCCAGCCCCCATGGCCACCCGGGCCAGGAAGCCTCCGTTGCCATTGCCCGGATAAAGCCAGAGCGAGCCATCGGTTCCACGGGCCATGATGTCTTCGCGGCCATCCCCCGTTGAAGTCGCCGCCCTGCATCACTGAATTGAAGATGTTCCAACCCGTGCCGACCTGACGCCACGGCTGGAAACCTCCAACGCCATTACCTGGGTAGAGCCACAGGCTTCCATCGGCAGCCCGGGCCACAAGGTCCGCTTTGCCGTCACCGGAAAAATCACCCGGTGCGAGCATCTGCGTGAACCCTTGCCACCCCCGTTCCGATTTGCTGGCGGGCCAGGAACTGCCCGCGACCATCCGTCGGATACAGCCACAACACCCCCGTCGGAAGTCCGCGCCACAAGATCCGGGTGGCCATCGCCGTCGAAATCCCCCTGCGGTGAGGACCGCATTAAACGCACCCCAGCCCGACCCCACCTGGACCCGCGGCAGGAAAGCGCCGGAACCATTGCCTGGGTAAAGCCACAGGATGCCATCGGTGCCGCGCGCCAGAATGTCGGCGACAGCATCGCCGTCGAAGTCTCCCGCCTCCCACACCTGGCTGAACTGGTTCCATCCGGCCCCCCCAATGGCCAGGCGTTCGGCAAAACCTGAGCCGCTGCCCGGGTAGAGGCGCATGGTTCCCGCCGATGTAACCGTCAGGACGTCGGAGCGCGTGTCACCCGTGAAGTCTTGCCCGCCACGATGTCGCCCACGGCATTCCAGCCACTTCCGACGGCGATGCGCGGCACGAAACCACCCCCCCAACCATTGCCGGGGTACAGGTAGAGAGTGCCGTCGCTGGCCCTTGCGAGCAGTCCCGCTCCGGCACCGCCGAAGGAGCCGTCGGAAGTAATGCTGGTGAAGCCGTTCCAGCCCGAGCCGACCTGCGACCATGCACGGAAACCCCCCCCTGACCGTCGCTTGGGTAGAGCCAGAGCGTGCCATCCGGCTTGGTTGCCATGACATCGGGCCGGGCGTCGCCGTCGAAATCCCCCATACCAATGAGGTTCGAGAAGCCCTGCCAACCGGATCCGACCTGCCGTTTCGCCAGGAAACCGCCATTTCCGTCACCCGGATACAGCCAGAGGACACCGTCGCTGGTTCGCGCCAGGATGTCGCCCCCCCGCCGATCGCCGTTGAAGTCCGCGATGCCGGTGATGGCGTCAAAGATGTTCCACCCCGAGCCGATCTTTCGGGGATTATCAAGCCTGTTGCCGGGCAGGCCGGCGTAGAGCATCAGGGAGCCGTCAGCCTCGCGGGAGAGGACATCGGCGAGCCTGTCGCCGTCGAAGTCTCCGGCCGAGAATCGGATCTTCGCCGTGAGCTTGGGATCGGCAAAGATAGTGACCGACGCCGACGTGGTGGACACCGAATTGATGGTCACCTGAGTGCCGGTATAGGTGGTGAAAGTGCTGCCCGCCTGCCATGCGTGGTTGCTGGCGTACCAGGCTTCCGGGAACGGCTTGGTGGACGGCATGAGGATCAGGGACGAAGCGATGGTGGCTCCGCCGCGCTGGACGATCTTAACACCCCTGTTTCCGGCCGGCTTCCCGAGTCGTCAAGGTAACTGTCATAGCCTGCGGCCTGCCGCAACTCCAGGTAATAGACCTCTTTGCTGATGGGATCGGTGAACTTGATGGCACGCTGTGCTTCGGTCCCGCCCCACGGTTTGAGCGTGTAGGTCTTGGCTCCCGTTGCCACGCCAACATCACGGATTTCATCACCACGGCCAAATCCTGCGTAGTCCCACAGCGAGCTGCTGACCACGGGTGATTCAAATTGGGCTGCGCCCATGATGTCCGTGGTGTCGCCGTACTCCCGGATGTAGCAGGAAGGATCCGTGAACCGTCCGCTACCGTCAACTCCGACGTCGGACGCGCCACTGCCGCACTGCAACGCGTCCGCATGCATGAGGCCGATGACGTGCCCGAACTCGTGGCTCATCACGTTGTTCGTGAACCCGCTGATCTGCGGCAGGAGGACGCGGCCACTGTAGCTTCCACTGCTGTATCCGGCTCCGAGGGCGTTTCCGGACAGAGTGGAGGTAGGAATGAAAATTACCAGCGCCGTATACGGACTGGCCGACCAATTCAGTTCGCTGGTGATGATGGAAATGATGGTGCTGTAGCTATCCGTGGACTTCGCCTTGGATTGGTGGCCGGCAACTTGGTGTTCACCGTCAGGGACAGCTTGTTGGCTGTCATCGCTTTCCAGTAGTTGCTGGACGCGGCAACAGCCTGTTCAGCGCCCGCCATGGACACCGTATTGGTGTTGTCCGCCAGCTTCGCAGTGACCAGCCGAACCCGGATGTCGCCGCTGGGTCCCGCCGCTGCCGGACCGGCGTCGGGCGACGTGTTGAACGGCGTGGCGAGCTCGGGGGGGGAACCTCGAACGTATGCTCCGAGTGCGGGGGGGTTCCCTCCACGAACTGGACATTTGGGTTGTCAGGCCCGGGCAACGGCACCGCAGTCGCGGGGGGGTTTGTACAAAAAACAGGCCGGTAGCAAACACCACCAAGCCTGTAGACAACGCGATTGTTCGCCGTAGCGCACCCATTCGATCTCCCCCCCGGGGACGGAGCCTGTGGTTGCTGTGAGACTCAACAACCGAGATCAGGCTACAACCGGGTAGGCGGCGATCCCGGCAGGCGGGGGGGCTGGCCACGTGGAAACCCAACCATCCCGGAATGCTAACGGGACCCTAACCAGGCCGAAATACCGTGGCAACATTGCCGCGCCACACTGGAATAGCCGGCAAGTGCAGGCACCAGCTCCAGCCAGGAGGAAACCATGCTGAAGGAAGCCACCACTCACACAACACGCATACGTGCTATCAGCCAGCTCCACCGCGGAGACGAGATCGAAGCCCGCCTGTCCGTAGGGCCCGCTTACGACGACGTAGTGATCCGCCGCGGACGCGTCCAGGAAACGGCGCCGGGAATCGGCGTTGTGTGGATCATGGACCACGCCTCCGGGATGCGGAAAGCCATCAACACTGACGAATGCAGCGTTTGGCGCGTCGCCTGATCCGGCTTGACCCCCCCAAACCCCCCTCTCAGCCGCCGGCCACGGATTGGATGATCAAAACCTCCTGGCCAGCCGCAACCTCCGTATCAAGACCTTTCACACGCCGGATCTCATCACCGTTCACGTAAATATTCACGTAGCGGCGCAGCGCCCCCCCGGTTTCATCACGCAAACGCCTGGCCAGTACTGGATAATCTCCGGTTACCGAGTCCAGCAACTGTCCAACGGTCACAGCCCCCCCGTCGCGGACGCAGTCAGATAGGACTGTCCGCCTACGAGGGGGGGCTGCAGGACGCCAGGCAGCAGGACCGTAAAGTCAGCCACGGCCGGCTACCCAGACACCGATGCGTTGGCTTTTGTTTCGGGTTCGGCAGATGCGCCCACCACGACGGCGGCACGCACGCAGAGCACGTCCGGCAAGTGCGACGCCACTTCAGTAAATGTTTCGCCTTCGTCAGCACTGGCATACACAGCGCCCCCGCGGGTTCCAAAGTACACGCCGGTAGGTTCAGCGGTGTCCACGAAAGCGGCGTCCCTGAGCACGGCGTTGTATTCGTGGTCCGGGAGGCCTGTGCGCAGTTCTTTCCACGTTCCGCCGGCATCGTCTGTGCGGTGGACGCTGAGCCTACTGTCCGGCGGGATGCGTTCGCCGTCCGCTTTCAAAGGGATCACCCACGCCGTGCCCTCGCGGCGCGGATGGGTCAGCATGACGAACCCAAAATCCGCCGGCAGCCCGTCCGCGATTGAGTCCCAGTTCTCGCCGCCGTCGTCCGTGCGGTACACCCCCGTGGTGGTTCTGCGCGTACAAACGATTCTCGACGGCGGCATCCGCCGCGATCTTGTGAACGCACTGGCCGAACTCGGGGGGGTTGGGATCAGGCATGAAGTAGGCCGAAATTCCCTTGTTGCGGGGGGCTCCCAGGAGGCACCGCCGTCGAGCGATCTGTAAACGCCGCCCGTGCTCATGGCGATGTGGACCTTCTCGCCTGACGGATCAACCACAATGGAGTGCGCAGCCGCTCCTCCGTAACCGGCGCCCCACTCGCTGCGGTGGGGGGGATGGTCCCAGAGTCCGCGGTTCAGCTCAAAGTGTTCGCCGCCGTCGGTTGATTTCCACACCGAAATAGGCTCACAACCCGCCCAGACCACGCCTGGTCGGGAGTCGCGTCGGGGGTATATCTGCCAGATGCGTTCCAGCGCGGCGTCTGTGCCGTCCGGAAATCTAATGGCGCCCTGCTCGGGCTCGGTCCACGTGGCGCCAAGGTCGTCGGAGTGGGCCACTGTGGGACCCCAGTGCTCGGATCGTACGCCAACCATGATTCGTGTAGTGCCGTTCCGCGTGTCTATCCCGATGCTGGGTATCTCACTCATCAGGAAGTGCGGGCCGGAGAGGGACCATTCTTTGCGGTCCGGGCTGGTTGCCAGCCACAGGCCTTTCTTGGTCCCGATCGCGATGACGTAACTCTCTGCAGTAGCCATGGTCCCCATCGAACCATCAGGGCGTATGGGTGGCAACGGTTTTTTGCTCCTATGTGGATAGCCCGGTTTCCGGACAAAACCCTCCTTACGGTTACAGTGCGGCCAACCTCCGAATCGTGACGCGAAAATCGAGAAAAACTTTTTCCCGTGATGTGGCGGCTGTTGTCCACTGATTGGAAAAAACGTGCTTGACTGTGGTTCGCGGTCAAGAGGCCGCAGCAACTTACTGGGGGGGGAAAACATGTTTTGCGAGGTCAAAGAGCCATGAGACCAACAAAAAGGAAATCCGCGGTGGTCGGCCGGTAGCGGGATCGAGCCATGATTGCAGTCTCTATGCAAGAGGGAGCGGTAGTCCTGGACCCGTTCTCCGTAAGAATGGTCCTCGGGGGGGCCGTCATCCTGACCCTGATAGTTCTCTCCTGCGTCTCCTCCCGACGTCTCCGGCCGCCGTTCACCTCTTGGTGGCGGGTTTCCCTGTGCCTTTTCTTTGCCGGAAATTGCGCCTTCCTGCTCAACGGAACCTCCTTGCTGGCGTGGGCCAGTCCGCCCGGCAAAGCGCTGGTTGTCGCCGGAGCTTTCAGCGTCTGGGCAGGAGCACGAAAACTTCGGGACCGTAAAGTCAGCGCTTGGCACTTGGCCCCGGCACCACTGATCACCTACGTTGCGTCGATAACGGACACAGCGGAATCCAGTATCTGGTCCGGTGGTTTGGTCTATCTGGGCCTGACGGCGGCAGGCTTGGCATGTCCGGGGGGGCAGAATTGTGGTTCGCGAAATCAACCCATTCCCGGGCGACCAAGTTCCTGGCCCTCACCGCAGCACTTACCTCCCTGTACTATCTGGGCCGGGCAATCACGTTTGTGCTGGAAGGGCCCGACGGGAATTCGTTCCGGACCTACTTCGCTACGCGCCGGCGGCGTGGTGCACCTGATCCTCCTGGTGTCGCTGTCCTTCACCATGAACGCGCTCAGCAACAACCACCTGATCATAAAACTCAGGGAACGCGCCGAACGGGACCATCTCACCGGCCTGCTAAACAGGGGGCGCCTTCCTTGGCCTGGCTGCCAAGGAACTGGCCGGTCCGGCTCCCAACGAGGAGGGGGGGCCTTGATCCTGGCGGACCTCGACTACTTTAAAGCCGTCAACGATGAACACGGACATGCGGCCGGGGGGGACGCCGCCTTGTGTGCCTTCGCCGAGGCCTGCACCGCTTCGGTTCGGTCAACCGACCTTGTTGGACGGTATGGCGGAGAAGAATTCATCCTGTTCCTGCCGGGAGCGACGCAACAGCGGCCGAAGCCATCGCCTCAGAGATCAGCCATCGCCTATCCGCAATGGAAGATCCGGATGGTTTGCCGTTTCCCACAGTCAGCTATGGCGTCACGTCCACTGGTACTGAGCTCCCGACCTGGATTTCATGATCAAGGTGGCAGACGCCGCGCTATATAGCGCCAAGGCCCAGGGACGTAACAGAGTCGTGGGCGCAGACCCAGTGGAAATTTCGCTGCCCGAGTTTCACCAAGGGCCGTAGTGCAAGCGCTTGGTATCGCGTTGTGCGACGTTATGCCTAGGCTGTGGGTGGCAAGCGAGAGTTCCCACCCGTGGATGACTGAGAACAACGATGATGGAGATCAACGATGACTGAAGCAAACACCAACGCACGTGCACAACAGCTGAAAGCCCTGCACGAGGCACCGGAAATCCTGAGCGTGGTTAATGTGTGGGACGCCGTCAGTGCCCGCACTGTTGCAGAACTTCCTGAAACCAAGGCCATCGCCACTGCAGGGCATTCCATAGCTGCAGCCTTCGGCTATGCCGACGGAACGATGCCGTTGGACGTCGCGCTGGATGGGGGGGTCAAGCGAATTGTCGACGCCGTGGACCTCCCGGTCACTGCCGACTTGGACGATGGGTACGAGAACCCTGCCGAGACCATCCGCCGGGCGATTGGGATCGGCGTCGTTGGGGGCGAATGTTGAGGACCGCTTGCGGCCCTTCGACGAAGCCGTTGCCCGTGTGCAGGCCATCATTTCGGCCGCCGCGGACGAAGGCGTCGCCTTCCAGCTGAACGCACGCACTGACGCTATCGCCCGGGGTGGGGATCGTCCTATCAACGTCAGCATCGAGGACGCCATTGCCAGGGGGGGCCGCGCCTTCCTCGACGCCGGTGCTTCGCTGGTCTTCGTGCCCGGCGCCATGACCCGTGAGGTCATCGAGCCTCTGGTTGAAGGCCTCGGACACGGGAAGCTCTCCGTGATTGGCGCACCCGGCGCCTCCCGGCAGCAGAGCTTCAGAAACTTGGTGTGGCCCGTGTTTCCTATGGGCCCTTTACCCAGCGGGTGGCTCTGCGGGCACTTCGGGACCTGGCCACGGACCTCTATGGTTCGGGCGTGGTCCCTACTGACACGCCTGCGCTGAACTAACTGACGCCTGCCTGTCCCGCCTTTCGTGGCGGGACAGGTCAGGACTGAACGGGTGTCGAACGCGGCCGCCGATTCCCGAAGCAGTCGGGCCACCGTGTCCAAGGGCAGGCTGGCGGCCTTTCTCCGGTCGAACCTCCGCAAGGCGATGTGCCGGGTCCCCCAGGCCGGGAACATCCAGGATATCCACTTGGTCATGGACAACTCCCGTCAGCGCCAGGGTGGGCACAATCGCAACCCCCCCTCACCAGCAGCGACGAGCGCCAGCGCGGTAAGTGTGTCGTGATACTGATGAACAGTCTCAATCCGGGCACCCGTCGAGTGACGGAGGCGCCCAAGTACTGCAGTGTTGGCCGCTGATGGCTCGACTCCCAGCCACGGCAAGTGCAACCGGCTCAGGTCAATGTTGTCCGTTCCCAGCAAGGTTCCTGCGGGCACCACGAGCTTCCACGGCTCGTCAAGCAGGGGTTCCTGGACCATTCCGGCCGCCATCGGACGCTGCTCTGCCGCCGTCGAATCCTGTTCGATCACCACTGCATCGAGCTGTCGCTGCCGGAGCAGCCGCATCAGAGCCGGAAAGCCGTCCTCAACGATCTGAATCTGCAACTGGGGGGGTATTGGCTGCGCCATTCGGGAAGTCGCGGGATCACCACGGTGCGCATGAAGCTGGTGAATCCGCCAACCCGCACCACCCCCGCAATATTGACTTCGCTTTGCATCCGGGCCCGGGCCACGTTGAGTGCCCGTTCTATCTCTTCCCCTGCCTCCGCCATGGCCAAACCTGCAGGTGTAAGCACTGAACCTTTGGGGGGGGTGCGGAGGAGTAGCGCCTGCCCTGCCTCGTTCTCGAGTTTGCTCAGCTGCTGCGACACTGCGGACGCCGTAATCCGCAATTCATCAGCTGCCGCAAGGACGCCTCCAGTGCGCGCGACCGCAAGAAGCACGAGCAACCGGCGCGGATCCATCTCCATGTTAAGTACTCCTAAACACCGGCTTCAGAATATTGCAATTGAACTAAATGGCTTCCTCACTCAATATTGACTCAAAAGCACGATTCAGTCGCCCAATACCGACTACCGAATCAAGCCCCCATCCCGGATCGAACGCCGCCCGTCGGCTTCATTTGGATGCCCAAATCCTGAAAGGACTCCCATGGAACTGCTGTTCGAAATTGCCGGTTGGGCCGGCGCAGTGGCGATGCTCGGCGGCTACATGGCGGTGTCCATGGGCTGGTTGCAGGCGGGCAGCACCTTCCAGACCGTAAATCTTTTCGGTTCGTGCGCTTTATCGTCAATGGCACGCTCCACGGAGCCTGGCCCTCCGTGGTAACCAACGTGGCTTGGTTCTTGATTTCGGCGGTGGCGCTTCTCCGCATGAGGGCCAAGGATCGGCCTGCGCGGGCGGCGGCCCAAATTCAAGAGAGCCCCTCGCTTGGTCCGGACACTGCCGCCCAGGTCATCGTCACGGCCGCTCGGCCTGCCGCCAGCTGCGCATAGCGGGTTCGCAGGGAACGGCCGCCCCGCTGGTACAGGCTCCGTCAGTCCACGAATTCCGACTGGGTCTCGATGAAGTCCCAATCCGCAACGGTCAACACACCACTGACCTTGTCCGGATGAGGCCCGCCGGCCTCGGCAATGTGCTGCAGCACCTGCAGCGGCAGTTCTTCGGCGCGCAGGTTTTCGCGCAGCCATTCCTTGCTGTCCAAGTGCAGATCGAGCCACCACATGTAGATTTCCATCGCGGACCGCCTTCCTTCGGATGAGCCGTGGACCCGAATTAACCGTAGGCCCCCCCGTCAGGAACGTCTACAAGGGTGCGTGCGAGCCCAAGTAGCTGTTCAAGCACGCGCCGCAGCGCAACAATAAGGGTATGGCTGCGGAAGGTTTCAGCGGACGGATCCCCCCCTTGGTGGTCGGAGTGCTGCCGGATCAGCATGTGGAGGTCCTCCAAACTGCCAGGACCCTCGCCGAGCAAATGGGCGTGCCGCTGGTTTGCGCTTATGTGGATGAGGCCAGCTACCTGGTGGAGTGGGACCCCCCCTCGCGCGAGACACACCGGATGTCGCTGCATCCCGAAAAGGATGACGAGGACGTCGCGGCCGTCCGTGGTGATCTGGGAAAGGCCATCGCGGAGGCTATGGACGGCGGCACGGCGGATTGGACTTTGCGCTTGCTCGCCGGGGATCCTGCCCGTGCCCTGGGCCGCTTGGCCTCGGATATTGATGCGTCGATGATCATCGTAGGGACCCTGAACCTGGATTGGGGCACCGGATTTCCGAAGCCCTGAATGGCTCGGTGGCAGCCTGGCTGAGTCATCACCAACGGCGGCCGGTGCTGATTGTGCCGCAAAAGAAGAGGCATGAAGCTGCCCATAAAAACTAAAGCGAAAGTACTTATTCGAGGTGGTGGCGAAGGCGTCGCACGGCACGTAGAGTAATTACTGCAGGACGGCGAGAGCCCCCCCTGCTCAAAGACCGCTCCGGAGTGCGTATCCCCCCCCAATAACGCACTCCGGAGCTCTTTGTTTAAACGACGGATTACACCGCGTGCGGCCACCACCTTCTTTCACGCAAAAACGCCCCCCCGACACACCCTTTTGTAGGCGCGTCGAGGCCGTTCTCATTTCAAAGTGGGTGGTGACGGTTCGGCTCTTCACGTGGCTGGCGATGATGGGAAGCCGGTAGGGGGGGACAGCTTCACGCGAACGGTCTCTCACGTCCCCCCCGCTGACGTACGACGGCGGCACTCACCTTGTGTGCCGCCGTCGAGCTTGGTGGGTGGTTGGCCTGGCTGCGTGCCGCCACCACCCACTTTGATTTCCCAAGCGAGGCAACACGCCGCGTTCCCGGGCGTGTCCAGGTCTCCCCCGGGTTCAAAGTTGGTGGTGGAGGCACACCCTACTTTTGAAACCGAAGCTTCCACGGCGTCAGCGCGGACTCCAGCTGTTCACGGAGATTCATCTTGGAAGCACCCTCCACGCGTTCTTCAAAGTGAATGGGTACCTCAGCGATTTTCAGGCTCCGCCTGGCCGCCCGGTAATTCATCTCAACCTGGAATGAGTAGCCATCGCTTCGAATCGACGCCACATCAACTTGGTGGAGAGCGGAGGCTGTCCACGCTTTGAATCCCGCTGTGGAATCTTTCACCTTCAAACCCAGAATTACACACACGTAGAAATTCGCCCATGCAGAGAGTGCCTTTCGGTGCCAAGGCCATTCTGTCGCCGTAGATCCACCGGCAACATAGCGTGAGCCGATAACCAGCTTGGCGCCGGAGGTGCGGATACGGTCAAGCATCGTGGGAATGGCCGACACGGGGGGGTGGGACAGGTCCGCGTCCATTTGGATGACCACGTCGGATTCCTCGGCGAGAGCGCGGGTCATGCCTGCGACATATGCCCGGCCGAGCCCATCCTTCTCTTTCCTGTGCAGGACAGACACCGTTCCGCCGGATTCTGCAGCCAACTTGTCAGCAACTGCGCCTGTCCCATCCGGCGAATTGTCATCCACTATCAGCACCTTGAGATCCTGCATTCCCTCCGGGGGGGAGTAGCGGCGCTGACCAGGCGTGTACCGTCACCACCCACTTTGAATCTGAAACTACCCCCGACGCGCCGCGAAGGACGGCGCGTCGGACCCAGTCGCCCTCAAAGTGGGTCAGGAAGGTACCCGCCGGCCAACTACCGACGCCGGAACCGCCGGAATGCGCTGCCGCTTTGCGTACACACGGGCACGTTGGCTGGACAGGGCCAGGAGCACCAGAATGTCAGTGGCCAAACCGGAGAGGCCAGCTTCGAGGGTGATGTTTGCGCTGCCCGTGGAGTAGTCGATTGCCTGGACCAGGATCGAGATGGAGCTCAAGCCCATGGCAATCACGCGGGCACCATTGCTGCCAAGAAGATGCGCCAGGCCAGGAAAACTTCACCCAGCCCGAACACCAGGACCACAGCTGCTATCAAGGCGATTGCCGCCGTCGTGCTTTGCGGGTCTGACGAGTCGTCGTCGAAGGTGAGCCCGGAAATTTCACCGCCGGAGGTGAACAACGTGATCGCCAGAACCAAAGCCGCCACCGCCCTGGCCACCACCAAAGCAGCCCCCCCCATCAAGATGGGGGGGCGGGCCGCCTGTCCCTGCTATCGGTGCGGCTGGGCGGCTGATCCGAGGGAACCAGGACGCCGCGTGCGTCGACGATCGGCAAGTCGCCGTCAGTAGAGATTGAATCCCCCCCGCCGCCGTTGCGTGAGTGGTATCCGGTGGAGAAGTCCTTGATGACTTGGACTGAGACAGCTGGTTCCGCCGCCGAAACGGTTGAAACGATGTGGTCCCGCTCCACGTCGGTGTTCTGCTCAATCTTGTGCGTGATCTGCAGGGTGAACAGGGAGAAGCCAACGCTGCGGTCGTAGGTTCCGGCGGCAAGCCAATCCACTTTGTGTCCACCCGGTAGGAGCCAGCCTTCGGGCAACGCCAGAAGCGGACGTGGTGGCGTTTGCCCGGGTTGTTGTCCACTTCCTGCTGGTAGGCGAAGTCTTGCTGTCGATCAAAGAGATACAGCGGACTGACGGGCGCCTCGGAGTAGCTACGCCGGAAAATAGTTGAGCTGATGATGCGCCGGCTGCTGACGAAAGTGACGTCGTCGGCCTTGGTCCATCCAGCAGACTCCATGATGGCGTGGATCTGGGGCTCGGCACCCAGCAAGGCAACGTTGACCGGGTCACCC
Source organism: Paenarthrobacter nitroguajacolicus JCM 14115 (assembly GCA_001313365.1). Next base: position 40,300 of record BBFS01000011.1, read on the forward strand.
AAGAGCCCGTCGCTGGTCCTTGCCCGGCCAATGAAATAGCCCGGCACATAGATGGTGGTCAGGATCCGGTGGAGCCGTGGGAGCAGCAAATAGGCGAGGAACGCCAGAACACCACGTAGAACCACACCTGCCCCCCACCCCAGCTGGAAGCTCTCGCCCACCAACAAGAATGCAAGCCATGCTGCGGCGACTCCGCCCAGGACGAAGAAGGCGTGGTCGAGCCGGGTGTCTGTCACTCCTTTGTTGGCCGCTTTGAACATGGATGCTCCCCCTCCGCTCCTTAAGCTTCGGCGTTGGGGGGGCGGCTGTTGTACAGACCAATACATACAGCGCCGGAAACCAAGCGGCCGCGACCGGCGCCTCCACCTTCGTCACCGAACGCAGGGAGGCACTGAAGGCCAAGGTTTAGTGTCCTTCAGCGCTGAGGCGAGTCCCGGCGTCGAGCGTTACGCCTTGGTATCAAGTGATCTGAACCTGAAGCTTGTTGTTCCCGATAAGCCACTGCAGCGCCTCACGAACGGCCTGTTCCGGCTCGTAGCGGGGGGGCGTAGCCCAGGAGGGACCTGGCTTTTTCGATGGTGAGGCAGTGGTTTCGGGAGAGGTGGGCCCAGCTCGTGTCGGCGTGTTCGGGCGTGGTGGTTTCGCGAAAGTCCTCCCAGCTGACCATCTCCGAGTGTGGCTCCCGCCCGAACCACGATGCCGCGATTTCCAGGTAGCCACGAACTGTCAGGGCGGACGGAGCAACAATGTTGAAGTCCTCGCCGGCGGCCGATTCCCGGCTCTGCATTGCTTTCTCGAAGGCCTGCGCGAGGTCGTCCGCATGGACGTGATGCATCAGTTCGGTGCCACCTCCCGGAATCTGAAGTGGCTGTCCGGCCGCGATCTTTTGCCACACGGAGGGATCGAAATTTCCGAGCGGACCCACGGGATGCCATCCGGGACCGACAATGTGTCCGGGGGGGTGCAGTGACGTAGTGATGAGCCCTCCGGAGGCCGTCTCATCCTTCAGCATCCCGGCAATATCGCGCTTCTGGATGCCGTATTCATCCAGCGGCTCCGCGGTGGAGTCCGACCCCTCTGAGATGGGCAACTTCCGACTGGCACCATAACGCCAGATCGACCCGCAATGCAGCAGATGCCCCCGTCTCGCCGCGCAGCCGGTTCACCAGCGCCGTGGCGGAGTCGAGCGTGAAGCACACCAGGTCAATTACGACGTCGGCTCCCAGTCCGGCGACCCGGTCACCGAAGGTGCCCTCCCGATCTTCGAGGTGGCGGTCCGCAGTAACCTGCCGGACCTGCTGCCACTCGGGCGCGTCAACGTATGCCGCGCTGGTCCCGCGGCTGATATTGATGACGTCGTGTCCGCCCCGGACGAGCCGGGGGATGAGGAATGAGCCAATATGGCCGCTTCCGCCGATAACAACAATTTTCATGTGTCTTCCGATCTTCACCAGTCACGGTAATGACTGTTCGGTGCCGCCCCCCCGTAGGGCCGGATAGGGCTTTCGCGGACCGTTGACTGTCTCCGGCCAGATGCTTACTCTATCGAAATGACTAACGTGAAGAAGAAGATTGCGTCCGTATTCGCGGCCACCTCTATCCTGGCTGGCGGTGGAATTGCTTTGGCTGCCCCCGGCCGAGGCGGCCAGCACCTACGTCTATTGGTTTCATACGAAGGCGACGTGCGAGTCGAACCTGGATGCCGCCAGGCCCGGATTCGGTTCCTACGTGCGCCTGGTCGAGGGGGGGTGTGTCCGGAACGGCAACGGCTACGCCTACACGGTGGTGTGGCGGTACTGACAGCCCCCACACCCAGCCCGCACAATTCCAAGCCCGACGTCGGCACCCACCTGAGTGCCGACGTCGGGCTTTATCGTGGCCACCGCAGCGCCGCCAACGTCAACCCACCACATAATAACGAGACTTACTTGTTCCCGGGTTAGACAAACGGCGGGCTCCCCCCCGACTAGCATGAATAGTCCGGGTAAGCCCGGGTACGTGACCTCTTGAACGACCCCCCCTCGGACGGTCGGCGTTGACGCGGCGACCACGTAAAGGAGAAAACTGTGCGGGAGCCTGCAGTCAACGAGAGCGTGTCAGAAATCAGCGAAGCTCCGGAAGAAAATCCAGAGGAGACGCCACAGGAAACGCCCGATGAAACCGCAAGCGAACCGGCGGAAATCACCTTTGACGAACAGTTTTATCCAGCTCGGCCCAAGGCGCTGCGGCCGATCGCCCGGAGGCGGCAGTTCTTCGCCGCCCGGCCCTCCTTGGAATTCGACGGCCTGAACTCCACCTATGTGGACTGGCTCAGGAACCAGTCCATGTTGGGTGACGCCAACACCATGGCCCGGCAATTGTCCGGGCAGGCCAGCATGTGGCAGAACTCGTACGCCAGGCCGAATCCGCGCGCAGCCGTTGAGCGTTCACCCGTCTGGTTCACGGCCTACCCCCCTGTCCTTCATCACCAAAGACGGGCAGTCCTTCCTTTCCGCGTTGGGCGATCCCGCACTCTGGGACGCGTTCAGCGAGATCGGAATCCGGGGGGGACTGCACACTGGACCGGTCAAGCTGGCCGGTGGTATCCGCGGCTGGTCCCAGACACCCAGCGTGGACGGCCACTTTGACCGGATCAGCATGGCGATCGACCCCGCATTCGGCACCGAAGAAGAGTTCCGCCAGATGTGCGAGGTGGCCAATGACCATGGCGGCACCGTCATTGACGACATCGTTCCCGGGCACACAGGCAAGGGGGGGCGGACTTCCGACTCGCCGAAATGAACTTCCGGGACTACCCCCGGCATCTATCACATGGTGGACATCCCCGAAGAGGACTGGCACCTGCTGCCGGACGTTCCCGAGGGCGAAGACTCGGTGAACATCAGCCCGGCGGCCGAGGAAGCCCTGCAGCAGGCCGGTTACATTATTGGTCGGCTCCAACGGGTGATTTTCTACGAACCCGGCGTCAAGGAAACCAACTGGAGCGCCACCAAGCCCATCATCGACACCACCGGCAAAACCCGCCGGTGGGTCTATCTCCACTACTTCAAATCGGGCAGCCTTCCATCAACTGGCTGGACCCAACGTTCGCCGGGATGCGCCTGGTGGTTGGCGACGCCCTGCACTCATTGCTGGATTTGGGGACCGGCGCCTCCGGCTTGATGCCAACGGGTTCCTGGGCGTCGAGAAGAGTGCTGAAGAAGAACCGGGCTGGTCGGAGGGCCACCCACTGTCCGAGGCCGCCAACCAGCTGATTGGTTCCATGATCCGCAAGGTGGGCGGGTTCTCCTTCCAGGAGCTCAACCTCACCATCGATGACATCAAGACGCAGTCCGAGTCCGGCCCGGATCTCTCCTACGACTTCATCACCCGGCCCGCTTATCACTACGCTTTGGTCATCGGGGATACCGAGTTCCTGCGCCTGACCTTGCGGCTTTCCATGGAGATCGGCGTGGACCAGGCATCGCTGGTACATGCCCTCCAGAACCACGATGAACTGACCTACGAGTTGCTCCATTTTGCCGCCGGGCACAGGGATGACGTCTTCGAACTTGCCGGTGAGGAGCTCACCGGCGCAGAGGTGGCGGAGAAGGTCCAGAACACCATGCGGGAACGACTTACGGGTGAGAACGGGCCCTACAACGCAGTCTTCACCACCAATGGCATCGCCTGCACCACGGTCAGCTTCATCATGGCGGCCCTTGGCATCAAGGACCAGGACGCCATCACCGAGGAGCAGGAAGCGCAGGTCCTGGATGCCCACGTGCTGCTGTCCATGTACAACGCTTTGCAGCCTGGGGTTTTTGCGCTTTCCGGTTGGGACCTCACGGGCATCACAGCGCTTGACCGCGAGACGGTCCGCGAGCTCACCTCGCAGGGTGACACCCGCTGGATCAACCGTGGCGCACACGATCTCATGGGCACCAGCCCGGACGCGAAAACCTCCCTTGCCGGAATGCCCCGCGCCCGGAGCCTCTACGGTCCGCTGCCCGATCAGCTGAAGGATCCGAACTCTTACGCCCGGCGGCTGCAGCAGATCCTTACTGTGCGGGAGGAGTCGGGGGGGATCGCCACCAGCACGCTGCTGGACGTGCCCGACGTTTCCCACCGAGGGCTGCTGGTGCTGGTCAACCAGCTCGCCGACGAAGCACTGCAGGTTACGGTCCTGAACTTCTCGGACCAGGACATCGCCGGCAGTATCCAGTCCTCTCACCTTGTTCCGGGCTCCACCGTCCACGATTTGTTCTCGGGCGAAGACGTCGGCCAGGTAGACGACCTCCACAGCTTCTTCCTCGAACTGCCTGCCTTCCAAGGCACGGCGCTTCTGCTGAAGGACCCGGTAGTGGAGGACGAGGTCACCGAATAGGACGCACGACGTCGGCACTTACGGTGGGTGCCGACGTCGAGGCTCCTGTTCCGTCCGCACCCTCATAACCCCTAACATTCCCGCGAGTTGGCATTTAATGGCGATGTTTTTGGGAAACATCGGCATTAAATGCCAACTCGCGGAGGGTTAGTCGCCGACGGCGTCGCGGCCGCGTCGGAGGATGAGCGGATCGGCGTCGTAAACCACTGAGGTGTCCTTGTCCTCATAGTCGAACTGGTTGAGGAAGTAGCGCATGGCGTTGATCCGGGCGCGCTTCTTGTCGTTGGACTTGATGGTGATCCACGGTGCGTGGTCAGAGTCCGTATGCAGGAACGTTCGTTCTTTCGCGTCCGTGTATTCGTCCCAGCGATCCAGCGACGCCAGGTCCATGGGCGAGAGCTTCCAACGGCGGACGGGGTCGATCTGGCGGATGGCGAAGCGGGTGCGCTGCTCCTGCCGGGTCACGGAGAACCAGAACTTGGTGACGTGGATGCCGGCGTCAACCAGCATCTTCTCGAAGACCGGCGCCTGGCCCACGAAGGTGTCGTATTCGTCGTCCGTGCAGAACCCCCATGACGCGTTCCACATTGGCGCGGTTGTACCAGGAGCGGTCGAACATGACGATTTCACCCGCAGTGGGAAGGTGCTGGATGTAGCGCTGGAAATACCACTGGCCTTGCTCACGGTCAGAGGGCTTGGCGAGCGCTACCGTCCGGGCAGAGCGGGGATCCAGATGCTCGGTGAAACGCTTGATAGTGCCACCCTTGCCGGCGGCGTCGCGTCCCTCGAAGACAATGACGTGCTTCAGACCGAGGTCCTGCCCCCCCAGTACTGGAACTTCAACAGCTCGATCTGCAGGCGGTACTTCTCGATCTCGTACTCGTCGCGGGTCATCCGCTGTTCGTACGGATAATCTTCGTTCCACGTTTCCACCGCTGATCCACCGGGATCGATGAGGTCCGGGTCTTCGCCCTGCCCTCCGCTGATGGTGTAGCCGAGCTCCACCAGGTGTCGATGGTTTCACGCAGGTTGTCCCTGACCCACCAATCGTCCAAAGATGTGGCTTGCGCGGTGGGTGGGGGGGTTGCCTCCGTCATACGGTCCTCCTGGTCTGCCGGGTAGTGCGCGGCAGCCTAGCAGTGCTTGGTGACGGGAACGTGAACGGGCAATTCAGCGGTCAGCCGTGGTTGTGGCGGGCCTCTATCTGCGTGAAAAGCAGCCAGGTCAACCAGACACCCACAAGGATCGCAACGCCAGGAAGCAGGTCAACGGGAGCAAGTTCGCGTCCTGCGGGGAGAAGCGCAAAGCCCATCCACACAGCCACGACCACCACAACGATGCTCAGTGCCTCTGGAACCAGGTCCAAAGTCCTGCGTCGGAGCAGCTTAGCCACCAACTCCCCCCCAAGCATGATCACCACGATGGCTGCTCCCATTCCCAGCGGGTAGGCGCTGAAGCCGGGGACGAAGTCCTGGCTGGTGCTCCACACCATAAAGACAATCAAGCCCACCAAGAGCGCCGAGGACTTGATGAGCGCCCCCACCAATGAGCAAGACCGGAATCCTCCGCTCCTTGTCGTGGCGCTTCCGTGGAATGTAGTCCCATGCGCCTCGGGTGAGCTTGGAGCTGATCCATCCGGCAACAAGCACCAGGCCAGCGGGACCAGCACGGGCGTCACGTAGTTGTTGCTGACGGCCCAAAAGAAAGCCAAAAGCGCCGTGTAAACCTGAGGGGGTGGCAATGATTCCCAACCACCAGCCCGTCAGGAATTCCTTGCGGCTCCGGGGGGGAGGTCAACAGGATGGACCAGGAACTGGGTTTCCGGGTCCGGTAGTTGGACCTTTTCTTCGATGGGATTCATGACGCCTCCAAGGGACCTGCTCGATGTAGGGCGGTCGCAGACCCGCTCTGGCGATTTCGTATACCTTTTGGCGCGCCACACCGAGCTCAGCAGCTACGGTTACCGCGCTGTATTCGTCCAGCAGTTCGGCAACAGCTGCCGACCTGACTCCGGACGCCCTCGAGTTCAAATGCGCAGCGAAGATGCTCACCTCGGCTGAGAGGAGTGCAACGGCGAGGGGGGGCCGCCGAATGGATCTGCCCAGCCTGGCTGGCCCCCCGGCGGCAGCCGCATAAAGGGCATCCCCCACCATCGGCGAGGACGGCCTTGAGCTGTTCCGGGGGTGATGCCGCGTTCAGCGAACCTTGCGGCTGCGGTTTCCCTGGTTCCGTCGTCCACGGGACGGTGGGTAAGGACCTGCTGCCACCGTGAATCCGAGGGGGGGCTGGACGCGGGGGGGATGTCACCCCGGGGGGGTTGACTGCTCATGTCGTCCATAGTGCGCCGCCCATGGCTGCGGCGTCAACCCCTGGGTGACAAATCTAATCTGCGGCAGGTTTTCCCAAATCAATCCAGTACCGGCGGAAAAGCCGCCCGCCTTCACCCGTACGCACATCTTCGAGCAGCCCATCGCAACGCTCGATAGTCCTGATTGACGCCGAATTGTCGTCATCACAGGTCAGCAGAACACGATCCGGCAGAGCCTCACCCGACTCGCCCTGCACAACCAACCGGGACAGCAGTTCCCTCAGCGCCCAGGTTGCCGCCCCCCTCCTGCGGTCCGAGGTCGAATCCCGTAGCCGATGTGCCCGCCCGAGTTCAGGAGAGCCTGGGTCAAGTGGTGCCGGAACGCAATCGCCCCCCCACGTAGCGTGGACCTTCCGTGATCCAGAGGTAGGTGCACGGAACAATGCCGTCCTTCTCCGTCGCGCTTTCAGCGTCCAGCAACTTGCCAACCCAATCAGCGAAGCCCTCCGGCTGGTGACGTCTTCCGCCATGAAGACGGCGGCGCCATCCTGATGGACGCCGGCCCACTCACGGTGGGACTCGAGGAAGGACCTGTGGAAGGCGGCGTTGGGCGGTACGAGTTCAAACATGCCCTCGACTCTATACCGCACACGCCTTGACGGGGGACCCGATAAAGCGACACGCAGAAAAGTTATCGACAAACTTGTCATATCTATGACATGTGTCGTAGATTCATTCCGTCCAACAAGTTTATAAACACAAAGGAGTGATTCAAGTGCTTAAGCTCAAGCGACTGGCCAAGCGCCGTTCCAAGCTGAACTTCGTGTTCAACTAAACCAAGAATAAATAGTGGGGGGGGCCACGCACCGCGTGGTCCCCACTCATCATTGGAGGCAAGAATTGGCAGCCGTAACCTACTCCCTCAAGCAGTCGCTACCGGTCATCACCACGGAAACGGCCGTGCAGATCGGATTGGCACCGCCCAACGCAATCGAAATCGAGGACGCTCCAGACGGGCTGGCTGAACTACTCAGCTTCGCTTCACAGCCACGGACACTCGACGATCTGGGAGCAAGGCCGAACTCCTGCTGGGTGAAGGCTCCGGAGAGATCGTCGAGGAACTTATCGACGCCGAGATTCTGGTGCCGTACAGGTTCGACCTCTCCGGCCGGTACAGCCGTCATGACCTGTACTTTGAACTTGCGCACAGCACGGGCCCGGAGCCAGCGATCTGCTGCGCAGCCGAAAGGTCACGCTGATCGGTGTGGGCGGGATCGGGACGAACGTAGCCATGCAGCTCGCAACAGCCGGCGTGGGTTCCATTGTCCTGGTCGACGGGGACACTGTAGAAGAAAGCAACCTGACCCGGCAGTACCTCTTCACGGCGCAAGATATTGGTACCCCCCCAAAATCCAGGCCGCTGCACGGAACCTTCACCTCAGGGCCCCCCCGACATCAACACGGTGGAAGTCGCCTCCATGATCTCCGGGGGGGTGGAAGATCTCCTGCCTGTTTTTCAGGACTCGGACTTCGTTGTGGTCTCCGCCGACACGCCCCCCCAGGAAGTGCTCGAGTGGTCTAACCAGGCGTCCATCGCCACCGGCACGCCTTTCACCTGCGCGGGGTATCAAGATACGCGTGGAGTGGTAGGCCCTGTTGTACGGCCAGGAGTCACCCCTTGCCTGCAATGCGCAGCAACAGATAACGACGGCAGGACCCAATCACAGGCCTCGCTCTCCACAACAAACCTCAATAGCTCGTACCAGGCTCCTAGCTTTGGGCCGCTTAACTCCATCGTGGCTTCCATTACCGCCATGGAAGTGTTCCGCTACCTGCTTACCGGATCCACCAACCTTGACGGCAGGAGGCTGGTGTTTGACTCCCTGGAGTTGGCGTCGGAGTTCGAGGGTTTCGCCAGGAATGGCCACTGTGCTGCCTGCTCCTGACTGCAATAAGGGCACGGCGCTCGTTGCCCTAACGGGGGGGCCTACGTGGTCGCCTCGATCGCGGCAACGGTGGCCAACAGAAATTTCTGGCCCATCGCGTCAAACAATATGTTCAATGCCAAGTTCAGGGACCGCGTCTCAAGATTCGCAGTTGAATTCCACATGCCTGATGGAACAACGGTTGCCTGCGGCCCGGCGAACTGCCTTCCAACCCAGTTCTTCCGGGCCGGAGCAGTGTTCGCCAGCATCTTCATGGGTGAGGATGAGCAACCGAAGAACGTCCTCTGCCAGAGAATCGTCCGGAGGCTTCGCAGCAACGCGTGGCGACCGTTTGACGAGGTTCGCGCCCCCCCGCTCACCTGCCCGACCCTCCCTTGAGGATGGACATCCTGGTGGCAACTACTGTTCGGGGAATGCCTGAGGAAAAGGAAATTGTGTACAGCTATGTTCCGACAACTTCGCAGTAAACCAGTCCAACTCCGTCGGGTACGCAATGCGGCAGTGTGGGCTGTTGCCGCCCTGGCGCTGACGCTCCGCCCCCGGCCCGGCTACAGCCCGGGACTATCGAGCTGCAGTTTCTGCACAGGAGTCAGCGGCCGATCGCAGGCTGATGACGGGATCGCCTGGAAGAGCCGACGCACGGCAGCCGGACTGCTGATGGCCGCCGCGGCGGCCAGCGAGGTTTGTGGAGACCCCCCCGGGGCAAAGCCCTCTTCTTGGATTCGGCGGGCCGCGCTGGGATTGTTTTTGGGAACACGGGCTTTGGATGCCCGCTCCCTACCGGGCCGCTGGCCGTATGACACATTCATTGAAGCGGTACTCGTCATCAGTCAGATGTCCAAGCCGGGCAGTGGCCAGTCCCCCCCGAACCTGCCGCTTTCGGTCTCACGGGTTGCGCTATACCTGCCCTACACGCAGGCCGGTTTGTCCAAACTCCTCCACGGCTATGACGCTTGGGTCAGGCGCGGCGATGCCAACCATATTTATCACTCGCACCTGTTGGCCTCGGATACTCACCCGTTTGCCCAAGAGCGATACAGAGTGCCGGTTCGTGCCCTGACCCGCACAATTCCCTTTCTTGAATTAGTCGCACTCCCCCCCCTTGCGCTCATTCTTCCCGGCAAGTGGCGGATTGTAGTTCCCTGCTGCACCACCATCTTTCACATGGTCATTGCCCGCACGTGGAATATCAGCTTTTGGCAGGCTCCCGTAATGCAATGGCTTCTCACTTCAGTGGAAAAGCAGCCCGACCTTGTCACCATTCTCCAATCATCCCGAGGTAAATGACGTGTCATTAGCAAAGCCATGGCAGCGACGTTTGCACCTCACGGGCATGTGGGTGAATTCGTTGGGTGGCGGTGCTACAACATCGCCCTGCCGCTCATAGTTCTGCAGACAAGCGGCAGCCTTGCCCAGATGTCCATTGTTGCCGTGGCATCACAACTTCCGAAGGCTTTCCCCGGAGTGCTCATCGGAGGACTCGCAGATCGGATGTCCCCCCCGCGCCATGACCCACATCGGCTATTGGGGTCAAGCACTGGTTGTTGCTGCAATGGCGCTGCTGATAGGCCCTTGGCACACTCCCTTTTGGGTCCTCGTACTAGGCGCCTTCCTACGCGGCAGCCTCGACATGTTCGCCCGGACAGCCACCTTCGTGGCCATCCCGAAGATGTACGGTGACGGCACTGCGAAATTCAACGCAGCAGTTTCCACCGCGTGGACCTCAGCTTCCATCGTGGGGCCGGCAATTGGTGGAGCCTTGAGCGCCGTCTGGGGTCCGTGGTGGTTGCTGGCCGTTGACGCAGTGTCGTTTACGGCTATTGCCTTGATCATGAATTTCCTGCCGTGGCCGGAGCGCCCCAGCAGCCTGCCGGACCGGCCAGGTTTCTACAAGGAACTGTCTGCCGGGTACCGGAGACTTACCCAAATCCATGGTTGGTGGCGTTTTGCCGGGACAGTTGTCCTCGTCGGCTTCCTGTCAGCCCCCACTGTCAACTCTGGCGATCTTCCAGACCTCCGTTGGCCTCAAGGGTTCCACCACGGAAGTAGGAATCGTGGGCGCAGCGGCCGCTGCGGGCCTCTTCTGCGGTTCGATTCTGTCAGGATTGTTCTCCGATTGGCGCCCAAACGTACTGATGCAACGCTCCTCATGGCTTATGGCAGCAGGAGCCTTGCTCTTCTTCATCCCGTCGTGGATTGCCGTGGCTAGTGCCTTTTCGTCGTCTGTACGGGCGGCATTGCATGGACGGTGGGACGCACATCCCTCATCCATCAACAGATTCCCTCGTCTGACCTGGGCAAGACCATGACGGCAGTCCAGTTTCTTGAAACTGTATCCAGTCCCCTCAGCCTTGCAGTTGCCACGTTTCTTATGGGCGTCTCGTCATTCATGGCCTTTGGCTCCATCCTCCTGGCAGCCCTGCTTTCGGGGGGGTGCTTGCGATCAATTCAGACTCCATGCTGAAGCCAAGTGAAGTGAAAGGAGAGATCAAGCAGGCGGAACCTGTCCAGTAGTTTCACGCTGTCCCGGACAGGCAGCTGCGTTTGTCAGTTGCCCCCCCGGCGCAACTTCCGGCTTTGGACAACTGCATGCGTTTTGCGCAGCGCATCAATGGAAGCCTCATATGACTGCTGGGCGACGCCCACGAACAGGCAGTCAACGAGCATCATCTGCGCTATCCGGCTACCCATGGCCCCAGGCGGAATGGGGGGGTCTCCCGTGCTGCCGTGGTCAATACAATGTCCGCTGCCAGCCCCAGGGTGAGTCTGCATGGTTGGTGATGGCGATGGTAACGGCTCCGGCCGCTTTGCCCGCTTTCAGGTAATCGACAGTGTCGTCGGTCGCGCCTGAGTGCGAGATGGCAACGGCGACACATTCGGCGTCGAGCAGTACCGCTGAGGTGAGGGCGGCATGCACTTCTGACCAGACGAAGGAGACCAGGCCAATCCTATGCAGCTTTTGCTGCAGGTCCTGACCCACCAATCCTCCCGCTCCCACGCCGAAGATGTCGATCTTCCGGGAGCTGGCCACCACGTCAATGGCTCGAGCCAGCTGTTCGACATCCAGCACCTGGCAGTATCGGCGATGGACATGGTTTCGTTGAATGCGATTTTGGAGACGATGTCTTGCAGCGAGTCGGCAGTGTTGATGTCCTCGTAGACCTCGGCCGGAACGCCATGGGCCACACTTTCACGGGCAGTTTCACGCGCAAGATCCAGGCGGAGATCCGAGTAGCCGCCGTAGCCCACCTTTTTGTAGAACCGGACCACCGAGGTGGTGGACGTCCCGCACTCCTCAGCCAAATCGCCGATGGACATGGTGGCAGCCCGCGATGGGTCCGACAGGACCAACTCAGCCACGGCACGCTCCGATGGGCGTAACGCTGGCAGGACAGAGCGAATCCGCACCAAAACAGTGCGGGACAACTGTGCGTTAGCCGACGCTTCCAGCATGATTTCCTTCCGAAGGGTCAAACCGGATCCAGGGTTTCACCCGAGCTTTGTCATTAAGTTACACAAGCATGGACGCGAAGGTAAGTCATTGACGCGCTACCGGCAAGCGAATACGGTCGGCGTAAGGAAAGTCACAAAACTTGTCATGCTCCTCGCTCTCCTTCGAAAGGCTTCTTCATGGCTCTCGACCGTAGAAAACTGCTCCATGCTTCGGGGGGCTGGCGGCCGCTGTCGCCGTCGTCGCGCCCTTTGCCCCCAGCGCAACCGCCAGCACGAACCAGACCCGGCCGGGGAAGCCGGCATCTCCAGTCAGCGGCGCCGATGTAGCCGCCGCCAACGGCTGGAGCATCTTCGCCGGCCGCAAAGTGGGAGTTATTACCAACCCCACCGGCGTCCTGGCGAACTTCCGCACAATTGTGGATGACATGGCGGCCAAAGGTGTCGAGGTCGGAGCGGTCTTCGGACCCGAGCACGGCTTCAGGGGGGGACCGCCCAGGATGGCGCCAGCGAAGGAACATCCGTGGACCCGCGGACCGGCATCCCGGTCTACGACTCCTACGGGGGGGCCACCGTTGCCGACTATGTGGGCTTCTTCGAAGCCTCCGGGGGGTGGACACCATCTGCTTCGACATTCAGGATGTCGGCGCACGCTTCTACACCTACATCTGGACCATGTGGGGGGGAGCCATGCAGGCGGCATCCAGGACCGGTGCCACGTTTGTTGTCCTGGATCGCCCGAACCCCATCGGCGGCCAGGCACGCGGACCGGTCCTGCAGAAGGGGGTTCGAATCCGGCGTCGGCCAACTGGGCATTGCGCTCCAGCATGGGATGACGGTGGGCGAGCTCGCCAAATACTTCAACGCAGTTCACCTTCCGGCCGCCGGCCTCAAGTCCATCCAGGACCTTCAGGTGGTGGAGGTCCAGGGATGCGCCGCGACATGACGGGACCGGACAACCGGGCGGCGTGGATCCTGCCGAGCCCCAACATGCCAACACCCGAAACCGCCACCCTGTACCCCCGGCACGGCCTTGTTCGAGGCCACCAACATGTCAGAAGGTCGCGGAACCACCCGGCCGTTCGAACTCATCGGCGCGCCCTACGTGGACTATCGCTGGGCGGAGGCCTGAACAGCAAGGGCCTTGCGGGTGTCACCTTCCGCGAGGCGTACTTCCAGCCGACACTTTCCAAGAACCAGGGCCTCATTTGTGGTGGCGTCCAAGTTCACATCACCGACGCGCCCGCGTTGAAGCCCTGGAAGTGGGCACCCACATGCTGGTCGAAGCCAAGCGCCTGTATCCCGGTTTCGGTTGGCGTGGCGACGGCGGACGGTGGATGGGCCTGCTGAGCGGCTCAGCCCGCTTTGCTGAACAGCTCGACGCCGGTGCTGGCGCCAAGACGATCATGGACAACTGGCGGTCCGAACTGGACCAATTCGTGCGCGACACCCGCGAGTACCTCCTCTACAACGGCAAGCGCTAGTCCTACAGACACACAAACCTCAACCGCAACAAGGACGATGGGATTGGGATTCACATGCAAAGACAACGAACTTCACTCATGACGGCGGCGGCCACCGCGCTGTTAATGACGGGCGCAGGGGGTGTTGGCTGGCACGGGCACTGCACTTGCGGCCGTACCCACCACGGAAAATACGACGACGGTCTCCGCCTCGCCTGACATCGAGGCGATGATCGCCGGCATGACTCTGGACGAAAAGATCGGCCAGATGACCTGGACGCACGTCTACGGATCATCAGCGGACGACACCTCCATGGCAGCAAAGAATCAAGAGCGGTACGGCGTCAACACACCCGCGGAGGTGGTGGAAAAGTACAACCTCGGAGGCGTCCTCTACTTCGCATGGTCCGGAAACACCGCCAACCCCCCCCAGCAGGTTGCCGGTCTCTCCAACGGCCTGCAGCAAACGGCAATGCGGGAGGACGGAAACGGCATCCCACTGGCGGTCACCATCGACCAGGAAGGTGGTTTGGTTGCCCGCATCGGGCCACCCGCCACGGTCCTCCCGGGCAATATGGCCCTCGGCGCCACCGCTGACGCGAATCTTGCCAAGCGCAAGGTGAGATCCTGGGCTCCGAAATGCGTGCCATGGGTATCAACGTAGACTTCGCACCGGTCCTGGATCTCAACTCCAACCCGGATAACCCCCGTCATTGGCATCCGTTCCATGGGTGAGGACCTGCACTGGTCAGTGCACTCGGGGTCGCCCAGATAGCGGGCATTCAGGCGCACAACGTAGGTGCGGCCGCCAAGCACTTCCCCCGGCCACGGCGACACCTCAGTGGATTCCCACTACGGCCTGCCCACCGTTACCTACGATCGCGAGACCCTCAACCAGCATCTGAAGCCATTCAAAGCCGCAATCGATGGCGGCGTGGACATGGTCATGACGGCACACATCATTGTGGAGGCAATTGACCCGGAGATGCCCGGCACCCTGTCCCACAAGGTACTCACGGGCTTGCTTCGGGATGAAATGGGCTTCAAGGGTCTGGTGACAACCGATGCCTTGGATATGGCGGCAATGGCTGCCGAATGGCCTCAGGAAGAGATCGCAGTGAAGGCGATCCAGGCCGGCTCCGACATCCTCCTCAACTCCCCCCCGATGTGGATGCGTCGTTCGCCGGGGGGGTTCGCGCCGCCGTCGGATCCGGCGAGATCACCGAGGCCCGCCTGGACGAGTCAGTCCGAAGGATCCTTGAATGGAAGGTCAAGCGCGGGGGGGTCTTCGAGCAACCCTTGGCCGACCCCGCCGCTGTGGACACCCTCGTGGGCAGCGCAGAGAACCTGGCCACGGCCAAGCTGATCTCCGAGCGTGCCGTCACGCTGCTCCGCAACGAAGGCCAGGTTTTGCCGCTCGCTTCGGGCAGCTCGGTCCTCATGGTGGGCGCCGGTTCAGCATGGCCGGAGCTCGTCGGTCCAATCCTTAAGGATCAGGGATTCGCGGTGACGGAAGACTACGAGGATGGGGGGGCCTCACCGTCCGCGGCCTACCGCGCGCGTGCCGTAGCCGCCGCCGGCAACGTCGACGCCGTCGTCTTCGCTTCTTACAACGCGACCAGCAACGCTGCGCAGCAACAGATGGTAGCGGAACTCGCAGCCACGGGGGGACGCCGGTCATCGTTGTGGCCACGCGAAATCCCTACGACATCAGTGTCTTCCCCCGGTGCCGACGCGGTGCTCAACAGTTATGGGGGGGTCAAGGAGGTTAACTTCCACGGCGCCGTCCGCGCCATTTCGGGCTCCATCAACCCGAGCGGCAAGCTGCCGGTCAACATTCCCGAAGCCGACGGCGACGGCGTCCTGTTGCCGTTGGGCTTCGGCCTGAGCTACGAAACGGCGACGCCGGCGGCCGTCACCTTTACCGACCGACCCGGCCGTGGGCAGGATGACTACACCATCCCCTCCGTCGCGGGTGTGTCGTACCTGGTTGACGGGAAGGTAGTCGCGGCCGGGAGCTACAGGAAACCTGCCGGCACGGTGACCGTCACCGCCGAACCCAAGCCGGGATACGTCTTCACCGCTGGCTCCGTCACCGAGTGGAGCCACGCGTTCACCACCGGGCTACCCAAGTCCTAGGAAGAGTTACACCACCGGAGAGTTCATCAGTGCGACCGTGATGAGCAGGGCAATCCCGAACATCGGCAGGCAAAGAATGATGTTGGTTAGGCGGTTGTCCCTCATCACGGCCACGAACTCCCGGAGGAAGGCACTGGGCACGAAGTATCTGGCCGTGGGAGCGCCCACAACCTCGGCGTTGATCCTCTGGCGCCGGGACAGGAGCGCCGCACGGAGTACGTGGTAGTTGTTGGTGCACACAAGCAAGCCCATGAATGCCCCTATCTGCCAACAGGCAACCGAGTACGCAAGGTTCTCGCGGGTGGTGGTGGCCTGGTTCTCCTCCAACACGTCCGTGGCAGCCGCGCCTTTGGCCACCAGGTACTCCTTCATCGCTGTGGACTCCGGCCGGGGTTCATCCGGGCCTTGGCCCCCGGAAGGTACCAGGACAGGCTTGGCCGGGGGGGTGTCGCCGTCGTAAATTTCCAAGGCCTTGTTCAAGCGGGCGGCGAGCAACGGCGGGACCTTGCCGTTGATCAGGCCGGAGCCGAGGACGATGACGGCCGCCGGGTTCGGGCTGAAACGCATCCGCGAATACACCACCGCGTATCCCAGGAACACCACGAATGCGCAGCCGAGGTACGAGCAGAGGAAGAAGGCCAAAGCAGCAATTCCGGCCAACACCGGCTGCCCGCTCAGCACAAAAAGGAAGGCGACTACCGGGGGCGAGGAACACTGCGAGTCCCACCACGATCGGCAGGAAGCTGGTGATGCCGGGACCTTCCCTGCGGACCATCGTGATGCCGTTGGCTATCAGGAAACCGGCGAACACGAAAATGCTCACTACCGGGACTACCAAGACCACCAGGTTCAACCATTCGAACCACGGGTTCAGGTCTACGAGGAACTCCAGAAGGGCCTGCAGGAGGAACCATGCCGCCACCAGCAGGAACACACCGTTTCGGAGCCGACGCCGGTCGGACTGGAACGAGGCCAGGAAGAGCCCCCCCGCAAAGAGAAGTCCAAGGACCAGGTTCAGCATGATCCAAGCCTATGCGCTGGGACTGGTGCCCTCGCGCTGCGCCGGTCAGGCCGATTCGCGGATGACCAACTCGGTGGGGATGGTGACGGCCGCCGGGCGCTTGCCGCTGATGACGTCCAAAAGCAGGCGTACCATCTCCTCGCTAATTCGATCGAACGGCTGCCGGACCGTGGTGAGCGGCGGCGTCGCCTCCTGGGAGACCTTGATGTCGTCGAAGCCGACGACGGCGACGTCACCTGGCGTTGTCAGGCCTGCCTCCCGCAACACGTCCATGGCACCGAGCGCCATGAGGTCGTTCGCGGCGAAAACGGCGTCGATGTTCCTGCTTCGGTTGAGGAGTTCGCGCATTGCTTTGGCCCCGCTGTCGCGGCTGTAATCGCCGTGGGCAATGAGTTCCTCATCGATGTCCGCGCCTGATCGTCCCGGTACGCTTCGAGTCGGCGCGTACCGCCCGAGGTGTCCGCAGGGCCGGCGATGTGGCAATCCGCTGCCGTCCGCCGTCGCGCATGTACCGCAAAACGTCACGCGCGCCCTCGTAATCGTCGGCCGCAACGTAGCCCATCTTCTTTTCGAAGCCCAAGGGGGACACCACACGCAATGGCAGGGACGCCCGCAGCAATGATGTCCGCGATGATGCCCTTCCGACTCCCATGGGAGGAGATAAGAAGGACACCGTCAACATGGCCCGCAGTGAGGAAGTCCGTGGCACGCCGTTGTTCATCATCGGTCCCGGCCATGATCAAGACCAATGGGATGTCGTGCACGGCCAGGGCATCCGCTGCCCCCCCGCGCATGAGGACAGCAAAGTTGGGGTCCTCGAACAACCTTTCCTGTGTCTCCGTGAGCAGGAACGCCACAGAGTTGGCCCGGTTGGTGGCCAGGTTCCTTGCGTGCGGGTTGACGCGATAGCCGGTCTTCTTGATGGCCGCGTTAACAGCGGCCAGCGCGGACGGGCTAACCCAGTGGCCCCCCCATTGAGAACCCGCGAGACCGTACCTCGCGATACGCCGGCTTCCGCGGCAACATCGTCGATTTTGGGCCTTGGCCGGGGGGGTGGGTTGAGTCATGACCAAAGCCTACCTAGACTATGCCTTCACGGCGCCGGCAGCCAGATCGACCCGCCAATAGCGCTGCAGCAGGAGGAACATGATGACCAACGGAATGATGGAGAGCAGCGCGCCCGCGAGGACCAATGTGTAGAGGGCCGGCGCTGAGGCACCCTGGTTGAGCAGACCGTTGAGGCCCACGGTAATGGGGGGGAACAGCTGGTCGTCGCCGAGCATGATGTACGGGAGCATGAAGTTATTCCAGATGGCCACGAACTGGAAGAGGAAGATGGTCACCAGGCCCGGCAGCATCATGGGAGCGGCGATGCGGTTGAAGATGTACATCTCCTTGGCGCCCTCGGTGCGGGCAGCTCAATAACGTCACCCGGAACGGACGCAGCAGCGTAAATGCGGGCCAGGTAAATGCCATAGGGCTGATGATCTGGGGGGGCAACAGGACTGACCAGTAGGTGTTGGTGAGACCAGCCTGGGCGAGCATCAAGTACTGCGGGATGGCGAGAATAACGCCGGGAACCAGGACGCCCATCAGCAGGACCTTGAAGACACCGGACTTGCCCGGAAAATCAAACTTCGCCAGAACATAGCCGGAGAGGGCGGATACCCAGGTGGACACAATGGCTCCGACCCCCCCGCGTACAGGGCAGTGTTAAGCATCCAACGCCAGAACAGGCCATCGCGATATTCCGTGAGCTCCACGATGTTGTCCCAGAGATGCGTGCTGGGAGCCAAGGTAAAGGTGGAAAACAGCTCAGTGCCGTCCTTGCTCGCGGCAGCCACAACCCAGATCACTGGGAAGAGGCAATAGAGCGCACCGAGGATCAGGATTCCGGTGGAGAGGTAGCTGGGCTTCTCCTTGACGTACTCGGCTTTGCTTGCCCGGCCGGTCCTGGTCGCCTTGGGGGGGTTTTCACGGCGGTTTTTCGGGGGGCGTGGCGAGGGCAGTCACGGTCAGTTCTCCTGTCCGAAGGCCCGCTTCTGCACGATGCGCAGGAACAGGAACGAAATGATGAAGGTTGCCAGGGCAATCACGATGCTTGTGGCGGCCGCAGAGTAGACGTCGTTGCGTGTGAAAGCGTCGCGATACACCAGCATGAGCGGGGGACCAGCTGGTGGAAAGGCTGTTGGCCAAGGGGCGCAGGGTGGTGGGTTCGGCGAAGACCTGCAGCGTGGCGATCATGGAGAAGAGGGCGGTCATCACCAGCGACGGGGGCGATGATGGGGGGGATCTTGATCCTGATGGCCGTTTGGATCTCGGAGCAGCCATCCAGCTTGGCGGCCTCGTAGATTTCACTGGGAACGGCTTTCAGCGAGGTGTACATGACGATCATGTTGAAGCCCACCCCCCCACCCCCCCACAGCGCGATGTTGCAGATGGCGAACGTCACCAGGTTGGGATCCAGGAGCGAGGGCAGTTCCATGCCGAACTGCCGGGCCAGGAAGTGGAACGGGCTAACGCCGGGCAGGTACAGGAAACCCCCCCACAGGAGCGAGCTGATCACTGCCGGCACCGCGTACGGCAGGAAGATGGCAGTGCGGGAGAAAGCACCGGCCGGGTACGCCGGGAATCCAGCAGGAGTGCAAACAACAGGGCGAAGCCGAGCATCAGCGGGATGAGAATGAGTCCGTAGGTCAGGACACGCAGGACGCTACCCAGGAATTCCGGGTCCGTCAGCGCGCTGACGTAGTTATCCAAACCGGCGAACGCAGTGCTCTGTGAGCCTTTGCCGAGGCCCAGTCCGCTGACCTTCTTCTTCTGGAAGCTGAGCACCAACGTGTAGATGATGGCGCTGCCATGAAGACGAGGAAAAGGATGATGCCGGGCGCAAGCATCACATAGGGAATGAGCACCCGGGATTTGAAGTTCTTGGCCCGCCTCGGGGGGGCATCGGCTGTTCTTCCGGCCGCCGGACCGGGCCTGGTTACGGTCATTGCCACGGGGGGGTGCACTTCCTTGTGGTGGGTCGAAGGTAAGACTCTGGGTGGGAAACGCTGCGGGAAGATGGCGTACCAGCTCCCGCAGCTGAAGCACTTAGTTGGATCGGCTACTTGACCGTGAAACCGGTCTTCTTCAGGTCATCTACGGTGACCTGCTGCATGTTGCTGACTGCGTCCAGGAAGGCACTCTTCTGCTTGGACTGCGCGGCCTTCGCGAACTGATCGTTGTAGCGTTGTAAGCCACGTTGACGTTGGGGGGGCCGTAGGTGAAGGAGCCCACGTTCTGCGCAGCCTCACCAACAACCTTGTAGAAATCGGGCTGGTTTGAGAAGAAGGCAGGAGCCTCAGTCAGGGACGATTCCGCACCTGCGGTGTCTGCGGGGTAGATGCCTGCTTCCTTGACCAGGGCCTTGACTGCTTCAGGGTCGGTGTTCAGCATGTGGCGAACTTGGCTGCGGCGTCGAGGTTCTTGGACTGAGACGTCACAGCAGTGGAAGATCCGCCCCCAGTTGCCGGTGGAGGGCTTGGAAGCATCCCACTGCGGCATGGGTGCCACTTTCCACATGCCGGCTGTGGCTCCGGCGTTACCCTCGAGAACGCCCGGGCCCCAAGCTGCGCTGAGCCAGCCAACCTGCTTACCGGTGTTCAGTGCAGTGTTCCACTCCGGGGTGTACATGGGCTTGTTGTCGATGACGCCCTCTTCTACGAGGCCGCCCCAGAATCCAGCCACCTTGTCCGTTGGCTCTTCTGCGATCTTCACATTCCAGGCGTCGCCATCAACGCCCCACCAGGAAGCTCCGGCCTGCTGGGCCATGCCTGTAAACCATCCGGCATCGTTGGAGGAGAACGTTCCGAGGTAGGCCTCGGGGGTCAGCTGCGTGAACAGTCTTTGCTGCGGCCGCATACTCTTCCCAGGTTTTCGGAACAGCGATGCCCAGTTTCTCGAAGATGTCGGCACGGTAGTAGAAGACCATGGGGCCGGTGTCCTGGGGAACGGAGTACAGTGCGTCGCCGCCCAGCGTCACATCGTTCCAGACGCCATCGGGAAAGTGGCTCTTGGTTTCGTTGGCCACGGTGCCGGAGAGGTCGGCGAGCGCATCGGCTGCAACGAGTGTTGGGATCTTCTGGTACTCGGCTTGGATCAGGTCCGGGGCGCCGCTGCCGGCTTTGACTGCGGTGAGCAGCTTTGTCACGGCCGGGTCTCCACCGTCCTGCTTGTTGACGGTGACGTGGATGGTGGGATTTTTCTCGTTCCAGAGTTCCACCACCTTCTCCAGGTTGGGGGCCCAAGCCCAGTAGGTCAGTTCCACTTTTTGGTTGGGATCACTGGTGGCCGCGCTTTGGCTGCCTGCCGTGGATCCTCCTGAACAACCTGCGGCGAGCATTGTGGCCGCGGCGAGCATGACTACGGCGCCTGCACGAAATGACTTTCGCATTTCGTCCTCCTTGTCGAAAAGCTGAATGGTGCTGTCTGGGATTCATCGCTCATCCGAGCGGAAGTCGGTACGACTGTGAGCGGTTCCAGTTAGTCACAGCCACGTGATCCATGTCAACACTCAATTTGATCTAGGCAGCGTAACTATTGCTGTGATAATACTGGGAGCGCACACAGTTCTAAGGAGATCATTCGATGACAGACGTCCTGCAGGCCCCCGCCACCCAACGCGCACCCGCGCCTTGGGTACAGCGACCGGCCGGCCTTTGCTATGGCGGGGACTACAACCCCCCCGAGCAATGGCCCCCCCGCGAGGTCTGGGTGGAAGACATCGCGCTGATGAAGGAGGCCGGGATCAACCTGGTCAGCATCGGCATCTTCTCCTGGGTGTTGCTCGAACCGCGCGAAGGTGAATACGACTTCGAATGGCTTGATGCCTTGATGGACCTGCTCGCCGATGCCGGCATCAGTGTGGACCTCGGAACACCTACCGCGGCACCACCTGCCTGGTTCTGGAAGAAGTACCCCCCAAGCGTGTCCCGTGACCCGCGAGGGCGTCACTCTGGGCAACGGATCGCGTGGCATGGTCAGCCCCAGCTCGCCGGAATACCGACGGGCCGCCACCAACATCACGGAGCAGCTCGCACGCCGCTACGGCACCCACCCCGCGCTGGTTCTTTGGCATGTCCACAATGAATACGGCGCTCCGGTCAGTGAGTCCTACGACCGGAATTCCGTGGTGGCGTTCCGCGACTGGCTTCGATCACGCTATGGCACCCTGGACGCCTTAACCAGGCCTGGGGGCACCCTCTTCTGGGGCCAGAAGTACGGCGAATGGGACGAGATCGACGCACCCAGGCTTTCGGCCAGCGTCAGCAACCAAGCCCAGCGGCTCGACTTCCGGCGGTTCACCTCGGACGCCATGCTGCAGTGTTTCATTGCCGAACGCGACGTCATCAAGAAGTACACGCCCCACCTTCCGGTGACCACTAATTTCATGGCCACAAACTGCCTTTCTGCTGACTACTGGGCATGGGCCAAGGAGGTGGACATCGTGGCCAACGACCACTATCTGGTTGCCCAGCGCACCGACAACCACGTTCTGCTCTCCATGGACGCCGACCTCACGCGGTCCTTGGCAGGCAACCGCCCTTGGATGCTGATGGAACACTCCACGGGCGCCGTGAACTGGCAGGGCCGGAACATCGCCAAGCGACCCGGCGAGCTGGCCCGCAACAGCCTGTCACACCTGGCACGCGGGGCCGATGCCATCATGTTCTTCCAGTTCCGGGCGTCCCGCTACGGCGCGGAAAAGTTTCACTCCGCAATGCTCCCCCCCACGCCGGCACCGGCACGCGCATCTGGCGGGAGGTCCTGGACTTGGGTGACGACCTCAGGAAGCTCGCCCCGGTGAAGGGCTCAACCGTGCAGTCGCGGGTGGCCATCCTCTGGGATGTGGAGTCGTTCTGGGCGCAGGATCTGGAATGGCGGCCCAGCAGCGACCTTGACCATCGCGAACGGATCGAGTCCTTCTACTCCGTCCTCTGGAACCACGGCATCAGCGTCGACTTCGCCCACCCCGAGGCCGACCTCTCCGGGTACGACCTGGTTCTCGCCCCCCCGGCCCTCTATTTGGTGGGCGACAAGGCAGCGGCGAACATCAGCCGCTATGTCCACGCCGGCGGGCATCTGATGGTGTCCTATTTCTCCGGCATCGTGGACGTCAACGACACCGTTCCCGCAGGTGCCTCCCCGGGCGGCCTCCGCGACGTACTCGGCTTGGAGATCCACGAATTCCTGCCCTTGCGCGAGGACGAGATCATCACACTGGCAACGGCGCCACCGGCACAGTGTGGTCCGAGGAAATCCATCCCGTCACTGCCAGCGTGTTGAGCCGCTACACGTCCGGTCCCGCGGCCTCCGGCCCGGCCATCACCCGGAACGAGTTCGGCAACGGCACCGCTTGGTACGTTTCCACAAAGCTCGACGGCGGCCACCTCGCCGACGTTGTACTGGA
This sequence comes from Paenarthrobacter nitroguajacolicus JCM 14115, assembly GCA_001313365.1. The sequence goes on from BBFS01000011.1 coordinate 63,447, forward strand.
CGCAGTGGGGGGGGCTGCAGGAATTGAGCTTGGAGTTCAACCGGTCGCCGGGCTGGAGGTAGCTTCACGCGGCTCCGACGAAGGCACGTTCACCTTCCTCATCAACCACACGGACGCCGACGCCGAATACCCCCCCGCTACCGGGCTCAACCTGCTCTCCGGTGAGAAGGTCAGCGGAACCGCGCACGTCCCCGCCGGTACCATCTGCGTCGTCCACACGCCGGCGGACCAGCACTGACCCACTGAACCAGGCTGCCGTTGAAACCAGACCGCTGGCCCAGACCGCCGGCCCGGACCGACTACGGTTCGGGCTGGCAACCCACCGCCCCCCTGGCTGAACAGGTCAGCCAACCACCCGCGGTCGTGCTGGCACCCGCGGCCACTGCCTGTGCCTTGAAGCGCCCGTGATAGATTCGACAGGCGAAAAAACGCAAACAAAGGTGGTTGACCATGGGCGACGCGAGGACATCCCGGCCGCGGTATTTCAAGGCTGTTGCTGCATCGCTGTTGCTGGTGACCGTATCCGGCGGACTCTCGGCATGCCGGGAGGAAAAGAGACCCGCACCTCCTTATCCGGCCGTTGAATGGCAAGGAACTGCGCCGAGCGGGCCCATAGAGGCTGACCCGTGGGTCATGGCGGCCCGCAAATCCCTCGAGGCGCAGGCTGTGGCACAGAATATTACGGACTTCACCCTGCCCGAACTGGTGGAGACCACTGGCCTGGAAGTCCGCGTCCGCATTTCCAGGCCTCCGTTGAACGACATCGCACAGAAACGTCGCCCGGACATCCGACCCGGACCTGATCCTTTCCTCCCTATGAAGGTCCAGCCGGGCCCGGTTCCCGGCACCGCCGAGGTGCACGGTTGCTTGGTGCATTGGGCATCCGAAACTGGTGACGTGCCGGATGAACTGAGTGCCTCCGGCGTGATGTTCCGGATGGAACAACTCCAGGGAGGGCAACAACGGATCAGCAGCGTCGTTACACTTCCGGATCTGGACTGCAGTGCCGCCGCACCGCCCCTTGCATTGTTCGTGCCTGCTCCCCAGCCGTCGGATGTCACCGACGCAAAGGACGTTGTCCGGGCAAAGCGAACAGACATCGATCCTGCCTAACCGGTTCCTCGGCGTTCCCTGGCGGTCCGTTCAGCAAAATCGGTGAGTACTGCCGCCACAGCGTCCGGATGGCTCAGGGTAACGTAGTGGCCCCCTGGAATCTCGACGGGTTCAATTCCAAGCCGCTGTTGTACCTGTCTCCTCATGAAGGGCGCTGGGAAGAACTGGTCATCCCGGCACAAAATCGCCAAGGTGGGAACTTCCGGATGACGGCCGGGCCACGGCCCTGACATCCAAGCGCCTTGCTGGTCCCGTTCCCTCTCGGTGGCTTCGCGAGCCAACTCAGCAGGCACAAGATTGAAGAAAGCGTCATCGGGGGGGATCGTCTCCCGGTCATGCCCGGTGTTGATCCACCAGTCGCCAAAGGTCTCGCCCGGCATCGGAATCATGGCTGAGAGATACACCAGGCCGTCGGAGTGGAGTTCGTCGCACACCAACGGTGCCGTGAAGCCACCCAGCGAGTGCCCCACCACGATGGTGCGCTCAGCATCGCCAACTGCTTGCGTCACCGCGTGGGCATAGTCCTCAAGTCCGGCGTCGTTGTCTTCGATGGGCAGGTCAACTGCCACGACGCCATGGCCGGATGCTTCAAGCAACGGGCTGACCAGATGCCAGTCCCATGCGGTGGAACCACCACCGTGAATCAGTACGAAAACCGCCATCATTCCCCCGTTTCAATTCAGGACGTGGGTGCTGTCACCTGTGAATCCGGGTGAGGAACTCATCGTAGCCACAGGCACTCGGCTTGGCACGCGCGTGATCCAACCCGAGCGACACCCATACCCCCCCTGGGGGTACTTGACGGGATACCCCCCCATGGGTATACTTTCGACTTATGAGCACGCCAGACCTGAGCATGAGCCATCCGGACGCACCCATCATCGAGGTGGATCTGGAGCACGCCGCACCCCCCCACGGGTACACCAGCAACAAGGATGCCTACCTCAAACGCTTGAAACGGATTGAAGGGCAAGTCCGCGGTATCGCGCGGATGGTGGAGGACGACAAATACTGCATCGACATCCTCACCCAGTAGCAGCTGCCACCAAGGCCCTCCATGCAGTCAGCCTGGGACTCGTAGAGGAGCACATCGGCCACTGCGTCGTGGGTGCCGCCTCCGAGCCCAACCCCCCGAAGCCCGCGCCGAACAGATCTACGCCAAAGTAAAGGAGGCCACCGATGCCATCGGGCGCCTGCTGCGGTAATTCCGCCAACAACCACCACACCATTCAACTCATCACCAAGGAGAGCGCCATGAGCCAGACCATCCAGACCAACGTCAACGTTTCGGGCATGACCTGCGGCCACTGCGTCTCCAGTGTCAGCGAAGAAATTGAGTCACTCAGCGGCGTCGAAAACGTGGCCGTGGACCTCAACCCAGGTGGCCTGTCCACTGTGACCATCACATCAACCAAGGAGCTCTCGCCGTCTGAAATCGGCGAGGCCGTGGCAGAAGCCGGCTACCTGGTGGTAGCCAACGAAGCTTAGGAGTCCTCTTGAGTAGCCAGGAGACTTTCAACCAACCCGCACACAGGGTCATCGAGCTGGACATCGAGGGCATGACCTGCGCCTCGTGCGTCAATCGAGTGGAACGAAAACTGGGCAAGCTCGAGGGCGTGGAGGCCAGCGTCAACCTGCCCCTCGAATCAGCCCACGTCACCGTCCCGGCAACCGTGACAGATCAGCAGATTGTGGACACCGTCAATGCGACGGGATACAAAGCCACCGTCCGCCAAGCCCCCGCGCCGCACACCCGCAAGCCCCACTCTCCCGAACCCCAAACCAACCACGAACACACCAATGACCTACAGGCCCACGAGGCCCACGAGGCCCACGAGGCCCACGGACACACTCCCACAAAACAAACCCAGGAACACCGTGCCGACGTCGCGGGTCAGGAAGGTCCCAGGTGAAGCCTTCGGCGGCGTGCGGCAGCATGCGTCTAAGGGAGGAACGACCGAGCATGCAGAGCACGGCGCCGAAGGCGCCGCGGAAGCCAACCACACTGACCACGCCACACACGAAGACCACATGTCCCACGGCCCTGCTGCATCAACCCTGCGCCCACGCCTGATCGTCGCAGCACTGCTAACCATTCCGGTGTTCGCGATCTCGATGATCCCTGCCCTGCAGTTCGCGAACTGGGGGGGATGGGTTGTGGGCGCGATGGCCCTACCGGTGGTGAGCTGGGCGGCCTGGCCCTTCCACAGGCAGCCGCCATTAATGCCCGGCACTTCGCCTCCACCATGGACACGCTCGTTTCCATTGGCGTCATCGCTGCTTACCTTTACTCGGCGTGGCAACTCTTTGGGGGATCCACGCATGACTGAACACCCCCGGCATGGAAAACATGTCCGGGGGGGGCGGCCTGTACTTCGAGGTTGCTGCAGTGGTTACAACGTTCCTGCTTCTGGGCCGCTACCTTGAAGCGAACGCGAAGGCCAAAGCCGGCAACGCGCTCAAGGCGCTGCTCAACCTGGGTGCCAAGGATGCAACGATCCTCGTGGAGGGCGTGGAGCAGAAGATTCCTGCCGATCAACTCCTCGTAGATGACGTCATTGTTGTCCGCCCGGGGGGGAGAAAATTGCCACTGACGGCGTAGTCACGGACGGTGCTTCCGCCGTCGACGCCTCACTGGTCACCGGCGAATCGGTGCCGGTGGAGGTTGGACCGGGCAGCCTGGTGACGGGCGCTACGATCAACACCTCCGGTCGCCTGCTGGTCCGGGCCACCCGCGTGGGCTCCGACACGACGCTCGCTCAGATGGGGGGGCGCTTGGTCAGCCAGGCACAGACGGGCAAGGCACCCATTGCGCGGCTCGCGGACAGGATCAGCTCCGTCTTCGTTCCGATCGTGCTGGTGATTGCCGTGCTCACGTTCGTCCTTTGGCTGTTTATCTCGGGCGACCTCAACACGGCCTTCACGGCAGCCGTTGCCGTGCTGGTGATCGCCTGCCCCTGCGCCTTGGGCCTGGCAACTCCCGTCGGGCTGCTGACGGGGGGGACGGGCCGCGGAGCTCAACTGGGCATCCTCATCAAAGGCCCCCCCCAGGTTCTTGAGGACACCCGCCATGTGGACACCATCCTGCTGGACAAGACGGGCACCGTCACCAGCGGCAAGCTCGCTGTGGACACACTGTGGGCCTCAACGGCTTCGCCCCCGGCCGCCGTCCTAACACTGGCGGGAGCTGTTGAATCGGCCTCTGAGCATCCGATCGCCCACGCGATTGCTGCCGCGGCAAAGGACGCCATGCCCGACGCCGGCACCCTGCCTGGTGTTGCCGGTTTCAGTTCCGCTCCCGGCGGCGGCGTGAGGGGAACCGTTGCAGTAGACGGCGCCTCAAGGACTGTGGTTGTCGGACGATCGGGCTGGCTCGAGGAGAACGGCATCGCGCTCGATTCAAGCCAACGGGAAGCCTTGGCGTCAGAAGAAAACGGCGGCGCTACAGCTATCTGGGTTGCAGTGGACGGTCAGGCTGCAGGAATCGTCAGCCTGAGGGACACCATCAAGCCCGGTTCCGCAGCGGCGATACAAAAGTTGAAGGACATGGGAATCCGCCCCCCCATCCTCCTGACCGGCGATAACGCTGCAGTAGCCGCCCAAGTGGCTGCCGCCGTCGGGATTTCACCGGTCGACGTGTTCGCCGGCGTACTGCCGGAGGGGGGGAAAGTTGAGGCGGTCAGGAAGCTCCAGGCGTCCGGCGCACGGTGGCCATGGCAGGTGATGGCGTCAACGACGCCGCGGCTTTGGCACAGTCGGACCTCGGTATCGCGATGGGTTCGGGAACGGACGTTGCCATCGAAGCTTCTGACCTGACCGTGATGGGCAGTGATCTGGGTCAGCTGGTGCAGGCAATTGAGCTGTCCCGCAAGACACTGTCCACCATCAAGACCAACCTGTTCTGGGCGTTCTTCTACAACGCGATCGGCATCCCGGTGGCAGCACTTGGATTCCTGAACCCGATGATCGCCGGCGCAGCATGGCAGCCAGCTCCGTGCTGGTAGTTGCGAACTCGCTGAGGCTGCGCTCGTTCGGAAGTAGACCCACCTGACTGGCAGTTGTGGCCTGGGCTACGCGGTTCCGAAGCGGACCGCAGCCCGGGCCTTCGCTTTCGCAGCTTCCTCGTCACGGTTCTTCGCCGGGCCGTGGCTCACCAAGGAGTCCAAGAGATGCTGCGTAATGTGCGCGATCTCGTGCACAGCCTCCGCGAAGGCTTCCTCGTTGGCCTTGGAGGGCTTGGTGGATCCGCTGATTTTGCGCACATATTGCAGGGCAGCGGCCTCCACTTCGGCGCTCGTAGCGTGCGGTTCGAAGTTATGCAGGGTCCTGATATTGCGGCACATAACCCCATGCTAACTATGGGCAGTGCTACATGGGGGAGGGGGTGCCCATCGACGGTTTTTGGATTCCCGGGATAGGTTTTAGTTATTGGATCTTCCGGATGAGCCGGAGGCCGTTGGGGGGATGCCGAAGAGCTCGGGTCCGAAAAATGAAGGAGAATCTCATGGCTATTTGGGGGTGCAGATGTTGATCAGCTTCGTCAGCTCGGTAACAAGCTGAAGGCCGGTGCTGAGAACATCGAGCAGCAGCGTTCACAGCTCAAGGGCGCACTTGACGGCACCGACTGGAAGGGCCCGGACGCTGACAAGTTCCGCGGCGAGTGGGACAGCCAGCACGCTTCCAACCTGAAGAAGGTTGCCGACGCACTTCGCGAAGCCGGCGATCGCGCTCAGAAGAACGCTGAGCAGCAGCAGCAGGCTTCCAACTAAGACAGTTGGGAAAACCCCGGACGCATCAGCGTCCGGGGTTTTCGCTGTTAAGGGCATGGCTCCCGGTGTTGTTCGCCCGTACCGCCGTTGTATGGCAGGGACTTCGAACAAACCCGGGAGTTCCGTGGCTTAGCTGCGGGGCGCCTTGGTGACATGTCCGGAGGGGACGGGTTCCACGTCGTTCGGGTGATCAAGAACGCGGGCCGCTTCTTGGGCAGTAACGGCCGCCCTGCGATCTCCCCCCCGCAGCTCATCGACCCGGACCAGGACCACGCCGCCCACAATGAGGAGGCCGCCCAGCAGCTGAATGGGGCCGGGGAGTTCCCCCCCAGGAGCAGCCATGCCCAGATCACGGCGAACAGCACTTCAGTGAGAGACACGAAGGACGCTACCTTCGAGCCCAGGCTGCGGGCAGCCATGATGCCGGAAACGTACGCGAGCACTGTGGCCAGGATGATGAGTCCGACGGCGGAAACCCACCATGGAGTGGTCCACGGCCCCAACGTTGTGTCCTCGACACTGAAAGTCATGGGCAGCAGTCCCAGCAACCCGACGAGCCACATGACCAGCGCGCCTACTAAGAGACCCCCCCGGAAGCGAGCACCAGCGGAGGGAGGCTGTCATTCTCCTTGGCTGTGATGAAGAAGTAGATCACCAGGCAGACGGCGGCGGCCATACCCCAAAGGACACCAATGAAGTCCACCTTCACGGCACCTGTCAGATCAAGCACCAGGACCAGTCCGCCCAGGGACAACAGCGCCGGAAGCAGTGAGCGCACGGGGGCCGCCGTCGGCTGGCGATCCAGAGCCAGAGGACAATCATCACCGGAGCCAGATACTCAAGCAGCAGCGCGACGCCCACGGACAATCGGGCCACGGCATTGAAGTAAAAGAGCTGGCACCCCCGCAACTCCGATGAGCCGAACAGCAGGATGGTGAGCCAGTTGTCCTTGAGTTGGTGCCACCGGCCGCGGAGAACCACGACGGCGGGGGATCACCAATATCAGTGCGGCACCAGTGAGGCGCACGGCAACAGCGGCGCCGGGTGACCAGCCGGTTTCAAGCATCGACTTGGCAAACGAGCCGGACGTGCCGAAAACGGCAGAAGAAAAGAGTGCGATGCCGAGTCCTGATGCCAGGAAACTCTTTGCATCAGCCTTCGTCGTTGGAGCTGACACAGCAGCCTCCTGTCAGGAGTAAAGTGGGCTTATGGTCATGACAGTACTCTCGAAACATGTAAGGAGTCAAAGTGCTTTTTGCGCCTGACACCGAGGTAGCCCTTCGTAGCGTCGTCAATCTGATCAATACGGCCGCCAACGGCGCGGAATCTCTGGTCACAATGGAAGACCTCGATTCCTTCCTGGAAGCTGAAGAGTTCACCGGATCACGGGTGAACACTCCTGCGGAACTGAGCAGCATCAAGCGCCTCCGCAGCGAACTGGCGGCACTTTGGAGCGCTGACGAGGACACGGCAGCCAAGTCCGTCAACAAACTGCTTGCCGACGCAAAGGCACTCCCGCAACTGGTGAAACATGACCACTGGGACTGGCACCTCCACGCCACCACCCGGAAGCACCGCTGGCAGTCCGAATGGGAACCGAAGCTGCCATGGCCATCATCGACGTCATCCGCAGCAAGGAAATGGACCGCATGCGCGTGTGCGCGGCGGACGACTGCGACGCCGTCGTGCTGGACCTCAGCCGCAACCGTTCCAAGCTCTACTGCGATACAGGGAACTGCGCTAACCGCGCCCACGTTGCTGCGTATCGCGCGCGGAAGGCCGCCGAGGGCGAGTGATAAAGGCCGACGCGCCGCTTACTCTGGCGGCAACGTCGCACGCTCAATCTCAGTGTGACTAGATTCACGCCTCGTTTTGCATCACGAATCCCGTATTGACGTCACCTATCCCTAAGCAAGGACATTCGGGCAACCCTCGACGAGGCGGCCCGCCAGCGCGTCAGGGATAGGAATTCCATGCGGAAAAAGTTCGAGCGTACACGCACCGTCACCACAGCGATTGCCGGAGCGGTGTTGGCAATGTCTTTCTCCGTTGCCCCGGCGTCTGCCGCCCCCCCGTGGTTGACGCGGGCCAGACGGGTTCCATTACTATCCACAAATTTGAGAAACCACCGCGACCCCCCCGATCAATGGCGGCGGGAACAACTTTGGGGGCCGGGGGGGACGCTGTCGCCATGGCAGCACCCGACACCTCCGGGTTGACGCCGTTGGGTGGCATCGAGTTCACCATTCAGCAGGTCAATACCATTGACCTGTCTACCAATGCCGGTTGGGATGCTGCCCATAACCTGAGCAGCGTCTTCGCCCCCCCGCCGATCCGGAAGGCTCCATCACCGGCGCCGGGTACACCTTGG
>BBFS01000012.1 GCA_001313365.1 Paenarthrobacter nitroguajacolicus JCM 14115
CGGGAGCGGCTGGAGCCGGTGCGGGAGCGACTACCGCGATGGGCGGTCCAGTGAGCTTCAAAACCTGTCCCGGGACAATCACCGAATAGGCGCTGAGCCCGTTGGCAGCCAACATCGCAGTGACATCCACCCCGAAACGGGAGGCAATGGCACCTACTGTGTCCCCCCCGGAAGCCACCGTGTAGAGGTTGGGGTCACCAGCTGGCGCAGCGGGGGCCACCTCGACAGGAGCGGGAGCTGGTGCGGCTGGCTCAGGAGCGGGAGCGGGTGCTTCGGCAGCGGGAGCTGCTGGCGCTTCGACTGCCGGAGCCGCTTGTACTTCCGGCGCTACCTCCGCTTCGGCATCCTGGACCGGCAAAGCTGCGGGTGCTTTTGCACTGTCGCCTTTTGAAAAAGGCGCTTGTTCCTGTGAAACATTTTGGTCGGTGTCACCCGCCGGTTGCGTCGCCCAGTTGACGACGCCAAAAAATAATGGATCAACGCTAATATCGCGAGCACTGCGCCGGCAATCAACAGTTTGGATTTACTGGAGTGCGGCCGCCGAACATCGCCATTGCTCTTGGTTGACAGGGAAGATTGAAGATCTAAGTCATTCATGTTCATGGGAAACCCCCGGACTCCATGGCTCTGGACCGCGCAAGACAGGCCCCTGTGGACCTGGGTAGGAAAGCGCAGCTACGTATTGGGAGGGGGCACCGCCCACAATTGTTGGGGGGGTGCGGTCCACCGCTGAGCCGGAGGAACGGAATTGCTATAACCCTAGGAATTTCAATGGTAGGAATAGGTCCATGCCCGCCGCACGAGTAGGAACTACTCGACTTTCCTTCTGAAGGCTTGAATGGTTACTTGGGCATTACGCAGTTTCCGGATTTGGACTACTTGCTCCCGGGCACGCCGGCCGTCCAATTAACTGGCATTTGTGGCTCTCCCAGCCTGGTGGCAGCCACAAATGCGAAACAGCTGGGTTTCATCTCGCCCTCACCCTCCGTTCACGCTGGCCACGCACTGTGGAACCATGACTGACCTCTCGCGCCGCTCACTCGTCAAGACTTCCCTTGCCACGCTCGCCCTCGCCGGCGTTGCCACCGGCACCGCCGCACCCGCGTCCGCTACCCCTTCCGCCATCCCCCTGGTGCGCAAGCGGCTCACGCTTCCCACGGGGGGGATTGCCACCGGCGACGTAACAACGGACTCCGCCGTCCTCTGGTCACGCGCTTCCGGCCCCGGGCGACTCTCGGCACAGCTTCAGGCGGTGGACGCGCCGGTGAGATCCTTCGCGGACGCTACGGTTTCAGCCGGACCATCCGCGGACCTTTGGCCACGGACGCCAGCGACTTCACCGCCAAAATCCATGCCAAGGGCCTTCCCGCAGGCACACGTTTCGCGTTGGAACTGACCTTCGAGGATGAGAATGGTCCAGGCGAGGCAGTGCGTGGCACCTTCAGCACAGCGCCGGGTTCCACCAACGGAAAGCACGACGACGGCACTGAAGACGCGCGCGGAGGCGGCAGTTCGTCGTCGAACGGGCAATCCTTCGTGTGGACCGGCGACACCGCCGGTCAAGGCTGGGGCATCAACGAGGAACTCGGCGGCATGCGGGGCTACAAAGCCATGCACGCTACGAAGCCCGATTTCTTCATCCACTCGGGCGACACCATTTACGCCGACGGCCCCCCCATTGCCGCAAGCGTGACTGAGAAGGACGGGCGAGTATGGCGGAACATCGTCACCGAGGAAGTCTCCAAGGTGGCCGAAACCCTGAAGGAGTACCGGGGCCGGCACCGCTACAACTCCCTGGACGCCAATATGCGGGCAATGTTCGCCGATGTCCCGGTGATTGCGCAGTGGGACGATCACGAAACCACCAACAACTGGTACCCCCGGCGAAATCCTGGACGACCCCCGCTACACCGAACGGAACGTCAATGTCCTGGCAGCGCGAGGCCGGCAGGCATGGCAGGAGAACATGCCGATCGCCGATGCCGCCGCACTCTGGCGCCCCGGGACGTACGACGCCGGCCAGTACCAGCCCGCGCGCATCTACCGGAAAATCTCCCGCGGCCCGCAGTTGGACATTTTCTGCCTGGACATGAGGACCTTCAAGTCCCCCCAACACCGACGGCAAGGAACCCTACGCCACCAACATCCTGGGCCAAGAGCAGGTGGACTGGCTGATCAAGGAAGTCCGCAAATCCAAAGCGACATGGAAGGTGATCGCCGCGGACCTGCCCCCCCTGGGCATCATCGTTCCCGACGGAGCCGTGAACCAGGAGAGCCTGGCCAACCGTGACCCCCCCGGCGCTCCCCCCCTGGGACGCGAGCTGGAAATTGCCGGCGTGCTCAGCGCCTTCAAGAAGTACGGGGTCAGGAACACCGTGTGGCTGACCGCTGACGTGCACTACTGCGCCGCCCACCACTACTCCCCCCCGAACGGCGTCGTTCACCGACTTCGACCCCCTTCTGGGAGTTCGTGGCCGGGCCCATCAACGCCGGCTCCTTCGGTCCGAGCGAGATGGACAAAACCTTCGGGCCCGAAGTCCTGTTTGCCAAGGCCGGGCGCTTCCCGGGAGAGTCACCGCGTGACGGCGAGAACCAGTACTTTGGCCACGTGGACCTCGCTGCGGACGGTGTGTTCACGGTGAGCCTGCGCAATGCTTTGGGAGCGGTGATCTACTCGAAAGCCCTCACCCCCCCGCAGCGCTAACCCACGCAGCCTCACCCAACTGAGTCGCAGTTAATGCCGTTTTGAGCCCTCAAAACGGCATCTACTGCTACTTACTTGGGTTTGGGCGTATGCTCTCCTCAGCGCAGGCAAGACGCGTTGTTCGCTTTTGGGTGGGGGCCACGTTCGAAGGCAGGGGTTCAGTGGCAGGAGTGAAGCACGGGGGGGTTCTTCCAGTGCGCTCGTCGTTGCAGCAGGTTTGGCCACTCTTTCTGGTGCCCGCTGCCGTTTGTTTGGTGCTGCTGGCTTTCGGCTGGCAAGCGGAGTAGGAACGACGACGGCGCAACTCGCCGGTGACTTAGCCATCCTTCTCGCCGCACTCACCGCGCTGACACCCACACCCTCGCTGCCCGGAGGCGCCGGGACCACAAGGCAGCACGTTGGTTCGTAGTGGCGGGCTTGGCGCTCTGGTCCTGCGCCCAAGCATTCTGGGCGTTCAACGGAGTGGCACTGGACCACGCCTATCCCTTCCCCCTCCGCCTCGGATATCGGGTTCGTTGGCTATGCGTTGCCCGTCGCCGTCGGGCTTGTCCTGCTCCCCCAAGGGTGACGGGCCCCCCCGGATGTCGCTGTGGCGGGCGGTGCTGGATGTCGGGACGGTGGCGAGCGCCGTTTTGTTCATCGCCTGGGGGCACCGTTCTTGGACCACTGATCACAGCCGGCAACACTGACACTCTGGCTTTCCTGACCACACTGGCCTACCCGTTTGTGGACGTAGTAATGGTCTCGCTGGTGATCGTCTTGACCATGAGGGCCGCCCGTGGCCGAAGGCTTCCATGGCTGTGCCTGGGACTCGGCTTCCTGGTTCTGGCGCTGACCGACCTCACGTATGTGAGGCTGACCAGCGAGGGTGTCACCGGCATCACCGGATCTCCCTTGGCGCTGGGCTGGGTTCTTGCCTTCCTCTTGGTTGCACTCAGTCCTTTGGCGCCGGAGACAAGCAGCACCCGGAAGGACGGCCGCAGCTACGCGGCCATCCTGGAACTTTTGCCGTACGTCCCGGTGTTCATGGCTGTCTTCTTCAACCGAAGCCGCGCCATCAACGTCAATGACCCCCATCCTGCTGGTCACCGGATTGGTGGTTTTGGGTTTCGTCATCGTGCGGCAGGTGCTGATCGTCGTCGAGAATGTGAGCCTGACCCGCGATCTCGAGTCAAAGGTGGCCGCACGGACGGCCGAACTTGAGGGTCTCGGAGCAATCGTGAACTCCTCCGGCGACGCATCATCGGCGAAACCCCCCCGGATGGCGTCATCACCAGCTGGAACCCGGGCGCCGAGCGTATTTTCGGCTACCCGGCGTCGGAAGCCGTTGGCCGGAAAGGCGACTTCTTTGTTCCACAGGACTTGGTGGAGAACGAACGCCAGGCGTTGGAAGTTACTGCCCAAAGCGGCGGCGTGCAGAACTACGAAAGCCAGCGCCTACGCGGTGACGGAGAGGTTATCCCGGTGTCCGTGACACTCTCGCCGGTTCGGGGGTGACTCCGGCATTCGTGGCGTCGCCACCATCTCCCGCGACATCACCGAACGCAAAGCCGCCGAGAAGGAACTCCTCGCCGCCCGCGAAGCAGCATTAGAGGCCAGCCGTCTCAAATCCGAGTTCCTGGCCACCATGAGCCACGAGATCCGGACTCCCCCCCTCAACGCGGTGATCGGCCTGACCTCGCTCATGATGGACACGCCCCCCCTGAGCGAGGGCCAGCGGCAGTATGCCCAGGGAGTGAAGGCGCCGGCGAGGTCCTGCTGACCCTCATCAACGACATCCTCGACTTCTCTAAACTCGAAGCCGGGAAAGTGGACCTGGATATCAACGTCTTCGACCCCCCGGGCGCTGGTGGAAGAAGTAGCGGGACTCGTTGTGGAAGCCGCGCAGGGGAAGAACCTGGAGCTCATCTCCTACTGCCACCCGGACGTTCCCGCTCGCCTGATGGGCGACGCCGGCCGCATCCGCCAAATCCTCCTGAACCTCTCTTCCAACGCAGTCAAGTTCACTCCCTCGGGTGAAGTGGAAGTCCAGGTCTCCGTTCTTGCCCAGGACCCCCGCCAAGCGTCGTTGCGCTTCGAGGTCAGGGACACCGGCATTGGCATCACCGCCGAAAACCACCAGCGGCTCTTCGAATCCTTCGCCCAGGCAGACGCCTCCACCACACGCCGCTACGGAGGAACGGGACTGGGCTTGGCCATCTCCCGGCGCCTCACGGAAGTCATGGGTGGCAGGATCGGCCTGGACAGCGAGGTTGGGGGGGTCGGCAGCAGGTTCTGGTTTGACCTTGATCTCCCCGTTGGCCCGGCAGCCTCGGACACGGAATCTTTGCCAGCCAGCCTGTCCGGACGCCGGGTATTGGTGGTGGACGACAACGCAACCAACCGCCTGGTGCTCGAAACACAACTGGCCAGCTGGGGAATGTTTCCCCCCCTTTCGGTTGCCGACGCCGCGTCCGCACTGGACGAGTACCGGTCCGCGGCCCTGTCCAGCCACCCCTACGACATCGCGGTGGTGGACATGTGCATGCCCGATATCGACGGCCTCCAGCTTGCCCGCAACATCAGGGACGAGAGCAACGGCTCCGGCAGCCCGGGGGGGATCATCCTGCTGACCTCCACCATGCAGGTGGAAAGGAGCGACCTCACCTCGGCGGGAATTCGCGAATACCTCACCAAACCCGTCCGCAGCTCCGAACTCTACAACCGTCTATTGCGTGTGCTGGCCACAAAGACAGCTGGCATGCCTACCCCGCCGCCAATGGCCCACCCGGTTGAATCGGCGGATCCTGTGCCGCGGCTCGGCAAGCTCCTTGTGGCCGAGGACAACGAAGTCAACCAGTTGGTGGCACGCGGCATGGCAAACCGCCTCGGCTATGAAGTGCACATAGTGGACGACGGCGAACAGGCCGTTTCCGCCGCGCTGACCGGCACATACGCAGCAGTGCTCATGGACTGCCACATGCCCGTCATGGACGCTTCGATGCAACCCGGGCCATCCGAGCCCGCAACGGCCACTCCGCCCGGATTCCCATCATCGCCATGACGGCCGGTGCGTTGGATGAGGACCGCGAGCGCTGCTTCGCTGCGGGCATGGACGACTACATCAGCAAGCCCGTGGATCTGGCCACACTCGCTGAAGTCCTCTCGCGCTGGGTACCGCAAACGTCGACGGCGGACGTCGGGGGGGTGGATGCCGCGGCTGCGGCGGACGTCCCGCAACAGCAGGCGGCAGCACCGGCGTCGAACTCCGTTGTTCTTGAACTCGAGCGGCTGCAGATCCTGCGCGAACTTGGACCCGCCGACGGTTTGGGCCTGTTGCCCGAAGCCGTCAGGGCTTTTCGGCAGGACTCCCAGGGAGCCTTGGATACATTGCGTGCTGCACTGGAAAACGGACAAGCCGCGGAATTGGAAGCGGCAGCGCACAAACTCGCGGGCGCGGCCGCCAATATTGGAGCGGTCGGCGCTGCCGGCCTTTGCAAGGAACTGGAACGGCTCGGACGCGATGCTGGACCGGAACTGGGATCCACCGGAGCGCTGCTGCTGGACCAATTGAACACTGAACTTGCCCACGTGGACGAGGCACTCGAGCGCACACTTACTGAAGCACACTCACCTGGAGCACCGTGAAAATCCTCATCGCTGACGACGACCAGATCTCCCGGATGATCACCAAGGCCGCCGTCGAGCAGTCCGGCCACGAGTGCATCGTGGCGTCGACGGCGACTCGGCGTGGCAACTCTATAAGGAGCACAGCCCGGAGGCTGTTGTGACCGACCTGATGATGCCCGGCCTCAACGGGCTGGATCTTTGCCGCGCCATCCGGGCGGCTGAAGAGGACCGGTATACCTACGTGATCCTGGTGACCTCGCACGGTTCCCGGAAAGACGTACTGGCCGGAATGGAAGCCGGAGCAGACGACTATGTCACCAAGCCCCTGGATCCGTTCAGCCTGCACATCAGGCTCCTGGCTGCCCAACGCATTACCTCTTTGCATGCAGACCTGGCCCGGTACCGTTCCGCGTTGAGTGAGCAGGCTCGTACCGACCCCCTTACAAAACTCCACAACCGCCTGAAACTGGCCGAAGACCTGGGTGCCCTGCATAGCGGGGGGGCGTGACCGGGCACAACTACTGCCTGGCCATGGTGGACGTGGACAACTTCAAAAGCTACAACGACATCTATGGCCATCAGGCGGGCGACGCCGCATTGGTTGCCATCGCCTCGACGCTGGCTAGCGAGGTCAGGAAATCCGACGCGTCTACAGGTTCGGCGGTGAGGAATTCCTGCTGGTCCTGCGGGATCAGGAGGCTCCCGGCGCTCGAATGGTCATGGAGCGTGTTCGGTCTGCAGTGCAGTCCCTGCGGATCGAGCACTCCGGCGATCCCGACGGCGTCCTGACCATCAGCGCGGGTATCTCGGCCTTCACCGATGGTCACCGTGCGGGAACCGAGCAGCTTTTGCGTGAAGCCGACCTTGCCCTGTACGCCTCTAAGGCCTCCGGCCGGAACCGGGTGTCCCTGGCCGATGCCCTCCGCTCAGAGTGAGCTTGCCGCAGACTTCAGCTGCTGGATGACTTCTTTGTAGTCCTCCGTGCTGACACCACTGGCTTCCTCCTCAAAAAGGTCCTCTTCGAAGCCAAACAGGAACATTGTCATCCCACATTCCAAGGCGTACCCCGGAGCCGTACGCAGTTGTTCGGCGAGGCTGTGTGACTGCGGTGAGCCGCCGGTGAAAGGTGCATCGGGAGGACCGGGGGGGTTTTCACCGACCAGTCCCAGCCCGGCTCGCCGAGCCAAGCGCTCGTGTACCTGTGGGAGGACCACTGTGATACGTCGTCCGTCAGCACGTTCTCGGTGTCAGTGGGAAGGCAGTGGTCCTGGCGCGGCACGGCAGCGGCCGCTCTCACGGCCGATACGTCATCCAAGCCGGTGAAGTCCACGTCTACGCCCGGCAACGTTGCGAGCACAGCGAACTGAGCAGAATAGTCCAAGCCGCGTTCCTGGGCGCCGTCCGGATTGGCCCGGCCGTCCAAGCCTCCTTCTATGGCTTTTGCTTTGTCATTCGGCAAGACTCCGCGGCCCGCTACCGGAACATGCACTCGCCCTTGATACCCAAGTTTCCGTAGCTCGCTTATCTGCCATACGGCTGCGTCCACCGTAGATCTGGAATACCAGTCCCACCACCGTTGGACCTGCTCGTCAGTTACGGACCGCCCATGCCATGAACTGGAGCCCGGAATCCACCCCGGCATGGGGGGGGAAGGCGCAACGCCCTCAGCCAAGCCGATGCCGTACTGGGGGGGGCGTCACCAAATGCCCAGTACCCGCGTTCGTTTCCGCCGTCACTGGGCCCTGGGTACCCCAACTCCCCGCTGGCATTCGTCCCGACCCGTATTGCTGCTATGCCCTCAAACCCTAGGTCCGACGCAACAATGGCCAAGTACTTTTGCGCCGCATCCCTCGCCGCGGCACTGAATACTAGCTCGGCCCCCCTCGTCCTCCGGGACGCCCCCACCGCTTCCCCTCAGCACACCTCCGGGCAGACCTCTTACCCAATCCGGTGGGTAATGCAGGCCAGGGGACAGAACCACAGCCATACCGGCCTCACGGCAACTGTTCAGGCGTTCACGAACCTCTGCAACGTAGTGATGGTCCACTCGTCCGGCTCCCGGCTGGTACCGATCCCAGGCCAAGGGTAGTTCCACTACGGAAACTCCGGCATCGTGAAGTGCAGCCAGGCGTGCAGAGGCGCATGTGGCGCCTAGGACACCGAAAGACATGTGCTCCGGCGATGGCTGGGTCTCCGCACTGCAACCGACGATCACAGTTGCCATGAACAGCAAGGCAACACGAAGCAGGCCTCTCACGGGTATCCGCCGCTCACGGGAGGGAAATTCAGCCCTCCTGCGACTGCAGCGTCCAGCTTGATGCGGTCCAATTGCCACACAACGGTGTCGCCTGATGTCGGTCCCCTAAAGGTGAAAACCGGTTGGGCGTTGTCCTCCAGCCAGTCCAGGAACTCAGGTGCAGCGAAGCCGTATCCCTCGCTCAATTGCCTCCCCTGTGTCAGGACGTACTGGGCATCGCGGTCATGCAGGGACTGCAAGGATGGCAGGACCTCCCACCCCTCATGAGGCATGAGGCGAACTCACCGGTTACTGACGTCAAACCCACTTTGGAGGACGGTGGCAACTCGGCGTTCATCCAGTCCCGGGCACGGACAAGTCCGTCATCGACTACTGATCTTGCCTGAACACCCAGAAAAAGACTGAGCATGGTCATGATTACTGCGGCAGCCATGACGACCCCCCCGGAGGCGGGGGGGCCGCCATTTCACCACCATCACAGCGGCTACAGGCACCGAGACCAGGGCAGCCAGCACCACGCAGTAGCCAAACTGCTCCTCTGCCGCCCCCCGAAGAAGACGGAGTAGATACCCACTAAGCCGGTAAAAAGCGAGAACAAACCAATAGCCCGCCGTTCCACCAGCGGAGACATAGCAGTCAGTGCCCCCCCCGCAACGATGGAAAGGCCCAGAAGCAGATAGCTGGTGCCGAAGCGTCCGGCCAAGTCAATGAGGCGGTCTGTAAGGCTAACGCTGTGGACTGAATTGAAGCCTGTCATCTGAACGACGCCCATCATCCGTAGGACACCCACAGACTTTTGTTCAATGAACTGCGGAAACAGCCCGCTGGCAGCGATCAAGCCCAGATAAAGCAGGTAGGGAACTGTGGAGCAGGCGAGGATCCGCAAGGCTGTTTGCGGGGGCACTGTCCTGCGCCAGACCACCGCGGCAAGCAACGGAACCACGGTGAACACGGCCGTCATGTCTTTCATGGCAATGGCCAGTCCGAAAACCAGCCCGGCGCTGATTTCAAGCCACAGACGGGCTCGCCCCCCCGACTTACGGTCGAGCAGCAACAGGACCAATAACCATCCCGATAGGACCGCCAGGCCAGCTGGAGTCTCCATCATCAACCGCCCATCCATGCGAAGGACAAACGGGTCGCTGGCCAGGATGACGCCAGCCACAACAGCAGGTGCAACACCCACCAGACGGCGAACCATCAGGAAACAGACAACCACCGCAACTGCTCCGAGGACACTATTGACCCAGCGCAATTGCAACACCAAATCCGTGGAGTGGCCTTCCAATCCCAACACGCGGATCACCACAGCATTAAGGGCGTATGAGCTGGGGGGGGTGCAGGAAAAACGGGGGGGTGCCAAAGATTGATGGCATGTGCCCGTCCGCTATTTGCCTTGCAATGTCGGCGTAGGTTACTTCGTCAATGAAGACGTCATTGGCCCGTTGAACACCGAACACCCGGAAGACCGTGGCCAGCAAACCTACAAGGACTGCAACCACAAGTGTCCCCCCCGCAACGCCCTCTGCGAGGCACGGGCAGACCTCCGCGCTCGATTCCTCGGCCGAGATACCTTGAGTGCACCAGAAGTCATCAGGCACTGCCGTTAGTAAGTCCGGGTACAAAGTACGTTTCCGGTTTCCGTGGGATTACTCCGCTGGGGGGGAATAGGGCATCTGCTGGGTGGAATACTGCCTGATTCGCCCGGGTTTTGCGTCGAGTCCGGTATCCCAGGTCCATGGCACAAAGCCCAACTTGGACATATGCGTTTCGTCCGGGCCGGCTGCCAGATCATAGGGGGGGAAGTCTGAGTACATCACCACGTTCTCCGGGTGTCCTTTCCCTACCTCACGGGTAATGAGGTGGTCCACGTGCTTCCCCACCCCTGCCGGGCAAAACAGCAGTTCGGCCTTGGTTTGTGCCATGAGTCCGGCAACGTCTCCCCCGAAGTTGGCGGATGAGTTGTTGGTCGCCCTTGGCGATCCTGCCCAAGGCGATGTCGAACCGGTAGGTGGGGGGGTATCGGTGGGTCAGCTCCGGGAGCAGCCTTTCCCATGCGCTGCTTCCCAGAATCGGCGGCTTGCGCCGGCGTCGAAACAGCGCGTCCACTTCACCAAGATGGATCGATTGAACTCCCATGTCCTGCAGCACGGCCCGGTCCTCCGCCTGCCTGGCCTGGAACAATTCCCCTGCATCGAGCACGGTGCATTGGCGCATGAAGGAGCCTGCTGCCCGTGTATGCGGCGGCGGTGTGGACTCAGTGAAGAGAGTGGCCACGATGATCTGCCGCCCTTGGGCTTGGGCTTCAATAAGCGCGCCGCATGACAGGACTGCATCATCAAGATGTGGTGACAGGAACAGCCAGGGGGCGTCACCCGCCATGGAAATTTCGACTCGTGATGGGAGCGGCATTCAAGCCCTTTCAGAGTCGACGGCTTGGGGGCCACCGGTTTTGAGGGTTCTTCAGTTCGGTGAGAGCAGTGCGGTAGGCCTCCGCCTGCAAATCGGCGAGCGCATCCCAGTTGTATCCGGCAGCGAACCTCCGTCCTTCCGCAGCCACCTGCTCCAGCCCCGCCTGGGAGTAGCGAAGGGCAATTTCGTCTCCGAAGGCCTCGACATCGAAGGCATCGACGATCCACCCCCGTTCCCGTCGGAATGATCTCTTTCAGGCAAGGAATGTCGAAGGCAATAACCGGAGTGCCTGCCGCCAGTGCGTCGATGGCTACTAGCCCGAACGTCTCGTGCCGCGAGGGCACTACCAGCAACCGGGCGTCGGTGAGAGCCCGGAACTTTCTTTCCCCCCCGGACAGCCACCCGAGCATCTGCACGCGCTCGGAGACACCGGCCTCTTGAATTGATGTGCGCAACCGTTCCTCATCCGGGCCTGTGCCCGCTATCAGAAGGTTGCCCTCAACCCTCTCGCAGGCATGTGCCCAGGCTTCCAGGAGGAGATCCAAGCCCTTGTGCCCGTACTCGAGGCGTCCGACGAAAAGGACGTCCTGCCCCCAGTCGGGGGGGCTCGTTGTTCCATACTGCGGGATCCACTCCGTTGCCGATGACGTCCACATGCACGTTGGGGTTCAGTCCCTTTAACCGATCTCCGATGCCTTGGGAAACCGAGATGAGCCTGCGGTGTTTCCGCACGCCCAGTCGCTCTATCCAGTGAAGGGGCAGCTTGTACTGCCGTGCTTTGTCCTTGGCATGCAGCCATTGGACAACACCGATGGTAGGGCGCTTGGTCCATAGCGGTGCGGCCATGGTGGAAAACGGGGCGAAGAAATCCTCCACCACCAGCTCAGCAGTTGACCGGCGCTTCCATACCTCGAAGGGCAGCCGGGCAACATAGGCCAACAGCCTGGTCAGGCGGTTACTGCCCGTTCCGAAGCCAATGGGCACATAGTGCACACCGTCTTCGATGCGTTCCTGCCAGCGGATAGCGCGTCGTCAGTACTGTGACATGGAAGCCCCTTCCCGCCAGGCGGCGATTGATTTCCTGGGTTCGCACGGATCCTCCGCCTGCCCCCCCCGGCATGCGTGGATCTTCAAAGCCCAAATGCAAAACTCTCATCGCTGTCTTTCCGTCTCTGAATCTCTGAAGGCATCCTGCCCGTTACACCTCCCCCCCTGAATCAGGAGCAGTGGCATCGGCTTTGGGAAGCACGTCCGTGCGGTGCCTTATGCGACCGGCGGCCGGTAGATTTACTGCGCCTGCCAACCTGCCGACGTCGGGAAATCTTGAAGTCGTTCCTGTGCGGCAGCATGCCGCGCTGGTGGGCAAGAACGGTGGCACCGCTGATGCCGGCGAGGAGCAACCAGAGCAAGGGCTGCAGTTGGGCGGCGACGGCAAGGATCACGATCAAGGCGAACGCCAGGATGGCGAACCTGCCCGCCCGCTTTCCCGGGTTGCAGACGCCAGCACGGGACGCGCCAATAGTGTCAGGACCAGGCCGGCGGTCACGGCCCCGATGGCAGATCCCACGGCCATTCCCGAGACGGCGTTCAGCTGCCAGCCGATCCACAGCCCGCCTATAACCAGAAGACACGCACAAGCGAGGCCGATTTGGCAGCGGCGGTAGGCACGCATGGCAAGGAGGATGGTGGCGAGCACCATCAGGACGGCATAGCCGAGACCGGAAGCCGCCAGCCATGGCAGGAGTCCAAGGGAGCCGTGATACTTCTGCGGAACAATAACGCCGGACATCAGGGGCGGTGCCGTGGCGATGATGGCGAAGGCCACCACCACAAGCTGCCCGAACGAGGCGAAGGAAGCGCCGAGCACCTCGCCGACCTTGACTCCAGGGGGTGCGAAGCAAGGGAAATGCAACCAGCGCGGTTCCTGCAGCCACGTAAACGGGCCCCCCCTTGGCAATGGTGGCGAGCGCTTGGAAACCCGCCGCCTCAACCGAGCCATTGTCCAGAAAGCCGACCACTACGACGTCGATCCCCCCCACCAGCACGGACACAATGCACAGAACCGACGCGATATCGCTGGTTTCGGCCCATCGCCACTTCTCGAGCAACACGCGCGGACGCCAGCGGAGGTCCCGATAGAACGACCACGGCACCACCAGCGGCGCCAGGCACCCCCCCGCGACAAAACCGAGCACCGCTCCCGCGGCACCCCCCCATGCCATCACGATCACCAGCAGGCTGAAGATCAACCGCAAGACAACCTCCCCCCCGATGGTTGACACTGCGTACCACGTGAAGCGGAGTTCGCCCTGAAGCCACCCGGCAGGGGCATTCACAACAAAAATGACGAAAGCTGCCAGAGCCACCGCTGCTGCCAGGGCCGGGGTGGCGAGCGCGAGAGTCACACCGCCAGTGATGGCTGCTGCGGCAATACCCGCCAGGCAGGACACGAAGACCGAGAAGGCCACGCCGTTCCGTCGCTCTTCGGAGCCTTCCGGATGCACTGCAACCACATGCGACAGCGGAAGCGGAACCATCGCGTTGGCCACGATCCCCCCCACAACTCCGAGGATCATTGCGGCAGCCGCGAACTGTGTGTAATCCGCTGTCCCCCCCAGCATGTTGGCCATCAGCAGCGTGCACGCGTAGCTCACCACGCCCACCAGTCCTGCGGACACAGCGAGGAAGCCACTGTTTTGAGCTATGTTGACGTCTTGATCCGGCGTCCTTTCCTTGCTTTCAGCCTGGGCCTCAAGTTCACGGCGGTGGTTATGGCCTGTTCGGATAAATCCACTGATCAGCTACCGTTACTGGCCATCGTTGGCTTCGGCCGGAGCAAAGACACTTCCCGGTCCGGCAAGCAAGGTGTTTCGGCCTGCCGATCGGATGTCTGCAGTGGCCACGCCGATCTTCTTCATCGCGGCGAAAGCTCGAACTCGTCCCTGCCCTTCATGATGATTGAGACGTGACCGTCGGCCAGGGCATACTCGTCGGTCGGCCTCAGGGCGGCTGTGAAATCAATACCGGCAGGCACTTCAAACTGCGCAGGCACTTCGAACTGAACCAGGGTGGACAAGTCCGAGTGGAAGGCCCGTGGATCTCCGCCGTCGCGGCGCATCTTCGCTTCCTCCAAGAGCACCCCCTGTGAGCAGCATGGTGGTGCGGTCCCAGGTAAAGCAGCGGGCCCATTCACGACATTCGCCGGAGACGATGATGGCTGCCTCGGGTTCGGTCAACTCAGTGACTGCATCAACCATGGCAGATCCGAAGTCCGTGGGATGGTCCACCAGCCATCCCGTACGGCCGTCCACCACCGAATCCCTGATTCCGGGAACCCGCAGCGCCAAGCACGGCACGCCCCCAGGCTGCGGCTTCGATTACTGAACAACCCCCAGCCTTCTGATGCCGACGTGGTGGCAGTCATCCATGCACGGCTCAATAGGTTGTCACGGACCTCGTTGGGCTGGTATCCGTGGAAAGTGATGGCGTGGTCCAGGCCGAGGTCCATGGCCAGTTGCTGAAGCCGCGCCCGTTCAGGACCGTCCCCCGACGATGTCCATCCGCAGTTTGGGAAGTCTCCGCGCTGCCACGGCGAACTGGCCCAGCAACAGGTCCAATCGCTTGTGGGGCACCAACCGGCTCACGACGGCGATAGTCGGCTCAGCGGCCCGCGCGGCGACCGTGGGCGGAATGTCGATGGTACCGTTCGGCACCACGTGGACGGGGCCCCTGAATCCAAGCTTTCGCAGTTCCATGCGCGTTGACGGCGATACCGCTACGATAGCGCGCTGCCCATACACAGTCTTGGCGCCACTGCTTTCGAGGAAGCGGCCTACAGCGGCCATGGGCGGGGGGGAGAACCGGGTACGGAACTGCTCTTGGTGAACGTGGTGGACCAGTTGGACGATCGGGATGTCCCCCCCGCGCAGGAACAACGGAGAAAAGAAGGGTATTCCGTTTTGGCAATCCACCACGGCATCGAACTGGCCGTTGGTGCGCAGGAGCCTGAGTGCGGCCTGCCCATAGATGGAGAGCGCTCCGCCACCTCGCAATATACGGATGCCGTCAATGGTCTCCTCGGCTGACTGGCCGGTGTCCCGGCCGGTAAACCATGTGACACGAACTCCGCTGTTCACCCATCTGCGGGAGATCTCATGCATGTACTGCTCGGCGCCGCCTGCCTGAGAGTGCTTGATATCGCGCCAGTTGAGCACCAGTACATGCTTTCCAGCGAGTTGGGCCGGGGGGGAGTTCAGATCAGTGGAGCCGTCCGTCATGATGTTGCTTTCTGAAGTTGAATCACCGAGGCGAAGCTGGCCACTCCGTCCTGGAAGGGGCGGAACGTGGACTCAGCTCCATCGGTCCAGGCCACGGGGGAGTTCCACAATGCTGGCGTCGTTGTCCTGGAGCCGAAGAAGCAGTTCCACGTCGAAGGCGAAGCCCATGCTGCGGCACTGCACCATGCAGCGGTGAGGGCATCCCGTTCGAAAAACTTGAAGCCGCACTGGGTGTCCTGGATGCCTTTGACCTTCGATTTGGTCAGAGCCCGGAAGGCCGTGCCGCCCATTCGGCGCCCGATGTGCTGGGGGGGCACAACAAAGGTGGATCCCGGGGGGGCGTGACGGGAGGCGATAACCGCTGCAGCGCCACCCGCGAGTTGCGCCATGCTTCCGTGAGCGTTGCCAGCGGCGTGGCGAGATCGGCGTCAAAGAAGCCCGTGTACCTGGACGTCCCGCTAAGGAGGCCACGACGGACAGCTGCCCCTTTTCCGCGACGGGAACAGCCCAGCACTGAGATCGGCACTGCATCGCCTTTATCCCGGGAGATCCGGCGGACAATCGCAGCAGTTTCATCCACGCTGCCGTTATCCACCACCACAATGCGCGAAGACCACGGCTGAACGGCCAGGAAGTCGACGGTCTGCGTCAGTGTGCTGGCAATTCTTCCTGCTTCGTTGTAGGCAGGAATGATGACTTCGAGGTCTACATGGGAACGACGCAACGAGTCTGGATGTCGCCGTGCTTGTAGACGACCCCTCTTGCCGACATGGACACTGTGCGCGTGAAGCGGAACCATCTGAACCTCCAATATCCGGGAACGGGGGGGACTAAATTCGTGCTCGCAATATATGCAGTGGGGGGGTTACCACGCAAGTCATGACGCGAATCCGGGCGTTGTGCTCCATGTCATGGATTAATCCGGCTGCCAAAGGTGTCCCGGGCGCTCTGAGCGAAATTGCTGGTTCTGTGTCAGAGCCCGTCTATAGAGTGGCCACATGAGCCACACTTCTTCCGCGCCTGCCGCTGCCAAGAACCCACACTCCAGCCTCCTGTCGCCAAGCAGGTCCCCACCCGCCGCGAACACCATGGCGATGTCTTCGTGGACAACTACGAGTGGCTCAGGGACAAGGAATCGGCCGAGGTTGTTGATCATCTCAAGGCAGAGAACGCGTACCAGGAAGCGGTGACGGCGCACCAGGAACCGCTGCGCGAAGCGATGTTCCGGGAGATCAAGGGCCGCACCCAGGAAACGGACCTGTCGGTACCCAGCCGCAAGGATGGCTGGTGGTATTACAGCCGTTCGGTGGAGGGCAAGGAGTACAGCATCCAGTGCCGCGTCCTGGCCGCCAACACGGGCGATCCTGTGGCGGACTGGACTCCCCCGGCGGTTGAAGCAGGCGTTGAGCTTCCCGGCGAGCAGGTGCTCCTGGACGGCAACATTGAAGCAGAGGGCCAGCCGTTCTTCAGCGTGGGCGGCGCCGCCGTTACTGTCGACGGCAACCTTTACGCCTACGCGGTGGACAACTCCGGAGACGAACGCTTCACCTTGCGGATCAAGGATCTGCGGACCGGCGAGCTTCTCCCGGACGTTATAGAGGACATCTTCTACGGGGGTGGCTTTCTCCCCCCCGACGGCACCAGGCTCTTCTACACCGTGGTTGACGATTCGTGGCGGCCATACCAAGTAAAGGCCCACATCCTGGGCACGCCTGTGGCTGATGATGAGGTCCTCTACCAGGAGGACGACGTCGCCATGTGGCTCGGCTTCGACCTCTCCTCCGACCGCCGCCACCTGGTGCTCAGCATCGGCTGTTCCGAGTTTAGTGAAACGCGGCTGCTCCGCTTCGAAGATTACGACGCTGGCCTCAGCACCGTCATTTCCCGCGACCACCGTGTCCTCTACGAGGCCGAGCCCTTCCTCCTTGACGGCAAGGAAACACTGCTCCTGACCCACAACAAGGGTGCCATCAATTCGATGGTGAGTCTGGTGGATCCGGCAGGGCTCTCCAAGCCGCTCACCGAGCAGGACTGGCGGACCGTCGTCGAGCATTCCGACGACGTTCGCGTCAACGGCGCTGGCGTGACGTCCACCCACCTGGTGTTGTCCGTCCGCAAGGACACCATCGAGCGCGTGCAGGTACTCCCGCTGGCGGGCCTCGGCACAGCTGCTCAAGGGGCGCCCGTGGAGCCTGCCTTCGATGAGGAGCTTTACACCGCGGGTGTATCCGGCTCCGACTACGAAGCTCCGGTGATCCGCATGGGCTATACCTCCTACTTCACGCCGTCGCGCGTCTACGACTTCGTCCTGCCTACCGCAGAACAGCCCGGCGGCGAGTTGCTGCTCCGCAAGGAAAGCCCGGTTCTGGGCGGCTACTCGGCTTCCGATTACGTTGCCACCCGTGAATGGGCCACCGCCGACGACGGCACACAGGTTCCGCTGTCAGTGCTGCGTCACGCATCGGTCCAGCAGGATGGCACGGCCGCCGGGTTGGTTTACGGTTATGGCTCCTACGAAATGAGCATGGATCCGGGCTTCGGAGTGGCCCGCTTGTCTCTTCTGGACCGCGGAATCGTCATGGTGATCGCCCACATTCGCGGCGGCGGTGAACTGGGACGCAAGTGGTACGAAGACGGCAAGAAACTCACCAAGAAGAACACCTTCACGGACTTCATCGCAGCCACGGACTGGCTGGCGGAGTCCGGTTGGGTCCACCCCCCCACGCGTATTGCTGCCATGGGCGGATCCGCTGGCGGCCTGCTCATGGGCGCGGTCGCCAACATGGCCCCGGAAAAGTACGCCGCCATAGTGGCGCAGGTGCCGTTCGTGGACGCCTTGACCACCATCCTGGATCCTGAGCTTCCGCTATCCGCCCTGGAATGGGAGGAATGGGGGGGCAACCCCATCACGGACCCGGAGGCCTACGCGTACATGAAGTCCTACACTCCGTACGAGAATGTGGAGACCGTGGCCTACCCCAAGATCGCCGCCGTCACCTCGTTCAACGACACGCGTGTGCTTTATGTGGAGCCCGCAAAGTGGGTCCAGGCGCTGCGCACTGCGTCTACGGGGGGGACCGAGCCGATTGTCATGAAAATCGAGATGGACGGCGGCCACGGCGGCGCATCGGGCCGCTATGTGCAGTGGCGCGAGCGGGCCTGGGACTACGCTTTCGTGGCCGACTCCCTTGGTGCCACGGAACTGCTTCCGGGCGCCGGCCTCAAGTAGCTACGCTCGGCGTGCCCGGAGCAATGCGTAGTAGCCAGGGATAAGGTCCGGGGGATGACGGATTGCTCAGCGGGCGCGTCTCGATGCTCGCTGAGCCTTCCTCCACAAGGTTCCAGTCCGCCGTCAGGAAGGCCTTGGCCCGTTGCACGGCACCAAAGCGGCCAGGCATCGGAAGTCCCCGGATTGCCCCCTCGAGCGGCGCAGGAATCGAGTTTCGGGTTGCCCCGAGGTGCCTGACGTAGTCACAGGCGTGCCAGGGAAGTTGGTCTCGGCCAGGAAAACGCCACCGCGGCTTCCGACGACGGGCAGAAGGTTCGCGGCCAAAGCGGACTGGCCGCTGCGGTCCAGTACGTGCAGGACACCTCGGATGAACACGTTTGCGTCCCCCGGCCCAACCCGCAGCTTCAAGGGCCGTCGCCACGGCCTCCTCGGCGCCAGGTGCCGTCATGTCACACACGGCGAATGACGCCGTCGTGATCCCGGCCGCTTCCTGGCGCGCGCGGTCCACGGCATTAGCGGAGTAGTCGAGCCCCCCCAGTGCGTGTGGAAAATGCTGCGCCAGCAGCCGGGTGAAGCTACCGTTCCCACACCCGACGTCAACTATCGGGAGCGTGGGGTCCAGTTGCTTCAGCGTGGGGAGATAGCCATTGAGTTCATGGGCGCTTCCCGAATCCCACAGGACATCGCCCGTTGCGCCGGTTGAACGAACGTTTCCCCCCCAGTACTGGTCCCAGGCTGTGAGCGGGTCTTTCGGGGCTGCAGAGGACAGCCTGATGAGGCGAGGTATCAGCAGGTACTTCCTGAGCGCGGAGAACATTCTCCAAATATATGGGGGGGCTCTATGCCTCCACCAGCCACTCCAACGCTTCTGTTTCGGAGGTGAAGAACTTGGTGGGGGGCACGGCGGCTTCATGATGCCCAGGAAGAAGTTGGCGATGACCCTGTCCACTGGGGACGAACCCCACAGGGCGATGCGGGAAGCCTGGCAAGGTTTGGCAAACACTGATCGGGCGCCCCTGGTGACGTCGTCCGTAGTTGCCATGTCAACAATCATGGGATGCCGGTCCGAGCCGCAAATTTCGTTAACCCTGTCCATGGCCCTTTGGCATCCGGTTCCTTGATCCGGGCGCCTCTCGGCCATGTCAGGCGCAGGATCCCAGGCTCTTCGAGTTCCAATTCGAATGTCACCTGTTGGTGGTCTTGCGGTGTCGCTGGGTGGTCCACGATTCTCCTCGCACTTTTTCCAAACGGCTGCGGTGGAAATCCGGAATGGATCCCCCACACTCACTGCCTCAAGGCTGTCGAATCCGGGAGTCAAAGTAAAGGTGTGTCCCACGACTCAAAAAGCTTGTTTGGAGTTGGGCGGCCACTGGCCGCTATGCCGCTGATAGGGTGTTGCCAAATCCTGAAATATTGTGGACCAAAGGTGGAACGGAAGGGGCTCAGTGGGCGAGACCGTTGCCGGTGAACAGCAGGCCTCCCGCTCGGCTGTCGTGGCGGACTCAGACCATGACCGTCTGGCGGCCACCACGTCCGTGCTTCGTGCAGCGGGCTTCCAGGTTTTCCCTGCCGCAGACACCGCCTCCATGGCCTTGCATCTCCAGCAACTCCGCCCCCTCAGTGGTGGTGGCTGAGAACGCCCTTGCCCATGGACTTGGCAGTCCAGGGGTTCCTGTCCTGCTGCTTCTTGGTGCTCAGGAGTCTGTAGACCTTGAGGAAGTGGAGTCCTGGCGCGTAGCTGACTACCTCATCAACCCGGTCCGGCCCGGGGGGGAACTCGTCCACCGGGTTGAAACCCTGATCGGTCGTGCAAAGGAGCGTGCACGCTCCCGTGGCGAAATCGAAGCATTGCGGGAAAGCCTCCGGAACGTCTCTTCAGCAATAAGGCAGACCAATGATCCGCAGCTGATCGCCGAGCACGTGGTTCGCGGTTTTGGCGAGGCCTTAGGCGCAGACCATGTTTGGTTCGCCACCTTCCGCGATGAACGGGTCCCCCCCAGCATCCGGGCGCAATGGAACCGTCCGGGACTTCCGCTGCTGCCGGCAAGGCTGGGCGAGAGCGAAAACATCATCATCGAAACGGCAAACCGGCTCTGGGCCGAGGCGGACGTCCTCGCGGTAGCGGACCACCGGGAAGACCCTGACTCGAAGATCGCCAAAGCACTTCAGGAGTGGTCCGGCGAACTTAAACCCATATCCACTGTGCTGCTTCCTGTCGGCGAAGGCGCTTCCGCCATGGGCATCATCCTGTTGTCCACTGTGCAGGAGCGTCACGACTGGACGCGTGCCGAGATCGCCTTGATGCAGCACGTCGCCGGGAACGTAGCCCACGGCCTCATCCAAGGCCACCTCATAAGTGCCCAGCAGCGCGTCCTGCACCAGTTGAGGCAACTGGACAAGGCTAAGACCGATTTCCTGGCCACCGTAAACCATGAGCTACGGACACCCCCCCTCACCTCCATCACTGCCTACCTGGATATGATCCAGGACGGCTCCGGAGGCCCGGTTCCCGAGGGCATCAGGAAAATGCTGGACGTTATTGCCCGCAACTCGGACCGCCTGCGCAGGCTGATTGAGGACATGCTCACAGTCTCCATGCAGGACGGCAGCAACCTGGACCTCAAGCCGGTCGACCTCGACAAGCTCCTGCAGGTGGTGGTGGCAACTCTCCGGCCGTTGGCAGAATCGCGCCATGTTTCCGTGTCCTTTACGGAGGCGAACGAAGACATTGAAGTCACTGCCGATGAAGCAAAGCTTGAACAGGTGTTTACCAACATCGTGGCCAACGCCATCAAGTTCACTCCCGAGGGCGGCCGTGTTGGCATCACCAGCGCATGGCAGCTTCCGAGAATGGCGGGCGGGCAGCCTTGTGCAAATCGAAGACAACGGCCTGGGCATCCCGGAACACGACCTTCCCCCCCACATCCTGACGCGCTTCTACCGCGCGTCCAACGCCACCTCTGCGGCAGTACCGGGCAGCGGATTGGGGGGGCTGGCGATCGCAAACGACATCATCAGCCGCCATATGGGCCGCATGGCCTTTGACTCCATTTTGGGATCCGGGACCACGGTATCCGTGGAGTTGCCGGTGGGAGGACCGTAGGCTGGCTAGCTGTAACCGGCCGCTTCAGTGACAGGTTTCGGCTGCGCCCTCCGCGACTGTGACAGCGGTGTCATTGCCAGGCCCGGAAGGTGTGATCTGTGGTCACTAATGCTCGACATGCAAAGAAACAAAACTGATGCCCCGGGCAGCAGCCCAGGGCATCAATTTAGATCGTATGGCCTTGAGAGGCGCTCCCCCCCCAATGTTTAGTTCGGCCACCAACCGATGCTGGTGGTGTTCGTCTTACCTGTGGTGGTGCTGTTCGGCCACCAGCCGATTGCCGTGCTGTCCTGCGTAGGCTCGGCATTAGCCGGAGCAGCGAATCCCGTTACTGCCAGAACCGCCGCCATGAGCAGGGTTGCCGCAAATTTTTTCATCCGCTATGCCCTTTCGTACTGATGCGAATTTATTGACTGTGACTTGAATAAAGTCACGGGGGGGCAAACTATACGAGCTTTTCTTCCGCAATGACATGGATAATGGGCACATGCAAAGTCCTCACCTGGCCACCCACCTTGTTGCCGGACTCAATGCACGCGCCAAATGGAAGGCGCGGGACTTTGACGAGGCCTTCAAGATGGCTGCTGAGGCTGCGGAACTCGCCCGGGATGCCGGCGACGAACTGGCCTGGTGGAACATGCGTTACCTGCAGGCGGAGTGCTCCGTGACCAAGGAACCATCGAGGAATACCTGGCACTGGCGACCTCCCTGAATGATCACAGCCTTACAGCTTCCTCAGCCGAGCTCGGTGCCAAGGCAGGAACAATGGTAGCCATCGGGCTGCAAGGCCTCGGCCGGCTTGCCGAAGCTGCAACCATGGCTGCCGACGCCGCAAAACTTGCCGCCACGGACCCGGATCTCCTCTACGTTCAGGTCCTTGCCCAACGCGCCTCATCGCGGCCTTGGCTGAGAGCCGGCTGCTGGACGATGCGTGGCGGGAATGCCTTGTTCTTGAGACCTTGATTTCTGATGACATTGATGAAGACACCGCGGGCAAGGGTTACTGGGTGATCGGAAACGTTGCTTTCCTCGCTGACCGCGTTGCAGACGGGGGCCGATACCACGATCTGGCCGCCGAAAGGCTTTCACCGTCAAAGGACGTTGATTTGTGGGCTCGCTTCAACCGCGCCTCAGCCGAAATGCGGTTGCAGGCAAAACTCGGTGACGCGGCGACCCTTCGCTGCATTGAAAGGGCGGAGCTCGCTACCGATATTGTGGGCGGTTCCGAGCGGGATCATCTGGAAATGTCCTTGGTCCGCGCCCATTGGAATTACCTCGCCGGCGATATGCAGGAAGCCTGGCGATCCTTGAACCCCTTTGCTCGCGTTCCTCCATTCTGGCTACCCAGACGTCCGCCGAAGCCCATTTTCTTTTCGGACGGACTTTGCTGGCGTCCGAGCGGCATGAAGCAGGCATGGCTGCTTTCGAAGAAGCAGCAAAGCTCTTCGACCAAGCGGCCCTGCCCGAGCGCAGCGCAGCCGTTCGCGAGCATCTTCGGCAAAGCGTCCGGGGGCGGGCCGCACGGGGGAGTGAGCATGTCTGACTCCGAAATGTACTCCGCGAATGACCCCCCCGTTTGGGGCTCCTGCTGGAAGGCATCGTCAGGTTGGCGGCCGGAGACCTGAACACCAGGATCCGGGTCTCCGAGGCACGCGACGAGATTGACGCCGTGATCATGGGCACCAACCTCTTGGCCGAAGATCTACAGATCGTCTATGAAGAGCTGGAGCAAAGGGTGCAAGCCCGGACGCAACAGCTCAACGAAGCGCACCTTGCGATGCAGCGCATGGCCATGACGGATCCCCTGACGGGCTTGAACAACCGCTCCGCTTTCGCCACCGCCCTGAGCGAGGCGCAAGCGAAAAGCGTGCAGGGCAACAAACGGCCGGGGGATCCTCCTGCTGGATATGGATGCTTCAAAGCCATCAATGATTCACTTGGCCACACCATCGGTGACAAAGTCCTGGAAACGGTGGCGAACCGTATCAGCGGTGCGGTCCGCGAGCAGGACATGGTTGCCCGCATGGGCGGCGACGAGTTCGCTGTCCTGCTTCCGGAGGTGACCCCCCCTGCAGAGGCCAGCGCCATTGGCAGCCGAATCCTCGCCGCCGTGGTGGGGGGCGATGGAGATTGAGGGCCAACACCTCCGCTGCGGGGGTCAGCATGGGGGCTCCGGATGGCCGATCCAGGCCAGCGGGCAGAAGAGCTCATGATGGAAGCGGACATCGCCATGTACGAGTCCAAGGCGGACGGGCGCGGCAAACTCAAGGTGTTCGCCCCCTGACATGCTGCTGGCCCGGCAAATGCGGAACCAGCTGGTGGGCGAGCTCAAAGAGGCGATCACAGATTCTCAGCTGGTGCTCTATTACCAGCCATCATCAGGCTGGATACCCGCGAGATTGAGGGGGTGGAAGCTCTGGTCCGCTGGAACCACCCCACCCGTGGAATCATCATGCCGGATGAGTTCATTCCCATTGCCGAGGAAACGGGAATGATCTCCGATCTGGGCGGCTGGGTGCTCCGCACCGCCGTCGAGCAGTTGAAGCAATGGCGAACCGACCCCCTGACGGCGGGCCACAACTTCAGCATGCGCATCAACGTTTCAGCCGCGGACCTGCAGCGTCTTGAGTTCATTGAAGACGTTCGTGAGGCGCTGGTATCAGCCGACCTGGACCCTTCGCTACTGGTCCTGGAGCTGACCGAAAGCGCCGTGATCCAAGGCAACGACCTGGACCGTTACACGCTCAACAGCCTGCGACGCTTGGCGTGGGACTGGAGATTGACGATTTCGGCACCGGCTACTCCTCCATCAGCTACCTTCGCCAACTGCCCGTGGATACGGTCAAAGTGGATCGGACGCTGCTCTCCGCCCTGGGCAGCGACCCTTCGCAGCCAGCCCTTCTCGCCGCCGTACTGCAGCTCATCCGGGCCTGCGGCCTGGCTGCTGTGTGGGAGGCGTGGAAACCGCCGAGCAGGCCGAGTACCTCCTGAGCATCGGGTGCACCAGCGGCCAAGGCTACTACTTCAGCCGTCCTTTGCCTGCAGCGCAATTGACCGAACAGCTGAAACATCACAAGACGTGGCCCGTCAGCTGATTTTCCGGGTCCACGGATGGTGCCGCGTGCGCCACTCCGAGTCCAGAATCGCGTAAATGTTCTCGGTGGCCCACTGGCCTTTGTAGTGCCAGTTGTCCACAGGGTGGCTTCGAGCCGCATGCCCAGCCGTTTGCAGATGCCAGCAGAACCGGCGTTGAGTGCATCCAGCTTTGCGTCGATGCGGTGGAAGGCCAGTTTCTCGAATGCCAGCTTCATGACGGCTTCCGCAGCCTCCGTGGCAATGCCGTGGCCACGCGCCTCCGGATGCAGTATCCAGCCCAGCTCACCTTGTCCGGTACCCTCCAACCACTTCAGCACTACCTCGCCCATCAGGCCGGGGGGGTGGTCCTTGCGCTCGATGGCAAGGCACACCCAGTCGCCTTCCTGGTTGAACTCGAAGTTGGCGTACCTGCCGAGGACCTCCATGGACTTGGTCTTGGTCAGCTCGTTGCGCAGGAGGTACCGGGCAGTTTCGGGAAGCGACTGATAACCGTGGAACCGTTCAAGGTCCTCGGCCTCGAACCGCCGCAGGATGAGTCGATCGGTGATGATGGGAAGCTCAATTTCGGGCATGACTCCGAGGCTACTAGGTACGGGCGAATCATGGTCCAGTCTTGACACGTGGCGCGATCTGGGATTACCTAATGAACATTCGGTAAATAAAGCTGGAGGCAATGACGCATGGTTGAAACAACCCTCTCCGGTGCACAGCACCACATCCTGACGAACGACTACGCGTCCGAATGGATGGGCATCGAGGTCCTCAAGCTCGACGACGGCCACGCCACCATCCGCATGCATCTCCGCCAGGAAATGCTCAATGGTTTCGGCATGGCACACGGCGGAATGATCTTCGCCTTCGGCGACACCGCCTTCGCACTGGCCTGCAACCCGGCCAACCCCCCCACGCCAAAGCAAGCCGCCAACATCACGGTGGCGTCCGGCGTCGATATCAACTTCATCAAGCCGGCGTTCCAGGGCCAGGTGATCACCGCCGTCGCAAACCGCCGCGCGAGCACCGGCCGAAGCGGCCTATACGACATCCAGATATATGCGGCTTCCCCCCCGGACGAAGACGCCTCTGATCCCACAGCTTCCGATCCCGCCAGCGGGGAGCTCATCGCTGAGTTCCGTGGCCGCAGCCGCACCATCTCCAAGAAGTAGGAAACCCATGACGCAGAACACCGTGGCCGCACCCGCAGCATCCTCAACCAAGGAAACCGCCCCCCCAGTGCTTGACCGTGAAGAAACCATCTCCCGCGACGAACTCGAGGCCTTGCAGCTCACCCGCCTCCAGCACACGGTGGCGTACGCCTACGATCGCGTGCCGCTGTACAAGCGCAAGTTCGACGAAGCAGGCGTGCACCCCACGGATCTCCGCGAGTTGAGCGACCTCGGCAAGTTCCCCCTACACCACCAAGGAAGACCTCCGTCTGGAGTACCCCTTTGGCATGTTCGCCGTCCCGCAGGATCAGGTGGCGCGAATTCATGCGAGCTCCGGCACCACCGGCCGCCCCACCGTTGTTGGCTACACCAAGAACGACCTCGCCAACTGGGCAACCCTGGTTGCACGCTCCTTCCGCGCCTCCGGCGTCCGGCCCGGGATGAAAGTTCACAACGCCTACGGCTACGGCCTGTTCACCGGCGGCCTCGGCGCGCACGCGGGTGCTGAAGCGCTCGGCTGCACCGTCATCCCCCATCTCCGGCGGTCAAACCGAACGCCAGATCCAGCTCATCCAGGACTTCAAACCCGACGCCATCCTGGCCACCCCCACCTACCTGCTCACCATCGCCGATGCCATGCAACACCAAGGCATCGACCCCACGTCCACTTCGCTCAAGTACGCCGTCCTGGGCGCCGAACCGTGGACCGAAGAAATGCGCCACGAGCTTGAAACCACCATGAACATCAAAGCCTCGGACATCTACGGGCTCTCCGAAGTCATGGGCCCGGGCGTCGCCGGCGAAGCTGTTGAAACGCAGGACGGCTGCCACATCTGGGAGGACCACTTCCGCCCCGAGATCATCGATCCGTTCGACCACTCGACCGTGCTGGCCGACGGCGAACCCGGCGAACTCGTCTTCACTTCCCTCACCAAGGAAGCGTTGCCGATCATCCGGTACCGCACCAAGGACCTCACCCGCCTGCTGCCGGGCACCGCACGGCCCGCGCACCGCCGCATGGGCCGTATCACCGGCCGCAGCGACGACATGATCATCCTGCGCGGTGTGAACCTGTTCCCGTCACAGATCGAGGAAATCGCGCTGCGCATCCCCCCCGAGCTCAGCCCGCACTTCCAGCTCGAAATTACCCGTCCCGAAGGCAAACGCATGGATCCCTGACCGTGAAGATCGAGCGCCGCGAGAACGTTCCGTCCGAGGCAGGTACGACGGCGGCACACACCTTGCGTGAACAGATCAAGATTCATGTCGGGTCATCTTGCGTGGTTGACGTTGTAGAGCCCGGCTCCCTTGAGCGGTCCAACGGTAAGCTCCGCCGGATTTACGACATGCGCCCCCCCAAGGCTGAACGCGTTCACCCGTAGAGATCGTGAGAAAATGCCAGCATGCCTACTGAGACCACCACCAAGCGCGGACGGCCCGGTTATGACCAGCAGTCGGTGCTCCGCATCGCCGTCGACGTCTTCAACCGCCACGGGTACGACGCTACGTCCATGGGCATCCTGGCCGAAAACCTCGGGATCTCGAAGTCAGCCATATACCACCACGTGCCGTCCAAGGGCGATCTTCTGAAGCTCGCCCTTGACCACGCATTGGGAGGACTGGAAGCATCCTGGAGGAGCCAGCCGCTACGTCCGGGCCCGCCGATGCTCGGCTGGAGTTCGTGCTGCGGCAGACCATTGCGGTGCTGGTGGACAGGCTCCCCCCCTTCGTGACCCTGCTGCTGCGATTGCGGGGCAACACGGAGATCGAGCGTGATGCACTGGAACGTCGTCGCGCCTTCGACCACAAGGTGGCCGAGCTGATTGCCGCTGCCCGCGAGGATGGCTCGCTGCGCCAGGACATCGATCCGCGCACCGTCACACGCCTCCTGTTCGGCACCATCAACTCGATCGTGGAGTGGTACAAACCGGGCGCTCGCTGTCCCCCCCGGAGAAGCTCGCCGACGACGTCATCACCATGGCCTTCGACGGCCTCCACACGGCCGCCTGACCCTCTCTCACATCCCTCGGGCTTCCAGCCGACCGTCTCTCACATCCCCCCCCGGGGCTTCCCGCCGACCCTCTCTCACATCCCCCCCGGGGGCTTCCCGCCGACCGTCTCTCACATCCCGCGGACTCCGAGCTTTCGGCCGATCGTCCAGGAGCCGGATCCGCCGGCGGACACCCCCCTCCTGACCATTGGACCCCCCCGAACGACGAAACGCCCTCCCACGTATCGTGGAAAGGCGTTTCGTCGTAGGTAGAGAGCCACCCCCCTCAAACCCGCGGGACGTGAGAGAGGGCTATTTCTCTACGAGGGTGAGGACGTCGTACGTGGCCACGATTTCGTCGTTCTGATTGGTCAAGACGGCATCCCAGGCCACCTCACCGTATTCGTCGGTCTCGCGGGGGGGGTGATCTTCTTGGCCGTCAGCGTGACCCGGATGGAGTCGCCGGCTGCAACAGGGGGGGTGATGAAGCGCAGGTTCTCCAAGCCATAGTTGGCCAGTACGGGACCCGGAGCTGGCTCAACAAAGAGCCCGGCAGCCCAGCTCAAAAGCAAGTAACCGTGGGCCACAATACCGGGGGGGAAGAACGGGTTGGCCTCGGCGGCTTCCTGGTTGGTGTGTGCGTAGAAGGTGTCACCCGTCGAGTTCGCGAAGGCAGTGATGTCCTCAAG
Organism: Paenarthrobacter nitroguajacolicus JCM 14115; assembly: GCA_001313365.1. Next base: position 28,530 of record BBFS01000012.1, read on the forward strand.
CTTGACCTCGCGAAGGTCCGAGCGAACAGCGTCACCGATGCGGAGGGTGGAGAGGTGCTTCCGGAACGGGTGTTCCCCCTCGGTATCTACGGTGAAGTTCCGGTCAGCGCCCGTATGCCAGAGGCCCGTAACGGCGGTCAGCATGTTGGGGGAACCCTGAATGGCCGTGCGCTGCATGTGGTGCAGGACGGATCGGATGCCGCCCAGCTCCTCGCCGCCACCTGCGCGGCCGGGACCGCCGTGAACCAAGTGTGGGACCGGGGGGGAACCGTGGCCGGTGGACGAGCGCGCGTCTTCACGGTTGAGCATGTGAACGCGGCCGTGGTGGGCAGCGATGCCGAGCACCAGTTCCTGCGCCACCGAAGGATCGTTGGTGCACACCGATGCCACCAGCGAGCCGGAGCCGCGGGCTGCCAGACGGATGGCATCGGCGAGATCCGAGTACCCGATCACCGAGGACACTGGCCCGAATGCTTCGAGTGAGTGAACTTCTTCGGCTTCAGCGTCTGCCCAGCTCAGGAGGACCGGCGACATGAAGGCACCGTCTTCCACTACGCCCACGCCGCCGCCAACGGAGGTGACCGACGGCGAATCGAGAGATCCGTACGCAAGCTCACCGCCGGCGTCGAGCATTGACTGAACTGCCGCACGGACGTCGCGAGCTGTTCCAGCGACGCCAAGGCGCCCATGGTGACGCCATCGCGCGCGGGTCGCCAACCACGACGCGTTCCTTGATTCGCGCACCGACGGCAGCAGCGACGTCGGACGTCAGCTCCTGCGGGACGATAACGCGGCGGATCGCGGTGCACTTTTGGCCGGCCTTGACGGTCATCTCAGTGACCACCGCCTTGATGAAAGCGTCGAACTCCGGGGGGGTGCCGGGGGGGACCGCGTCGGGGGGGCCGAGGATGGCTGCGTTGAGGGAGTCGGTCTCGGAGGTGAAGCGGATGCCGCCCTGCACCACGTTCTTGTGCCCCTTAAGCGAGTTGGCAGTGGATGCCGAGCCGGTGAAGGAAACGAGGTCGCGGTAGTCGAGCTCATCGAGGATGGTGCGGGCAGAACCGGAGATCAGCTGAAGGGATCCTGCCGGGAGAATTCCCGACTCGACGATTGCCTTGACCGCCGCAGCAGCAACGTAACCCGTGGGCGTGGCCGGCTTCACGATGGTGGGGACGCCGGCGAGGAACGCCGGAGCGAACTTTTCCAGCATGCCCCCCCAGACCGGGAAGTTGAACGCGTTGATCTGGACTGCGACGCCGGGAATCCGGGTGTAGATGTGCTCGGCGACGAACGATCCGTCCTTGGACAACGTCTCCATGGGACCGTCCACCACAACCTGTGAGTTGGGCAGCTCGCGGCGGCCCTTGGAGCCGAACGTGAAGAGCACACCGATGCCGCCATCGATATCGATCATGTTGTCGATCTTGGTGGCACCGCTCTGCGAAGAGGATTCGTACAGCTCCTCGCGGCGCCCGTTGAGGTACATGGCAAGCTCTTTGAGCTTGAGCGCGCGCTGGTTGAACGTCAGCTTCCCAAGTTCAGTTTGCCCGGTGGTGCGGCCGTAATTTACGACGGCGGCGAGGTCCAGTCCGTCGGTGCTGACGTTGGCCAGCACTTCTCCGGTGCTGGCATCACGGACCGGGACTTTCCTGGCGTCGGCTGCCGGTGTCCACCAAGCATCCTGGACATAGCTGGGGGGGACGGTTGTAACGGCTGTGGTTTCCGGGGGGGCGACTGCGGTAGTGGTCATCGTCGACGGGTCCTTCCAAGGCACGTGAAATCGGCACGGTCCCTGCTGACTGGAGTCAACATTACTGACCGGCCGTTCGGTAATATATACAGGGTACATGAATGCCCGGTGGAGTACAGCAGGAATTTTGCTGCTTGGTTGGAACACAACGAAGGGTCGGCCTCCCTGGTGGGAGACCGACCCTTACTTGTACAGGCTTGAGACCGGTGACTCGGCTAGATGGCGCCGAACTTTGCGTCAAACCTGAACATGAATGCTGCCATCGCATCTCGGTTCACGGGCAGCAGCGGCTTGAAGGACTTGCCAGCTGATTCGGCCCAACCCGTTGAGATGCCCTGAGCTGCAAGCCAGGTGATCTCCTTGTAGAACTGAGCGCCGACAGGAACATCAAAGAACGGCGAAGTTGCCGGCGCCGTGAACTCGGGCTGTTCAGCCAAGCGGTACATGAAGGCAGCCATGGCATCCCGATTCACAGGCTGCAACGGACGGTACGTCTTGGTCTTGTCAGCCTCTTCCCAACCCGTGGAGATGCCCTTCTCCGCCAACCAGGTGATCTCCTTGTAGAACTTGGCGTCCGTGGGGGAGGTCAGCGAAGGGAGAAACAGCAGGCGGCGTAAACTCAGGCTCACCCGACAACCGATACATGAACGCAGCCATGGCGTCACGATTCACCGGGGGTCAGGGGCTGGTAAGTCCTGGACCCATTGGCTTCCCAACCGGTGGAGATTCCTTCGTTGGCCAACCAGAGGATTTCATTCTGGAACTGGGCGCCTAGGGGAACATCGTCAAAGCCCCCCCGGGTACCTGCGTCGCAGTCGCGTAGCTCAGCGTGCCAAGTCCGTATTCTGGCCTACGAAAGAGGAAACGGACCGGGCGCTGGCCTCTGCGAGAACGTTGCCGGAGAAGATCGGACCGGACTCACCAGCAGGTTCCGCTGAGACAAAGTAGAGTCCCGTGGTCAGGCCGGTGACCTTGAAGGTCCCGTCCGCTGCGGTGTAGGAGAAACGGGAAACGAGAGACTCATCCTTGGTGTAAACGTTGACCCGCACACCGTTCAGGGGAGTACCAGTAGAGCCCAGAACCTTCCCAGTCAGCGTTCCGCCCTGGCGAACGGTTGCGTTGACGCTGGAAACGGTCTGGCCGGCGGCTACAGTCACGGGAGTCGCGTTTGCCGCGCCCCCGGACTCCGGGAGGTTCTTATACAACTGGGCCTCGTAATTGGAGATGAATCCCTTGGTCCGGTTGAACTGAACCTTGTACGCACCCGGCAACAGGTTCTTCAGCGCGTAGGTGGTCTGTGACGTTTCCATGACCGTAGACGCTGCAACAGTGCCGTCTTGGGCAATGGCAGTAATACTCATGCCCGGACCACTCATCGTGGGGGCCCGGAGCAGGTGCGCCCGCGATGGAACCCGCGATAGTGGCGGCCGCAACGGCAGAGTCCTGAATGCCCGCGAGCTGCTGCCCTTCAGTCACTGTCACCGACGGCGAAGAGTCGCTTCCTGAGACACCGCCATGCCACATGTTCGCCCACCCGTTCTGGGCTTGGAACTGAATCTTGTAAGTGCCCGGCGCGAGGCCACCGATGACGTAATTTCCGGTGTTCGAGCTTTGGAGAAAGGCGGTTCCCGCATAACCGCTGTTCGCGTAATCGGGGGCCCTTGATGGCATTGACCTGACCGGTAAAGGCAGCAGAGCCAGCCGGAACGGAGATCTTTCCGGAAATGACGGCTGCTGGCTTCAGGGTCTGGTTGATTCCGGTAGTGGTGGCACCCTCTGAAACGCTGACGAGTGTTTTTGAACCATCCGGAGAGGTCGAGTAATAACCACTGACCACCGGCGACGGCGACTCGAAGTAAGAGAAACTCACCCAGAGGTTACCCGGCTCTAGCCCGCTGACCGTAAACGTTCCATCTGCGGATGCGCTGGCTGTTCGATAGCTCCCAACTTCCGGGCCGGCGAAAACAGTAATCTTTGATGCGTCAACCCCCCCGGACGGAACAATCACTTTTCCGGAGATCGCACCGGCCAGCTGCATCGTTTGGTTGATACCAGTGACGCTCACACCAGCTGCGACTGAAACGACAGTCGCTTGGGTTTCTGCATAGCTGCCATACCATGTGGAGGCGAGCTGGTTCTCGGGATACTGGGAGAAGCCAACCTTGTACTGTCCGGCTTGCAACCCAGTGAGTAAGAAGCTGCCGTTGGCATTCACCTGGGCCCTGACATAGGACGGGCCTCCGGAAGTCTGCACGGCAACTGTGGTGACATCCACGCCCGCAGGCACAGTGACCGTTCCTGAGATACTGCCCGTAGTTGCTGCAAACGCCGGGGGGGATGCGATCCCGGCAGGCAAGGCACCCAAGATGAGTGCTGCTAATAGAGTGAGAGCGAGCCGAAAACGGCCGCGAGAATAACCCCCCCTCATGGGTCCCCCCCCATGTTTCATGCGAACGAAGGGGCCGCAAATGGCGGCCCCCCCTCGCGATCCTAATGGAGAAAACCAATTATTCTAAACGCCGATGTTATTTGAACCCGCCTAGCCAGAAAGGGTTGGCTTCCATCGAAATGGAACCAACCTTTCCGGTTGATTCGTAGGCTAGATGGAGCCGAACTTTGTGTTGTAGCGGAACATGAACGCCGCCATCGCGTCCCGGTTCACCGCCTGCAATGGCCGATACGTCTTTGACCCATCAGCCTCGGTCCACCCGGTGGAGATCCCCTGAGCTGCAAGCCAGGTGATCTCCTTGTAGAACTGCGCCCCCGGAAGGCACGTCCGCAAACGGCGACACCGCAGGAGCCGTAAACGCAGGCTTACCCGCCAACCGGTACATGAACGCCGCCATCGCATCACGGTTCACCGGCTGCAACGGCCGATACGTTTTGGACCCATCAGCCTCAACCCACCCGGTGGAAATCCCCCCCTGCGCCGCAAGCCAAGTGATCTCCTTGTAGAACTGGGCACCAACAGGCACATCCGCAAACGGCGACACCGCAGGAGCCGCAAACGCAGGCTTACCCGCCAACCGATACATGAACGCCGCCATCGCATCACGATTCACCGGCTGCAACGGTCGGAACGTCGTAGACCCGTTGGCCTCGATCCAGCCAGTGGAAATGCCCTTCTCAGCAAGCCACGAAATCTCAGCAGAGAACTGCGCACCCACCGGAACATCCGAGAACGACGGTGTCCCTTGAGAGGCCGTGGCATAGCTCAGCGTCCCAAGGTCCGTATTCTGGCCGAGTGCAGCAGCAACAGTCGTGGCGTTGGCTTCCACCGTGTGTTGCCGGAGAAGATCGGGCCCAGCGGCCCGCCGAGCATGTTGCTGCCACCAGGTAATTCCCGGCGCTGAGCCCAGTCACTTTGAACGTTCCGTCTACCGCTGTTCGGGCAGCCCGGGTGACCAAGGAACCGTCCTTTGTGTATACGCGGACCGGGACGTTCTCAAGAGGGGCGCCGTCAGCGCCCACAACCTTGCCCGAAGCCGTACCGCCGGTACGTGTGGTGGCATCAATATTCGCAGCGTTCTGCCCTGCCGAGACTGTCACCGATGTAGCACCTCCGGCGCCACTGGACTCGGGGGGGAGGTCCTTGTAATACTGGGCTTCCTGGGTAGTAGTCACACCACTTGAGCGATTGAACTGGACTTTGTAGCTTCCAGGGAAGACGTTACTGACGGTGTACCCAGTGGCAGGATTTGAAGCGGATGCCCCCCCTCCGACCACAGTTCCATCCGCGGCTACAGCAGTGACATATTGATTGGTGCCGCCAGCCACCGAACCCGATATTGAACCACCTGCAACAGCCGTGTCCTGGAGTCCGCCGAGCTGTTGCCCCCTGGGTGACCGTCAGGGTCGGGGGGGAGGTGCTGAATCCGGCAACGCCACCGTGCCACATTTGCGCCCAGGTGCCGCCGAACGGCCTGAAGTTGATTTTGTACGTCCCAGGCTCAAGCCCCCCCGATTGCATATTCGCCGCTGGAGTCCACGTCGCCAATGTAATCGGACCCTGCCGAAGCGTTGAGCGAAAAGTCAGGACCCTTCATGACCATTACGTACCCAGAGAAGGCGGGCGAGTTGGCTGGTACCGAAATCTTTCCTGAAATGATGGCGGCAGGTTTGAGCGCCTGGTTTATTCCAGGTGTGGTCTTCCCCCCCTCAGCCACCGCTACCAGCGTTGCCGTGTCGAAGCCGCCACCCGGATAGTAGGCATCCACCACAGGCGATGCCGTGTAGTTGACGTATCGGAACGAAACTTTGTAATTGCCAGTCGCCAGCGCGGTGACCTTGAATGTCCCGTCCGCCTTAACAGCGCCGTAGCCTGAGCCCCCCGTTGTCGCTGTACGCGTTGACGTAGACCTTGGTGGGATCCGCGCCAGCTGGAACGGTGACGCTCCCGGTGATGATGCCACCAGTCTTGAGCGTCTGATTAATACCTGCGACGGCGGCACCTTCACCTACGGTAATAAGTGTCGCGAGGTCGTAGTCGACGGAGCCGTAGTACGTGCCGTACACCGATGGCACTTCCGTGTCCTCCCGGAAATCAACCTTGTACTGGCCGGCCTCCAGCCCGGTAAGGCTGTACTGTCCACTGCTCTTGGCATACACGGATTTGTAGCTTGGTCCGCTGCTGCTCACCCGAATCTTCGTAACGTCCACGCCAGCGGGCACCGTGACGGTCCCTGAAATACTTGCTGTGGCTGCCGCCAGTGCCGGGGGGGATGCGATTCCGGCCGGCAGCGTGGCAAGGATAATTCCTGCCACTAGTGTTAAAGCGAGCCGAAAACGGCTGCGTGAGTTGCCCCCCCTCATTTGACCCCCCCATGTTCGATGCGAACGAAAAGGCCGCATAACTTGCGGCCTGATCGCGATATTAGGGTGCATCATTGGGGTTCGTCGATACGTTGTTCTTATATGAAGTGAAGATTCATACCCTGGGCGTTTCCGCGCGGGAATCGCCTAGCCCCCCCGCCTGAGCAACTTCCGCACCAAAAGCATGGGCTTCTTCAAGAACTCCCCCCCACGCTGGTCCGCACAACCACGGTCTGGTTCAGCGCCTCCAGGCGTTCCAGGATGTGGTCGAGCTTGGCTGCGGACTCATCCAGGCGTCGCTGCTGGGCAACGATGAGTTCCTCTTGCTCAGAAAGGACGCGCGTCAGGTAAAGCATGGTGCCGAGTCCACCCTGCGCGGCTTGGTCGCGGAGGTAATCGTCGCGGACCAGGGCGTCGTACTGTGCATGCTCAGCAACCTTCGCGAAGATGCTGTTGCTGTGGTGCCCTGCGGATTCCGGCCGCTGCGACCAGAAGGCGAGAGGTTCGCCGTCGAGGAAGCCAACACGCGAGTGGCTCAGGACGCGAAGGTGGAATTCCCAGTCGCCCACCACCGGCAGGTTCTCGTTGTAGTAGCCAACATGATCGTGAAGATTGCGTCGGTACAGGAAAGAAATAGGAACCGCGCGGTTGATCTTGAGCATGTCTGCCAGCGTTATCTGCCGCATGTCGGCCCAGAAGATTTCGCGGCGGATGGGCTCGATCCTGTCCTCCACAAGCTCCTCGATGACGATCTCGGTACGCACCATCACACCGCTTTCAGCAGCGTGCGCGGGATCGTCAAGGTAGGCCACTGTGCGGGCCAGGAACTCGGGGGGGCCCAGAAGTCGTCGTCGTCATGAATCACCACGAACTCGCCGGAACCGGCCTTGAGGCCAGCGTTCGATGCCCCCCCTCCATGCCGGCTGACTCAGCATGGTGAATGGTGGTGATGCGGGACCGTTCCGCTTCCGACCGCTGGGAGGTGAGGTGTTCGACGTCGGCCGGGTTACCGCCGTCGTTGACTATCACCAGCTCGAAATCCTGGAAGGTCTGGGCGAAGATGTCATCCAAAGCACGTGCCAGGAAGATGGGTCGGTTCTTGGTTCGGGTCACGATGGTGACGCGGGCGCCGGAAGTCATGCGGATCCATCCATGTCAGAGATTAGTCAACTCTGCATCTTAGCAGCGCTGGCTACTCCGAGTTTCGCCCGGACGGCGGTCAACTCCGGACCGGAAACGCCGTTATCTGTCAGGAACGCGGCCGCATCCAGCGACGCAAGGAATGCCCTCAGACTCGCGCGCCGCTCGGTCAACATGGCCTCCAGCGCGGTCTCGGACAGGTAGGGATCGTGGGCATGCGGCGCCCCGTGGGTGCGGTGCCGTTCGTTGATCCCCCGCGCTGCGAGTTCGTATCCGTGCACGATTTCCTCATCACCAACCCCGGCCAATCGCTGCAGGATCAAAGCGATCACGCCGCTACGGTCCCTTCCCGCCGAGCAGTGAACCACCACCTTGCCGGGCGACGCCGCAATGGCTTTGAAGACCGCCGCGATTTTGTCAGCAAACAGCTCAAGATAATCACCGTACTGCGCAGGGTCCTTCAGGTACGGGCCGAAAAGCTCGCTGAAGTCCCGATGGTCCGGATCTTCCGTTGGGCAATGCACGACGTCGATACGCGCCTTCACGTCGTCCGGCACCTCGGGATCGGTGTCGCGTTGCCGCCGCTCGCGCGAGGCGCGGAGGTCGATCACGGTGCGGACGCCGTCGTCGTACATCTGCTGCCACCCGGCTTCCGTGACCCATTCGTGGCGCCCCCCCATCCGGTACACGTCCCCCCCGGCGATCGGCCATGCGTTGACGGCACCGTCCCAGTGGACGCCTGGTGAGCTGAAGTCGTCCCATCCATAGGAGCCAGCTAAGCACAAAGTTTGGGAATGAGGTCTTGCGGAGGCTGAGTGACCCATGTCATACTCATTCTCGATGCGCATCGACGATACGTATCGACAAGCCACAGGAACTGTTCAGCAGAGAGCACAAGGAGGTCAGGGCATGCCCACCAGCAAGGACGTCGCCCAAGCCGCCGGAGTAGCTCAAAGCACGGTCTCCTATGTTTTGAGTGGCAAGCGGCCGATCTCCGAGAAGACCCGCAAAAAGGTTGAAGACGCTATTCAGCAGTTGACCTATCAACCCAATGCCGGCGCTCGTGCCCTTGCCAGCCGCAAGACCCGGGTCATCGGCCTGGTGATCCCCTTCATACCCGAACTGCACATGGCCTCGATCATGGAGTTCGTGTCCGTCATCGCCAACACCGCCAGACTCTATGATCACGACATTCTCCTGGTCACAGAGGACGAAGGCGCACCGCTGAAGCGCGTGGTGGGCCAGCAGATTTGCGACGGCCTGATCCTCATGCAGGTTGAAGGGGGGGATGACGAACGCCTCCCCCGTGGTTCGCAGCCTTAACGTACCCGTGGTGCTGATCGGAATCCCGCACGACCCCTCCGGCCTGGTCTGCATCGATGCGGACTTTGAAATGGCCGGGGAACAATGCGTCCAAGATCTGGCAGCGGCCGGACACAGTGTCATTTCCGTGATCGGTTGGCAACCGGAGGTGGTGGAGCGCCACGTAAATTACGTAGAACGCTTCATGTCCGGCACCGACAAGGCGGCCCAAGATGCCGGCGTCCGCGTACTGCACCTGCCGGGCGGCACCGACCGCGATGTCATCGCCACCTCTGTTGACAAGGCTCTTGCCGAAACCACCGGAGTTCCGGCGTTCATTGCACCGGACGGGACTGTCCAGGACGTACTCCGTCGGGTGTTGAACAACCGCGGCCTGACTCCGGGGGGTGGATGTCTCCGTCATTGGCAGCGCTCCCCCCACCCTGGCTGAACTCCAGCCCATTCCGCTTTCCACCATTGACCTCCGTCCGGCAGAAGTTTCCCGCCGCGCGGTGAAGATTATTTGCGACCTCCTCGAAGCCGAGAACCACGGACCACACGAATCCCTGGAACTGGTACCTACGGTCATTACGCACCGTTCAAGCACGCTCCGCCCACCCCACGGCAGCTAAGTCCCTCTCTGTAGCCCCCCGATCCGCATCCCTTTCCGAACTCATCGATACGCATCGTCGATACGCATCGATAAATCGATCCCCAGAAGAAGGAACAGACAATGAAGTCAGCACAAAGGACATCCCGTCCGCTCGCACTGGCAGTGGCCGCCCTGGTCGGCCTGCCGCTGGTCATCTCCGGCTGCGGCACCTCCACCCCCCGCCTCGTCCTCCGAGGCCGTCACGGAACTCTCCGTGATGGACTACTACAACAACGAGCCGGACAAGTCGTTCATCGGCGATGCCCTAACCAAATGCGGCACCCAGCTGGCGTAACAGTCAAGCGGGAAACTGTCCCCGGAAAATCACTCATTTCCAAGGTCCTCCAACAGTCCTCCTCCAAGACCCTCCCTGACGTCCTCATGTTGGACAACCCGGATCTCCAGCAAATCGCGGCCACCGGCGCCCTGGCTCCCCTTGCCGATTTCAAAGTCAGCACGGAAAACTTCGCTGAAGGCGTGCTGAGCGCCGGCACGTACAAGGACAAGGTGTACGGCCTGGCACCCACTGTGAACACCATCGCCCTGTTCTACAACAAGGACATCCTGGCCAAGGCCGGCGTCACTCCGCCCACAACGTGGGATGAGCTCAAGGCAGCCTCCGCAAAGCTCACTGCTGGTGACCAGTACGGACTGGCATTCAACGCCAACCCGACCTACGAGCACATGGCAGTTCCTTCCTGTCATGTGGTCCAACGGTGGCGATGAGAAGAAGATCGACACCAAGGAGACCGAGCAGGCACTGCAACTGTGGACCGACCTGGTCAAGAGCGGTTCGGTCTCCTCCTCTGCCCTCAACTGGACCCAGGCTGATGTCAAAGACCAGTTCCTGGCGGGCAAGGCCGCCATGATGGTCAACGGACCGTGGCAGATCCCGGCGTTGGACAAGCAGCCCACGCTTCAGTACGGCGTAGTGAAGATTCCTGTGCGTGAAACCGGACAGACGTCCGTGGCTCCGCTCGGCGGCGAGGTATGGACTGTCCCGCAGACCGGGAACAAGGCCCGGCAAGCCAAGGCAGCAGAGATGGTTGCCTGCTTGAACAGCGACGAGAACCAGCTCGCCATGGCTACCGCCCGCAACACCATTCCCTCCAAGACCACGCTCTCGGACAAGTTCGCCAGCGACAACCCCCCCAAGCTCGCCACGTTCACCGAGCTGATCAAAACAGCCCGCGCACGCACCGGCCAGCTCGGCGAGGAATGGCCGGCACAGGCCACCAAGATCTACACAGCCATCCAGACCTCACTGACGGGCAACGCCTCCCCCCCGGCCGACGCCCTCAAGCAAGCCCAGGGTCAGTAGGCAGCCTGTCATGTCACTTGCTACCGATTTACCTCATTCAGAAGGGCAGGCCGCCGGCACAGCCGTGAAAACCCGCGGCTCAGGGATCGAAAAACCGGCACCCAGGCGCCGCAGCCGACAACGCCGCGAGCGCATCTTCCAGTGGCTCTTCCTGGTCCCCGCAGTGTCTACATGACGTTGTTCTTCGGCTATCCGGTAGTCAAGAACGTGGTCATGAGCTTCCAGGAATACACCACCTCCACGTTCTTCACCGGAGAAGCCCCTGGGTAGGGTTCACCAACTACGTGACTGTATTGTCGTCGTCGTTGTTCTCAACCTCGCTGCTGAACACCGTCCTGTTCACCATCGGCTCCATTATCGGCCAGTTCGTGATCGGGCTGGCGCTGGCCATCTTCTTCCAGCGCAAGTTCCCGCTCAACGGAATCCTCCGGTCCCTGCTCCTGCTTCCCTGGCTCCTTCCCCTGATCGTCTCGAGTGCTGTGTGGCGCTGGATCCTGGATAAGGACAGTGGCGCGCTGAACCGTTTCCTGGGTGACCTCGGCATCATCGATACCGGTATTCCGTGGCTCACCAGCACCTCGCTGGCCCTCATTGCCGTGGTGGGGGGTGAACATTTGGATCGGCATCCCGTTCAACCTGACCATCCTCTACGGCGGCCTGCAGGAAATCCCGGACGAACTGTACGAGGCCGGATCACTGGACGGTGCCACCGGTTGGAAGCCTTCCGGCACATCACCTGGCCCATGCTGCGGCCAGTGGTGAGCGTGGTCCTGGTGCTCGGCGTCGTCTACACGCTCAAGGTGCTGGACATCATCCTGGGCCTCACCAACGGCGGGCCCGCCAATTCCACCAGACCATCGCGACGCAGTCCTACAACCTCTCCTTCCACGAATTCAAGTTCGGTGAAGGTGCGGCCCTGGGCAACGTGCTGGTGATCATCTCCCTGGTCTTCGCAGTCCTGTACTTGCGGGCCAGCCGACGCGCAGTGGACGAGTGAGGACAGCATGACAACCGTACTGAAAGCCCCCCCACACTCCGGCGTACCGTCCCAAAACCAACGGGACGCAAGAACTGGGGCTACACGGCACTTGCCATCTTCTTCCTGGCCATCATGCTGTTCCCGGTCTATTGGATGGTCAACGCCTCCCTGCAACCCAACGGCACCACCTTGGAAACCTCGTGGTTCCCCCCCGTGAAGCCGGACTTCACGGGTTACGCCACAGCCATCAACGAGCAAGCAGGCAACCTGGGAACCAGCCTCATCATTTCGCTGGGCAGCGTCGCTCTGAGCCTGGCCATTGCCGCCCCCGGCCGCCTATGCCTTGGCCTACTTCAAGGTCCGCGGCGCAGGAGTGGTCCTGTTCGCGATCCTCATCAGCCAGATGATCCCGGGAATCGTTGTGGCCAACGCCCTGTACACCGCCTACAACGATCTCGGTCTGCTGAACTCCATCCCCCCCGGACTGATCCTGGCTGACTCGGCCCACGGCATCCCGTTCGCCATCCTGATCATCCGGGCCTTCATGAACGGCATGCCGTCCTCGGTGATCGAGGCCGCACGGGTTGACGGGGGGGCGGGACACCTCCGGGCGTTCTGGTCGATCGTGCTTCCGCTGAGCCGGAATTCCCTGATCACCGCAGGGCTGTTCACGTTCCTGTTCGCGTGGAGCGACTTCCTGTTCGCACTGACCCTGACCACAACCGAGGCCGTCCGACCCGTCACTCTGGGCATCTTCCAGTACATCGGCGCCTACGTGAACGACTGGAGTTCCGTCATGGCGACGGCGGTACTCGCCTCCATCCCGGCCATCGTCCTGCTGGTCGCGGCCCAAAAATACATCGCCGCCGGCACCACCGGCGGTGCGGTCAAGTAGACCGCCCCCCCACACCTTCAGAGGAGAAATCATGACTGAGAGCAAGCCCATCCGCGTCACCGTATGGTCCGAGAATCGCCACGAGAAGCGCGACGAACTGGTAGCCCGCCTCTACCCGGACGGTATGCACGGCGCCGTCAAGGCGGGCATCGAGGAGAACCTGGGTACCGCCGTCGAGGTCCGGACCGCAACCCTGGACGAACCGGAACACGGCCTCACCGAGGAAGTCCTCGCCAACACCGACGTGCTTACGTGGTGGGGGACACATGTCCCATGCAGATGTTGAGGACGAGATCGTGGAACGCGTCCACCGCCACGTCTTGGCCGGAATGGGCCTGATCGTGCTGCACTCCGGGCACTGGTCCAAGATCTTCACCAAGCTCATGGGAACCTCGTGCACGCTACGTTGGCGTTCCGAGCAGGACCGCGAACTTGTGTGGACCGTGGACCCCACGCACCCCATCGCCAAGGGCGTTCCCCACCCCATCGAGATCCCGCAGCAGGAAATGTACGGCGAGTTCTTCGACATCCCCCACGCCCGAGGAACTGGTGTTCATCAGCTCGTTCAGCGGCGGCGAAGTCTTCCGTTCGGGCTGCACGTTCCGGCGCGGTCACGGCAAGATCTTCTTCTTCAGCCCCGGCGACCAGGATTACCCCCGTCTACCACCACAAGGACGTCCGTCGCGTGATCGCCAACGCCGTGGAGTGGGCCGTTACCGACCGCCCCCCCGAACGCGCTGTTCCGGAGCTGCTTCGCTACGAGACGAATGACTTCTTCAACGGCAAGAGCTACCAGGGAGCCAACGCGTGAGCACGCCCTTCGCTACCATTCCCGACGACGGAACTCCCCCCCTCCGCGTCGTCGTAGTCGGTGCGGGAGGCATGGGACGCGCATGGCTCCGGACCGTGGAAGAGTCGCCGTTGGTTGAGCTGGCGGGCATCGTTGATCTTGACCTTACGGCTGCCTCTGAGGCGGCAGCGTCCTTGGGGCGCCCCCCCGACCTCCCCCCCATTGGTGCGGGTACCGCTCAGTTGGCGTCCGACGTCGGCGCTCAGGCGGTCATCAACGTCACCGTCCCTGCCGCGCATCATCCGATCACCACCGAGGCGCTTGCCTCTGGCTTGCCGGTCCTCGGTGAGAAACCAGTGGCTTCCACTGTGGCGCAAGGACTCTCGCTGGCCGCCGCCGCAGAGCTTCACAGCCAGCTGTTCATGGTCAGCCAGTCCCGGCGCTACAACCGCCAGCTATTTTCGGCCAAACGCCTGTCTTCCGCCTGGGATCCGTTGGAATCGTGTCAGCCGAGTTCTTCAAGGCCCCCCCCACTTCGGCGGTTTCCGCGACGCCATGGATCACCCGCTCCTGCTGGATATGGCCATTCACCAGTTCGACATGGCCCGCTTCCTGCTCGACGCCGATCCCGTTTCCGTATTCTGCGAGGAGTACAACCCGCCATGGAGCTGGTATCGCGGAGATGCAGGTTCCACGGCCATCTTCGAGATGACCGGCGGCGAGCGCTTTGTGTTCACCGGCAGCTGGTGCAGCCCTGGCCAGGAGACCTCATGGAACGCCTCATGGCGGATCAGTGGGGGGGAGCATGGCACGGTCTTGTGGGACGGCGACAATGAACCGGTCTCCTCCGGTCCCGTTTCCGGCGATGCCGCCGGTGCCGAGGATCCTGGCCAGGAAATCGCCGGGTCCTTGCGGGACTTCGTGGCCGCTGTGCGCACGGGAAGCACGCCGATGGGACGGGTTCACCAGAACATCATGAGCTTGGCCATGGTGGAGGCCGCGATCCTCAGCGCTTCCACCGGCGCCCGCGTTTCCGTGGATTCCCTGCTTGAGGACTCGTACCGACAAGCCATCCTGGCCGAACGCGATCCCGCTGTGCTGGAGGTGCTGAAGTCCTGGACCTCAGTGCGGAGTGCGCTTGCGGGCGAGAGCGTGGCGTTGTGACGGGCACGTATTTGTGAGCTCGCCGAGGGGGGGTTAGCTCTCGGGGGGGTTATCGCGGGCCTTTTGTCCCGAAAGCCCGCCCCTCGGCGAACGGGCTACTTCTTGGCCAGTTGGGCGGGCTTGATGGTGGACAGGAGGGCTGCAGCGTATGCCTGATGCCCGGCCGGATTTGGATGGAAATTGGCGTCCGGCAGCCGCTCGAATGGGGGGGCACGGGAGCCGGGACCAGCACAACCCACGGTTCCGCGGAATTGACTGCATGCCCGCGGAATCGTTTGGTCACGTCAACGAACACCGCATTGGCATCACTGGCTTCCACCGCTGCTTCAATAGTCATGTTGAGGGCATCGACGGCCCGGTTGACCTCAATCTGGTGCTCCACGGAAATAATGGGCACGCCGTTGACGGGATCAAAGAGCCTGGGGGGGTAACCCATCACCGCGATGGTTGCATTTGGCGCTGCTTCAGCGAGGTCCTTATAAAACTCTGCCAGCGTCAACTCGAGGCCCGGCAAGAGTGACATGGCACTATTCACAGCAGCCTGGCAGACGACGAGTGTCTGCGTGAGGCAAGCAACCAGGGCATCCCCCCCGCTCCGAATGTCATTGGCACCGGCCGTAATACTGACGAGCTCCGCCGCTGCAAGGTCACTTCCCAGAATGTCTATTTGCTCCGAAACCGATGGAATGGGCACTCCGAAGACAGGGAACAGGAGCGCCCCCCCATGGCACGCCCCCCCGTTCTCCAAAAGGTTCACGCGGCCTGTCTCGGCAACCACATCCACGTAGCCGCCCTCGCTCTGCCAACAAAGGCGTCTGCATACAACCCGCCCGCTCCAGTCCCCGCTGTGTATGAATCCCCGAGAGCTACGTAATCAACTGGTGGCGGCGGTGCGGCGGTCGCCGGACTGGCCGTGAATCCTAAGGTGAGTGCCAGGGCGGCGAGTCCGCCTGCAAAAGCCAAGTTCCGGCGTCGTGCTCGATGAGTTGCCATGATGCTTCCCCTTCATGCTGCTCTTTGGGGGGGCTCCGGTGATCCATCAAAAGGGTCACTTCGCGGCTCGCCCACCCGTCGGCCGCGTACGGGGGGGCAATGTGTTGGCAAGGTTACGCCTGGCAGGCAACGCGGTATAGACGTCTGGCTACCCTACTTTTGGTAAGACCAGCTATGCGCCGTACTTCGCCAGCCGGAACTCCAGCCCGTTCCGGACCGCGGGCCATTCGTGGTCGAGGATGGAGAACACTACTGTGTCGCGGAGGGCGCCGTCCTTGCTGCGGGAGTGGCTTCGAAGGACGCCGTCCTGTTTGGCGCCGAGCCGGGCAATGGCTTCACGGGACTGCTGGTTCATCCAGTGTGTGCGGAACTCCACGGCCGGGCAGCCGAGCGTTTCGAAAGCGTGCCGCAGGAGCAGCAACTTCGAATCGGGGGGGTTGGTCCCCGTGCCGTGCGCCGACGCGGCGTTCCACGTGGATCCGATCTCCAAGCGAGGCGTCTCGGCGTCGATGTTCATGTACGTTGTCATACCGATCAGCTTGCCCGTCGCGTTGGAGCGCGTGGCAAAGGGCACCATGGACCCTTTTGCCTGTAGGTCCAGGCGGCGATCTATTTCCGCGGCCATGCCTCCGGCGTCGGGACGGAGGTGTACCAAAGCTTCCAGAGATCGCCGTCCCGGGCTGCATCTGCCAGGCCGTCATGGTGTTCCTGGCTCAACGGTTCCAGCGTCACGAATTGTCCGGTCAGGGTGATGGGTTCGATTGAAGTCACCCGGTTAGCCTAACCGGCCCGGGGTTTCAGTCTTTCCAGTCGAAGAAGCCTTTGCCCGTCTTACGTCCCAGCTCGCCGCGCGCCACTTTGTCGCGGAGGATCTGCGGCGGAGCGAAACGGTCGCCCAGGGTGGAGTGAAGGTACTCTGCAATGCCCAACCTGACATCCAAGCCAACAATGTCAGTGGTCTTTAGCGGGCCTGTGGGGGTGCTTGTATCCGAGGACCATGGCAGCATCGATGTCTTCCGCCGACGCCACTCCCTCTTCCACCATGCGCATCGCTTCAAGGGCAATGGCGACGCCGAGCCTTGAGGACGCAAAGCCCGGAGCGTCATTGACGACGACGGCGGTCTTGCCGAGAGCCTCAGTCCAGTTTTTCGCCGCCTCAGCCAGTTCGGGAGAAGTCCCCTTGGCCAGCACCACCTCAATCAGGGTGGACGCGGGCACCGGGTTGAAGAAGTGCAGGCCGACAAAGTTGGCTGGACGGCGAAGTTCGTTGGCGAGCCCGGTGACCGAGAGCGAGGACGTGTTCGACGCCAGGTAAGCATCGGCGGACAAGTGGTCCTCCACAGCCTTCAGGCTGTCACCTTGAGGTCGTAGTCCTCAGGCACGGCCTCCACTACCAGGCCGCAGTGGATGAAGGACTCGTAGTCCGTGGAGGTGCTGAAGCGGGACATTGCTTCTTCGGGCGTTTCGCTTAAGGTGCCCCCCCGGGCGGCGGACTTGGCTATGGCATCAGCAACGCGACCCTGCGCTCCGGCCGCTGCCTCGTGATCGCGTTCCACCACGATGACGGTGGCGCCCTTAGTAAGGAACGCATGTGCAATACCAGCACCCATACGGCCACCGCCGAGGACTCCAACGACGTGCGGGATGGCGGGAACTTCGGTCATTTCTGTGTCCTGTCTTGCGTCGGAGCGGCAGTGGCGGGCACCTCGGCGTCGGGTGCGGCAGCATCGCTCGCGGCTGTGTCTTGTGGAGCCTTCGCCGATTTCTTGTCCAAGAACGCCTGCATGCGATCAAACTTGGCCTGGGACTCGAAAAGGATCCCCCCCTGGGCGAGTGTGTCGATTAGCGGATGGGCTTCAGCCGGGGCATGGAACACCGACTTGGTAATTCGCACCGCCAGAGGGTCCTGGCGTCCAATCCTGTCGGCCAGTTTGTGGGCTGCATCCATCAGCTCAGGAGCTTCATGGATCTCCGTGATCAGGCTGATCCGTAGGCTTCTTCCGCGCGGAGCACGGCACCGGCCAGGAGGATCTCCTTGGCTTTGGGCTCCCCCCCACCAACTCCTTGAGCCGCCAGCTGGCTCCAGCTGCAGCCAGGATCCCAAGCCCGGTCTCCGGATTGCCGATGCGGACGCTCGGAGTGCCGATGCGGAAATCGGCGGCGTAGGCGAGCTCGGCTCCCCCCCGCCAAGGCAGTACCCGTCCAAGGCCGCGATAACGGGCATGGGCAATTTGGCGATGCGGACAAAGATCGTGGAGTTGATCCCCCCTGCAAGGCATCGTCGCGCCGACGTTCGCGGAGCTGTCCGATGTCCGCACCGGAGGCAAAAACGCCCTCGGTCCCGGCAATAATCAGCACTTTGGGATTCCGCTCGAGTTCGGCGCAGACAAGGTGGAGTTCGTCCACCATTGTCTGGTCGATCGCGTTACGGACCTCTGGACGGTTCAGCAGAACAGTGAGCCGGTCTTCGCGTTCCTCGATGAGAAGTGTGGTGAAGTCTTTCGCATCCAGTGCCATTACACGCCTTCCAGCAGCATCGCGGTGCCCTGTCCGACACCGATGCACATGGTGGCCAACCCGAGCTTAGGTCCGGAAGATGAAGCGAGCTCGCCTTCCATGCGGCCCAGCAGCGTAATAGCTATACGCGAGCCGCTGGAACCCAACGGGTGCCCCCAAACTGATGGCACCGCCGTCGTTGTTCACGATGTCCGGGTTCAGCCCAAGGCGACGCATGCTCGCCAGCGATTGCGTAGCGAAAGCCTCATTGAGTTCCACGGCGCCCAACTGATCCACCGTGAGGCCGGACCGTGCCAGGACCTTTTGGGTGGCGGGGGGGACCGGGCCGATGCCCATGATTTCCGGTTCGCATCCTGCCGAGGCGCCGTCGATGATGCGGGCGCGGGGCGTCAGGCCGAACTTTTTGATGGCGGCCTCAGAAGCAACGATGATGGCCGAGGCGCCGTCGTTGAGCGTGGATGAGTTGCCGGCGGTGACCACGGAACCCCCCAGGAACGACGGGCCGCAACCCGGCCAAAACGTCCATGGTGGTGCCTTCGCGAGGGCCTTCATCAGTGTCCACCACGGTCTCCGACTTTCGGGTCTTCACCGTGACGGGGGGGACAATTTCATCCTTGAACCGGCCACCGGCGATGGCGGCCAGCGCAAGCTCGTGGGAGCGGACAGCAAAGGCGTCAGCATCCTCGCGGGAGATATTGTCCACGCGGCCCACTTCCTCCGCCGTTTCAGGCATGGAGTAGGTCATTTTGCCGTCGCGGGAAAGCTCGCCCTTGGTGAAGAGCGGATTGGCGAAGCGCCAGCCGATGGACGTATCGAAGATTTGCCCGGGCTTGGCGAACGCCGTGGTCGGCTTCTCCTGCACCCAAGCGCCCGGCTCATGGATTCAACGCCACCCGCCACCACGATGTCCGCAGCTCCGGACTTGATCATCTGGCTGGCCATGATGATCGCGCTGAGGCCTGAGGCGCACAGGCGGTTCACCGTGATGCCGGGGATGTGGAGGGGGGGAGACCGGCCAGAAGGGTGGCCATGCGGGCCACGTTCCGGTTTTCCTCCCCCGCGCCGTTGGCATTGCCGAGGATTACCTCATCTATGGAGTCAGGGTCGACGCCGGCACGCGCCACTGCTTCCCGGACCACCAATGCTGCGAGATCGTCCGGGCGAACGGAGGACAGTGCCCCCCCACCGTAGCGACCTACAGGCGTACGCGCGCCGCCAACAAGAAAAGCCTCGACCATGAGAACATCCTTCGCGAAGTGAAAGGGACCGGCTCGGAATAATATACCGACCGTTCGTTCTATAAAGATTACACGGCCCAGCGGGCCGGTCAACAGTTGAGTCCGCAGTTACGGACCAGCAGAGACCGGCCCCAGCCCGGATCAGACCACCCGGATTCCCAAGTGGCCAGCCAGCAGCGGCGCCATAAGGCTCAGCTGGTAGTCATCGATCACCACTCCTGCAAGCCCTGCCAGTCCGTTGATTCCCCCCCGGAACTCCGAGGTGCGCAGATCCACGTCCTTCAGCTTGGCGCCCGTGACATCCAGCGTGCCGATAGTACAGTTCTTCAGTGCCAGCCGCGTTCCCGTGCAGCCCCCCCGAGGTCGAGCTCATTGATGATGCAGTCGGAGATCTGGATATCCATAAGCTTGGAGCCGCGCAGGTTTACATAGTCCAGCTTGCCGCCGTCAATACGGACGGAGCGCCAGTTCCCCCCTCATACAGTTCGGCAGACCCCCCCACCGTGGATTGGTGATCTCCACGTCCTGCCAGGAAGTGCGGGCCGCCATGAAGACCGGAGCATACGGCTCGGAAAAGATGCACTCGCGGAAGGTGGCACCCCCCGCAGCTGCGTTTCGTTGAAGGAGACACCGTTTAGCTCGCACTCAATGAAATCGGCGCCGCTCAGCTCCTCTCCGTCGGCAGAAACCCGGGTGAGCCGGACGCCGTCGTACCGTTCGCCACGCTGGAAGTCCGGAGCGTCGTCGTCACGCAATTCGTCCAACCGCACAGGCGAAATTTTAGGTGCCGCAACCTTCGCTGCCGCCATCAGAGCGATTCCGCTTTGGCTGCGATCTCAGCGAGGTCTTTGCCGAGGGCCTTGCGGGTCATGTTCATCCCGATTTTCCCGAACAGGGCCATGCCCACCTTGCTGAGAAGGCTGGGATTTATCATCTCTGCGCCGAAAGTCAGCGCCAGATCCGTGCCGCCGTCGCGCTCGTTCAAGGTGAATCGGCTGGTGTAGTCCGCGCCGCCTTGGAGCGCCTTGATCGTGGTGCTGCGCGGAGGGTCGGTCTCGGAAACCCACATCTCGACAGTCTCCTGCCTACCCACCATGGTCCGGGTCTCTTTCCAGCGGGTGCCCTCACCATAGGGGCCCTCACTGAGCATCTGGATTGAGTCGATGCCGGAGAGCGTGCCGGCCGAGCCGGGAATGTCCGAGATGACGGCCCAAACCTTCTCCGGGCTTGCGTTGACGTGCTGCGTCAGGGTGGTGGTGTGTTCCATACATCGAGCCTAGACCCGACCCCCGACACTCCCAACCGGGGGGGTGCTCGTTGCGAGGCCCACTCTGCACGACTCACCCCCACGCATAAAGCGCAAAGCAGGCCCCCACAACGCGAACGGCGCGCGCCCCCCAAATGGAGGCACGCGCCGTCGGACGTTTGAAGCGTTGAAGCGTTAAGAACTTGAGCCTTAGCTGAACAGCTCGCTCTTGGGTTCGTTGTTCTTGACCTTCTGCCATCCGAGCCACAGCACCAGGGCGAAGAACGGAATGGTGGCGAGGGTCCACAGGCCAAGCAGGAAGACCTCGCCGGTTTCCTTGTCCGTCATGGAATCGAAGCCGATCAGCACTGTGATGGCCAGCAGGGCGATGAGACCCACCCAGCTGGTCCACGGCGAACCGGGCATCGGCAGGCTGGAGACGTTGCCGCGCTTCTTCCGCAGTGCGATCTGGCTCGCGAAGATCGAGCCCCACGTGAAGATCACGCCGATGGATGCCGTGTTCAGCGCAAGGTCGAATGCGTGCGAGCCACCCAGCCAAATGTTGAGCAGGATACCTACGAGGTAGACGCCACCGATAGCCAGGATGGCCGCGTACGGCACGTGGCGGGTGGACATCTTGGTGAGCCACTGCGGAGCGTGGCCGTTGTTGGCCATGGTGCGGAAGATTCGGCCGATCGAGTACAGGCCTGAGTTGCAGGAGGACAGCGCGGCGGTGATGACGATCATGTTCATGACGTCGCCCATCCAGCCGAGGCCCATCTGGCCGAACACAGTCACGAAGGGCGAGGTGCCGGCCACATACTGGTCGGACGGCAGCAGCATCGCGAGCAGCGTCACCGAACCGACGTAGAAAACCACAATACGGACCACGACGGCACGGATCGCCTTGGGAACTTCGCGTTCCGGGTTTTCCATCTCACCAGCGGTGATACCGACCAGCTCAATGGCGTTGTAGGCGAAGATCACGGCGTTGAGGACCAGGATCATCACCAGGCCACCCTTGGGGAACATGCCGCCGTCTTCGTGGAAGAGGTTGGCCACGGACGCGTTGCCGTCGCCTACCTTGGCGTTGGTGACAACCATGAACGTGCCAACGGCCAGGAAGATCACGATGGCCGCGACCTTGAGGCAGGAAGCCAGAATTCGAACTCGCCGAACGCCTTGACGCTGAACAGGTTCACGGCCACCAGCAGCACCAGCGCTGCGATGGCGGACAGCTCGATGGGCACGTTCGGGAAGAAGAACTGGAAGTACAGGCCGATCGCGATGAGCTCAGCAATGCCTGTCATGGCCCAGTTGATGAAGTACATCCACCCGGAAAGGAAGGCGCCCTTCTTGCCGAACATTTCACCGGCGTAACTCACGAAGGAGCCGGAGGTCTGGCGGTACATGATGAGTTCGCCGAGGGCCCGCATCAGCAGGTAAGCGATGACGCCGGCAATGGCGTACGAGAAGATCAGGCCGGGCCGGTGGAGGCCAGACGGCCACCGGCACCCATGAACAGGCCGACGCCGATAGCGCCACCCATGGCGATCATGGTGACGTGGCGGCGGCTCAGGGTCTTCTGATATCCCTCGGCGCTGAGGTTGGAGTCCGAGGCTGCGGATGAGGCCTTGGAGCTCTGGAGATCTGTGGGAGTACTTTGCGGCACAGCTGTTCCTTGTGGGTTGGGGGGGTGTTGCTGTAGGTGTTACACCCATGCCGGAACATGGGCATCTTTGGCACACATAATTCGAGCTTTTCCCCCCCGTTAGAGGGCCCGAAGTGTGACAAAGAACGCAGAACGCCGAAGCTTCGCGCAACCCGTCTATCTTACGGGATTAACCCCAATGCCCGTGACGCAGGCAACAAGGGGGGGCTGTGGAAAAGCGCCTCTCAGGCCCACTTCAGCACGATGTTCCCGGCCTCATCTGCGAAGACTCTGTAAGAGCGCAACGGCTTGGTGCCCGTGGTGGAACACCCGGTTGCCAGCTCGAAGGCGTGCTGGTGCAGGGGACAGATGACCACGTTGTGGTCGATCGTGCCGTCCGCTATCGGGCCGCCTTTGTGCGGGCAGACGCCGGACACTCCCCCGCAGCGATCCGTCCCGTAACCTGAACACCGCGACCTGCTCGCCGTCCACTCCGAAGGCCCTTCCCTCGCCGAACGGAATTTGGTCAACAGGCCCTAAGACGCGTTGAACGTTCGGTTCGACGGCGGGCACGGGCTGGGCGCTCATCGGACCGGCACCTGCGGCAGCACGGTCAGCGGCAAAGAAGTCCGGAACTGGCCTGGCGTGAGCGGATCATCGCGTTCGCTCCATGGATCGGCATAGGCATCCACCGAGGCCTGCATGGCGGCGTCCAAACGACTGGCGATGCCCTCGGAGTCCTCCAGGATGACGCTGCGAAGATGCTCGATGCTACCCGGGGGGGCACAAAGGCGTACGTCCGTTCGAGCCAGTTGGCGTTCTCCCTGTAGTACTGCATGAACCGGCCTGCCAGGAGGGGTGACCTCTTCGGGTGTATCCACGGTGACCAGCAAATCTCCTTTACGTATGTGGGCACCGGCCGCTCCGCCCACATAGATCTCCCACCGGCCACCTTCCACCGCCACTACGCCGACGTCCTTGACCAGCGACTCCGCACAGTTGCGCGGACAGCCGGAGACCGCAAGTTTCAGCTTGGCCGGTGCCTCAATTCCCTGGAAACGGGATTCCAGTCCAATGCCCAAGCCTGTTGAGTCACCAGTTCCAAACCGGCAATAGTCCTTGCCGACACAGGTCTTGACGGTCCTAAAGCTCTTGCCGTAGGCGTATCCGGACGGCATGTCCAGATCAGCCCAAACCTGAGGCAAGTCCTCTTTGGGCACCCCCCAGCAGGTCGATCCGCTGTCCGCCGGTCAGCTTGATCATGGGAATGCTGTGTTTCTCAGCGACGTCGGCAATCCTCCGGAGTTGCTGCACCGACGTCACCCCCGCCCTTCATCTGCGGGACCACGGAGAACGTGCCGTCGCGCTGGATGTTGGCGTGCACGCGGTCGTTGATGAACCGGGCGTCGCGTTCGTCAACGTACTGATCAGCGAGCATCATTTTCATGAGCGACGCAAGGGCCATCTTCGATTTAGCGTCCTCAAGCCGTCCCGGGGGCGAGAGCGGCAAACACCTGGGAAACGGACCGCAGCCCCCCCTGGCCCGGATCTCAGCCATCAAGGCGGGCTTGTCCAGCGGAATCCCTGGAACGTAGTAGCTCGCTGCCGGGTCCTCCTCCACAGCCCCCCCGCCCGCGGCCCATTCCACCACCTGGCTGATCATGAGCTTGCAGGAGCCGCAGCCTTTACCGGCCCGGGTAGCGTCCATGGCCGCGGACACCGAGGTGCAGCCACCCTTCACCGCAGCTACAAGCGCCCCCTTGGAAACCCCGTTGCAGTTGCAGACCTGCGCGCTGTCCGCCAGTTCGGCCACGGCCTCCTCTTCACCCGGTGCACCGAGATCGAACATCAGCGAGAGCCGCTCTTCCGGAAGGGGGCAAGCCCTGATCAAATGCCTGGGTCAGGTAGGCCACCTTCCGGCTATCCCCCCCAACAACGTGGCGCCCACCATCTTGTTGTCGCGAATGACGATCGATTTGAACACGCCCCCCCGGCTGGGCTCCGAGAACACGATGTGTTCATCCGTCTCCCGTTCCGGGCCGGCAAGCCCCCCCATGGAGGCAACATCGACGCCGGCGACCTTCAGTTTGGTGGCGGTCCGGGAGCCAAGTACACCGATGAACGATCCGCCCCCGTGACCTGATCGGCCAGCACGGCGGCCTGCTCCCACAGTGGCGCCACCAGTCCGTACACCTCGCCGCGATGCTGAACGCACTCCCCCTACTGCGTAGATGTCCTCTTCATCCATGACGCGTAGGCGGTCGTCCACCACAATGCCCCGCTCCACGGCCAGGCCACTCACGACGGCGACATCCACGTTGGGTCTGATGCCTGCGGTGACCACCACCATGTCGCAGTCAAGCTCGCGTTGATCGCGCAGGCTCACTCCGCTGATTCGCTCCTTACCGAGGATCGCCGTGGTCCGGCTTCCCGTGTGCACTTCGATGCCCAGCGCCTCGACGCTCCGCCGCAGTATTGCACCGCCGTCGGGCCCCATTTGGGCATTCATGAGATGCCCGCCCGAGTGGACCACCGCGACATCCAAGCCGTAGGCCTGCAGACCGTGGGCTGCTTCCAGCCCCAGCAAGCCGCCGCCGATCACCACTGCCCGGCTATGGTGCTTGTTGTTGGCGAACTGAATCATCTTCCGGGTATCGTCCAAGGTCCTGAACGTGAAGACACCGTGCCTGACAGCGCCACTGGGGGGGCATAGGCACCCTCCATGGGCGGCAAGTGCGAGCGGCTGCCGGTCGCGATGATCAGGTCGTCGTAGGGTTCCACGCGGCCGTCCGCGGCAAAGACGTGTTTGCTGAACTTGTCGATGCGGTCAACCCGGACACCCGCATGCAGGGTGATGTTGTTCTGCTGGTACCAAGTAAGAGCGTTGAGGAAGATGTCCGCATCGCTCTCCTCGCCGGACAGGACATGGCTGAGCATGATCCTGTTGTAATTCCCATAAGGTTCGTCGCCAAACATGGTGATGTCGAAGAGCTCCGCGCCACCCCTGGCGAGGATTTCCTCCACGGCCCGGGCGCCAGCATTCCGTTGCCGATGACCACGAGCCGCCGGCGCATCAGTGCTCCACCATTCCGAGGTCCACCACAACGGAACCCCCTGACGCCGGCAGGTGCCACGATATACAGCTCAATCATTGAACCCCCCCTTCAATGTCCTCCACTACCCTGAGCGGAACGTGGACGTCGCTTTTGGCTCCGATGGGGGAAGTAGCGCATGGGCACGCCGTCGCGCATGAGGACCACGGTGATGAGCTCGGGACTGGAGTTGCCGCCGCGGAAGTACAGCGTCTGGTTCACGACGCCGTCCGGGACAAAGTGCGCCAGCTCGCTGTGCAACGGGACCGGCTTTTCCATGCCGATGCCTTCGAACGCGTAGATGCCCTGGAGGAAGAGGTTCTTGGAGATCACGGAAGTTCCTTTCGGCCGGCTTCCTTCCATGGTGCTCCGCCCGTGTTTCAAGACGCTCGCCGCCGTGTTTCGGCCTGCAGCATTGGGAGTAACGATCCCTTTGCGGGCGCCTCACCAGGGCGCCTCATCAGGGCGTCTCACCCAACTGGGCAACGGCCCGCTGGGCGGCTCGCCGCCGGGCTCACGAGCTACAGCAATTCGCCGCCCTGCATCCCGTACCGCACCCAGTGTCCGCCCGTGCCGACGGGACCACGGCGGTGTTCGACGGCGACATCGGCACGTGCGCAGCGGTCAAACCACACGCCCAGGGCACGGTCGTGGCTCACAATCACCAAGGTTCCTTCGAATGAAGCGAGCGCTGCCTCCAACTGCTCCACCAGCACCGGCGCCAAATGGTTGGTGGGCTCGTCCACGATCATGGTGTCGTAGCCGCCCAGAAGGAGTCGGGCAAGGGCGAGCCTACGCTGCTGCCCGGCTGAAAGACCTCCGACGGAACATGGAACTCAGCGGGCCGGAACAGCCCCAGCCGCAGCAAGCCCTCAGCGTGTTCGTCAATGTTCCCACCCAGCCCCGCAGCGAAGGCAGGAAGCAGGCGCAGTCCCGGCCGGAGGGCACCTCAAGTTCCTGCTGTAGGTAACCCACCCTGCCGTTCACCGTGACAGACCCGGTGGCTGGCTCCAGCGTCCCGGCAAGGATGGACAACAGCGTGGATTTGCCCGCACCGTTAGGACCGGTGATGAGCACTTTTTGTCCGGCTTCCACCCTGAGGTGGGTGGGCTGGAGCCGGCCGGGTGCGCTGATGCCGTAAGCTTCCAGCGCGGGTTCGGACGCCGCCAAAGCTGTAACGCCCAGGGGGTGCTGCCAGTTTCAGCGGCACGGGCGGCCGGTCCACCGGATTGTCCTCGAGCCTGCGGAGCCTCTCCTGGGCATTGCGAACCTTGCTGGCCGCCGCCCGCTGCCACGTTCCCGCTTTGAAGTCGAAACCCATTTTGTCGTTGTCGCGTTTACGGCCGTAACCCATACCGTCTGCAACGGTGGCGGCTTGGAGTCGTTCGGCGGCCATGGCATCGAGCCATTGCTCGTACTCTTGGATCCACCGAGACCGTTCGGCGGCCTTCTCCGCAGGTAGCCTTCGTAACCGTTGCCGTAGCGGTTCACGGACCGACGGTCGGCGTCCACCTCGATGATGGTGGTGGCGACCTTCCGCAGCAGGACACGGTCGTGCGATACCACCACCACCGTCCCGCGATGTGCGGCCAACCGCGACTCGAGCCAGGCTGTGCCGCTCGCGTCCAGATGGTTGGTGGGCTCATCCAGGAGCAACGCTTCGGCTGGATCGGCCAGCAGGCAGGCGAGCGCTACCCGCCCCTGCTCGCCTCCGGACAAAGATCCAAGCGTTCGACGGCGGTCCAGGCCTCCCAGCCCCAGCTTGTCCAGCGCTGCTTCCACCCGGGACTCGGCAGCGTAGCCCTCACGGAGTTGGTATTCGGTTTGAAGGCTTCCGTAGAGCTCGAGTTCTTCGGAGTCGGCGTCGGCAAGGCCAGATTCCAGTTCCAGGATGCGCGCTCCAAGGAACGCAGGGAAGCCAAGGAAGTGTCTATGGCGTCTCCCACGGTCAGAGACTCGGAGAAACCGTGCGTTTGCGCGAGGTATCCCACGCGGTAGCCGGGGGGGTTGCCTGATAAACCTGCCGTGCCGTCGTCGGGCGTTTCAACGCCGGCCATGAGCCGGAGCAGGGTGGATTTGCCGGCACCGTTTTCGCCGACGATCGCCACGTGTTCGCCGTGGTGGATGGCGAGGTCAACGGCGTGGAAAAGTTCGCGGTCCCCGTAGCCGTGGGAAACGCCGGAAAGGTGAAGGTGGTCAGTCAAGAGGAGTCCTCGCAGGTCCGCAGTGGGTGGCAGATGGCCGGGTATGTACTGGGGGGGATGCAGCCGGGAAGAAGGGCTGCGCTCAAGACTTCATCGCTCCAGACTGCCCGGCATCAGGAGTTCCGTC
This sequence comes from Paenarthrobacter nitroguajacolicus JCM 14115, assembly GCA_001313365.1. Next base: position 56,403 of record BBFS01000012.1, read on the forward strand.
AAGCCACGACACCATGGATGACACCAATAAGGTTCCGCATTCCATTGACCTGACACCATCGTGGCGTCAAAATGGTGTCATGCAGTTAAACCAGTACGTCGCCACTCTCAAGCACCAGCTGGAAACCGCGGCCGAGGCCGGCGGCCCGGAAGCGCGGGACCTCAGTGAGCGGCTCACCGCGGCGCTCGAATCCACCGTGCGACTGGTCCTCCTCGAGGCCCTTTCCGACGCCGCCAACGAAATCACCCTGGAGCTGGCGCCCGGCTCCGTGGAGGTCAGGCTCCGAGGCCGTGACCCCCCCGAATTCGTGGTCAGCAACCCGCCCGGCGACAACGAATTTGAGGCAATGATCGAACAGTCCATACGGGGCACCATAGCGTCGGAAGACTTCGACGGCGCCAGTACTTCACGGACCACGCTCCGCCTTCCGGACCAGCTGAAGCAGCAGGTCGAAGCAGCAGCAAGCCATGACGGCCTGTCCGTGAACTCCTGGCTGGTCCGGGCCGTCGCCGACGCCCTCAACGGACGCTCCCCAAGCAAACGCGCTACGCGGGGCGAACCCGGCGAGCAGAACTTCACAGGATGGGCACGCTAATGGCAACCTTCCAGACTCCGCAGCCGATCGCCGTCGTCGTTGACGTTTCCGTACGTGCCGGCATCTGGACAGTTGCGCGTGAAGGCAAAGACACCGTGGTCAACGTCCGGCCCCCCCGTAAGGAAAAGCGAAGCCTGGACGTCAGGATGGCCGAGCAAACCACTGTGGACTATTCGGACGGCCGCTTGCAGGTCAGGCTTCACCCCCCCGGCTTCCGCCACAGCTGGTTCAGCGACGGCGGCGCGGTGGAGATCACCGTGGAGGTTCCCGTAGGCAGCAGCTTGGAACTGAAGTCGGCAATGGGAGACCTCCGCTGTGACGGCGAATTCGGCGCTGCTGACCTAAGGACCGACTTGGGCCACATAAGCATCGATCACTGCGGCGAGCTGCGGGCGCACACCGACATGGGCGACATCACGGTGGAGCGCGCCGCGGGGGGGAGGTCCAGGATAAAGACCGGCTCAGGCAAAATCCGCATCCGTCATATCGACGGAGTTGCCACCGTAAAAAACGGCAACGGCAGCACGTACATCGCGCACGCTTCCGGCGAACTCAGCGTCAGCGCCGCCAATGGCGACATTTCGCTGGAGCGGGCCGGGCTTTCCACTACCGTCAAAACCTCCAGCGGTGACATCACGGTGGGCGAAGTGGCCGCCGGCAGCCTTACTGTTCAGACCGCTGCCGGCGCACTGGCCGTTGGTGTTCGCGAAGGCACGGCCGCCTGGCTGGATCTCAGCACGAAGTACGGGCGCGTGCGTAATGCCCTTCAAGCCACGAACGGGCCGGGCGACACCACCGACAAGGTGGAGATCCGCGCCCGCAACGCCTATGGCGACATCGCAGTGACCCGATCACCCGTCAGCGCCCGGTAGGCATGGCTACACCGTGGCGACGGCCCGCTTCCGGCGGGCTTGGCGAGTCGCGTACCGATCAACCCCCCCTGCCGCGGACTGAATAGATATACCGCGCCGAACACCACACCCTGGGTGAGGACCACCATGCTCCCGACGCCGTGTCCAGGTAGTAGCTGAGATAGATGCCGGCCACGGAGCACACCACGGAGATCACCGGGGCAATGACCAGCATCCGGGAAAAACGGTCGGTCAGCAGGTAGGCCGTGGCGCCTGGAATGATCAGCATGGCCACCACCAGCACCACGCCCACAGTCTGCAGGGCCACCACCGACGTCAGTGCCAGCAGCCCCAGGAGCAGGGCCCCCGAGCCGTTTGGGTGACAATCCGATCGCGTGGGCATGCGTAGGTCAAAGGCATAGAGCGTGAGGTCACGGCGTTTGAGGATCAGGATCGCAAATGCCACGACACCCAGGACCACCACCTGGATAAGGTCAGGGACACTGACCCCCCCCAGCAGGTTTCCGAAGATGATGTGGTTAAGATCGGTCTGGCTCGGGGTCACGGAGATCAACACCAAGCCCAGCGCGAAGAGCGACGTGAACACGATCCCGATCGCTGCGTCTTCTTTCACGCGGCTTGTGTTGCGAACTACCCCCCCAATCAACGTCACCGCGATCAGGGCGAAGACCAACGCGCCGAGCGCGAACGGCGCCCCCCCACGATGTAGGCGAGCACGACGCCGGGAAGCACCGCATGCGAGACGGCGTCGCCCATGAGGGACCAGCCGATGAGGACGAGCCAGCAGCTCAGGACAGCACAGACCACGGCAGCGATGGCTGTTGTTGCCAGGGCACGGACCATGAAGTCGTAGCTGAGGGGTTCCAGTAGGAATTCCATGACTAATCCCTGTTCATGACGTCGAGGCCGAAAGCCATGGCCAGGTTTTCCGGTTGGAGCACTGTGTCCGGGCTTCCATGCATGAGCACTTTGCGCATCAACAACACAGCTTCGTCGCATAGTTGGGGGGGCAGGGCATGGAGGTCGTGGGTGGAGATGAGGATGGTGGCGCCGTTGTCGGCCAGCTCGCGGAGGAGCCTGGTGATGGTGGCTTCAGAGCGTTTGTCCACGCCCGCGAACGGCTCATCCAGCAGCATCATGGTGGCACCTTGGGCGATACCCCCCCGGGCCACGAAGGCCCGCTTCTTTTGCCCTCCGGACAGCTGCCCGATTTGCCGATCCGCGTACTCGCTCAGCTCCACGCGTTCCAAGGCATGGTCGACGGCGTCCCGGTCCGCTTTGCGGGGCCGGCGCGTGAATCCCAAATGCCCGTAGCGGCCCATCATCACCACATCCCGGACCGACAGGGGGGGAAAGCCCAATCGACGTCTTCGCTTTGGGGGGGAACGTAACCTATCCCGGCGTCCTTGCGCATCTTTACCGGGGGGGTTGGCCGTTGATGAGCACCCTGCCGGAATCGGGCTTCACCATGCCCATGATGACTTTAAACAGGGTGGACTTGCCGGAGCCGTTCATTCCCACCAGCCCGCAGATCCGCGAATGTTCCAGGCTCAGGGACGCAGAGTCCAAAGCCAGGACCTCGCCGTAATGGACAGTGACGTTCTCAACAGCGATCGCGGGAGTGCTCATGGCGTTCCTCCGGTGAGTGCAGTGGTGATGACTTTGGCGTCGTGACGCATGAGGTCAAGGTAGGTGGGAACGGGACCGTCCGCTTCGGAAAGGGAATCGACGTAGAGAGTCCCGCCAAACTTGGCGTCGGTAGCACCAACTACCTGTTGCATCGGGGGGGCGTCTGACACTGTGGATTCACAGAACACCGCCGGAACCTGATTGTCTCTAACGAATTCGATTGCCCGGGTGATCTGCTGTGGCGTTGCCTGTTGCTCAGCGTTCACGGCCCAGATGTAGACCTCTTTGAGGCCGGCGTCGCGGGCCAAGTAGGAGAACGCTCCCTCGCAGGTGACCAGCGCCCTCTGCTTCTCCGACAGTACGGACAGCTTGGACACCATCTCGTCCTGCACGGTCTGGAGTTGGGCGTTGTAGGCCTCGGCGTTTGCTTCGAATTCGGAAGCGTGCGAAGGGTCCAGCTTGGCGAAGGCCTTGGCCATGTTGCTTGCGTAAATCTGGACGTTCTTGGGCGACATCCAGGCGTGCGGGTTCGGCTTGCTTGGTAGGAGTCCTCGGCGATGGGCATGACGTCCACGCCGTCGCTCACTACTGCGTGCGGTACATCGAGGTCCTCCACGAACTGGGAAAACCACGCTTCCAGATTGAGGCCATTGTCCAGAATGAGATCGGCTTGGGCGGCTTTCCGGATGTCACCCGGGGTTGGCTCATAGCCGTGGATCTCAGCTCCGGCTTTGGTGATGGATTCGACGCGGAGCTTATCTCCGGCAACATTCTTGGCGATGTCTGCCAGAACGGTGAAAGTAGTGAGGACCACGGGCTTGTCATTTTCTCCCGCAGGGAGTTCCCACCACAGGCGGAGACTCCCATGGCAAGGGCGATCGCGGTCAGGACAGCAGCGAAACGGCGGACATCTTTGGCGCGCCGAAACGGAAAGTTAGGCATACCGAAAAGTGTAGCCACGCATGGCCCACGCAGCAAAGCTAGGCTGGTCACATGGGCACTCTTTCCACCAAGGCACCTTTGTACAAATTCACTGCCCTGGACGCCGTCGCCGTGGCAGCATATGTGGGCTTCACCGCCTACTTCCTGCTGGCTGGGCAGACGCTTAACCGGCTGATGCTTGAGCTGTTTACTGACCCGGCAACAGCGTCCTATGCCGTTAACGCGATCTTTTATGCCGGCGTCGGAATATTTGCGGTGGCGTCTGCCTGGCGGGTGGTGGGCCGTGACCTCCGGATCCTGGGGGACCCGGCCATGGTTCACGCTGGGCATGGTCCCCCTTGACCTTGGTGGTCATGCTGATTCTCACAGCCATTCTGGTGGCGGCCTTCGGGACCGCCCAGAGCTCCGAGAACCAACTGGGCATCCAAGGCATGCTGCAACACGTGCCGGCGTGGCTGATGGTGCCATTACTGGTCATCCTTGGTCCGTTCGTGGAGGAATATCTCTTTCGGCACCTCCTGATCGGCAAGTTGTCGCGGTACCTGAACATCTGGGTTTGCTGCTTGATCTCCGTGGTGGTGTTCTCGTCCATCCATGTAGTGGGTCGCGAAGGACTCGCTTTGTCTGCACTGGCTCCGTACCTGGGAATGGCCGTGGTGCTGGTGGCTGTCTACGTTTGGACGGGCAAGAACCTGATGTTCTCCTACTTTGTGCACGCCGCCAAGAACCTCATGGCGGTGGTCCTGATCTACGCGGTGCCGCCCGAACTCCTCCCCCCCACTAGGTCGCACTTAAGCGCGTTTTGAGCGCCCAAAACGCGCTTAAATGCGACCTACTTGGGAACCCGGACGGAAGGTGACCGCAACCCCCCCCTACCCTGCCACCCGCCGTCGGAATAGCTTGTAGAGCATGACACTCAACATCCAGGTAGTAGTCGATTGCAAGAAGCCGCATGACCTCGCCGACTGGTGGGCTGAGACCCTCGAGTGGAACGTCGAGCCGCAGGACGAGGCGTTCATCCGTTCCATGATCGAGCAGGCTACGCCACCGAGGACCAGACCATCACGCACAACGGCAAGCTGGTGTGGGCGGAGGGCTGTGCGATTGTACCCGCCGAAGACACGGACCCCCAAGACCGGCCGGCGGATCCTGTTCCAGACTGATCCCAACGAAAAATCGGTAAAGAACAGGGTGCACTGGGACGTCCGGTTGGACGGCCGGGACAAGGATGACGTGCGGAAACAGCTCGAAGCGCGCGGTGCCAAGCACCTGTGGACCGCCAATCAGGGACCCCACGAATGGCACACCATGGCCGACCCCCCCGAGGGCAACGAGTTCTGCATCAGCTAAGGCCATTACTAGACTCGGACTGTGAACAACCAACTCCCTGCCAAGGTTTCCGACGTCTTTGACCCCCTCACGCTGGCGCACAGTTTCCGGCTTCGACGACTTCAAGGACATGACCTACCACCGGCAGGTTGAGCGTTCAACGGACGGCACAGTCAAGGACCTCCCCACGGTCCGCATCGCCTTCAACCGGCCCGAGGTCCGCAACGCGTTCCGCCCGGGTACCGTTGACGAGCTCTACCGGGCAATGGATCACGCCCGTATGACTCCTGACGTCGCCACAGTCCTCCTCACAGGTAACGGACCTTCAGAGAAGGACGGCGGACACTCGTTCTGCTCCGGCGGCGACCAGCGGATTCGTGGCAGGGACGGCTACCGCTACCAAGTAGAAGGCGCTGCGGGTGACTCCGCTGAGTTCATCGACCCCGCCCGCGCCGGCCGCCTCCACATCCTGGAAGTCCAGCGGCTCATGCGGACCATGCCCAAGGTGGTTATCGCGGTGGTCAATGGTTGGGCTGCCGGCGGCGGCCACTCGCTGCACGTTGTCAGCGACCTCACCATCGCCTCGCGGGAGCACGGCAAGTTCAAGCAGACCGACGCAACCGTAGGAAGTTTCGACGCCGGATACGGCTCTGCGCTGCTGGCCCGCCAGATCGGGCAGAAAGCCGCGCGGGAAATCTTCTTCCTGGCCCGCGAATATTCCGCGGAGGACATGGTCAGGATGGGCGCCGTGAACGAGGCAGTTGACCACTCCCGCCTCGAAGAAGTTGCTCTGGAGTACGCAGCGGACATCGCCCGCCAGTCCCCCCCGCAGGCCATCCGTATGCTCAAATTCGCTTTCAACCTGGCCGACGACGGCTTGGCCGGCCAGCAGGTCTTCGCCGGTGAAGCCACCCGTCTCGCGTACATGACGGACGAGGCCGTGGAGGGCAAGGAAGCGTTCCTCCAGAAGCGCGACCCCCCCGACTGGTCCAACTTCCCCCCCTACTACTTCTAGGACCACCGTGAACATCGATCCCATTTTGAAAGCCCTGATGGCCGCCCTCCATGGCGAGGGACCCGCCGTCGAAATCGTGATGGATGAAAACGGCGAGCCGCAGGCAGTTCCTGTGGAGACCGGCGTCGAAGAGGCAGCTGTGCTGGTCCGCACCTCCGGTTCCACGGGGGGGACGCCCAAGGCAACCGTACTGACCATCGATGCCCTCGCAGCTTCCTCTGTTTCCACCGCCGTGGCCCTGCGCGGCGAGGGACAGTGGTTGCTGGCACTCCCGCTGCAGTATGTGGCCGGTGTGCAGGTGCTGGTCCGCTCGCTCTACGCAGGCACGCGTCCGTGGGTCATGGACCAGTCGAACGGCTTCACGCCCGAAGCCTTCACGGCCGCCGCCGAGGAACTGACTGACAAGATCCGCTTTACCTCCCTGGTGCCAACGCAGCTGCAGCGGCTCCTCGACTCCCCCGCGCCGGAAACCCTGGCCGTGCTGCGGCGCTTCAACGCGATCCTGCTGGGCGGTGCCCCTGCCTCGGCTGATCTCCTGACGGCCGCCCACGCCGAGGGGGGGCTGAAGGTGGTGACCACCTACGGCTCAGCCGAGACGTGCGGCGGGTGCGTTTACGACGGCGAGCCGTTGGACGGCGTCGAGGTCCGCATCGGTGAAGGCGAACTGGAAGGCCGCATCCTGCTGGGTGGCGACACCGTGGCGGCGGGCTACCTGGACGCCGCCCGCGCCTCAAAAGCGGCATTCTTCGAGGAAGACGGCGTCCGCTGGTACATCACCGGCGACTTGGCAAGCTGTCCGACGACGGCAAGCTCACAGTGCTGGGCCGCGCCGATGACGTGATCATCACCGGAGGCGTTAAAGCCTCCGCCGCTTACATCCAGGGCAAGCTGGAGGAGCTCGACGGCGTCACCGCAGCTTTCGTAACCGGCGTCCCGTCGCGGGAATGGGGGGGCCAAGCTGTGGCGGCTTACGTCGCCGTCACTGATCCGTCGCCTGTGGGCCTCAAGGGATTCACGGCCCGCCGTGAGGAAGTACTGGGTGTCCTGGCTCCCAAAACGGTGTTCGCTGACAAGGAATTGCCGATGCTGCCCAACGGAAAGCCGGACCGTATGTCCATGATTGACCGGCTTTCCGAGCTGCATCAGGGACAATAGACAAGTTCTTCCCTCCCGCCCCCCCTGACTAAGATCAACCGCGAAATACACGAGGTACTACACGTGGCGACAGCTGCACAATGGATTCAAGGAGCCCGGCTCCGCACACTGCCCGCGGCCATCGCACCGGTCCTCATCGGTTCGCAGCGGCGTACGAGCTCCACGCTTTCCGGCTGCCGAACGCGATCCTGGCAGCACTTGTGGCTCTCCTGCTTCAAATTGGCGTGAACTACGCCAACGACTACTCCGATGGCATCCGCGGAACGGATGAGGACCGCGTGGGCCCCCCTCCGTTTGGTCGGTTCAGGCGCCGCAAAGCCGGAGCAGGTGAAGTGGGCTGCCTTTGCCCTTTTCGGGGGGGCGGCGATGATTTGCGGCCTCATCCTGGTGATCATCACCCAGGCATGGTGGCTGATCCTGGTAGGTATCGGCTGCATCATGGCGGCTTGGGGGGGATACACCGGCGGCAAGAACCCCTACGGCTACCTGGGCCTGGGCGACGTCTTTGTCTTCGTATTCTTCGGACTCGTGGCCACCCTGGGAACCACCTACACCCAGCCGGGCAGGTCAGCCTCGCCGCGGTCATCGGTGCGATCGGCACCGGACTCATTGCCTGTGCACTGCTGATGGCCAACAACGTCAGGGACATCCCGACTGATGCGGCCGCAGGTAAGCGGACCTTGGCCGTCAGGCTGGGTGACCGGCACGCCCGCGAAAGCTACGTCCTGATGCTGGCCGTGGCCATCCTGCTCGTGATCGTCCTGGCACCCACCAAGCCGTGGATGCTGATCGTGCTGCTGCTGATTCCGGCCTGCCTGATGCCGGCCTGGCTCATGGTGAACGGCAAGAAGCGCAAGAGCTGATCCCCCGTTCTCAAGCAGACCGGCATGATCAACCTCGGCTACAGCCTGTTGTTCTCGCTGGGACTGATCCTGAGCCGCGGCTTCTGAGTTCTTGTACAAATAACGCCCCTAAGAAGCTTTCTTAGGGGGGGCGTTACTTGTACACAAAAGGTTCTAGGCAGTGCCAGGGCGTTTGTCGTTGTTCACGGCGATGTCCGGGTTCTTCTCCACCAAGCCGTCCTCGACAGCAGCGTCTTCAACCTCACCGGCAGTACGGATGGGCTTGGCCCGCCCGGAGAACCGCTCGCGCATGGCTGCCGTGGCGGCGTCGCGCTGTTTCTGGAAGAACAGGTAACTGATAGCGAAGGCAATCAGCCCGGCGAAGACGACAGCCAGGATCCAGCCCACCCCCCCAAAAAGGCGAACAGCACGAACAACGGCACGAACAGCGCCAGACGGATGAGGGAATACTTCAGGAAAGCCACCATCCAAGTTTAGCCGCCCGGATGGTTGCACTCTGATCACAGCCGGAACAGGGCGTCCAGTGATCGGCTTCAGGCGACTAGACTTGGTGCATGCTCCGGGTTGTAGGCGTCGTTATTGTTCTGGTCATCTTCGTCTATGCCTGGTGGACGTCATCCGCACAGACGGCAACCAAACACGCGGGATATCCAAGCCCGCCTGGATCATCGTGATGATCCTCCTGCCGCTGCTGGGAGCAATCCTCTGGTTCATTTTCGGCCGGCCCTACGGCAAGCCCACTGCCAAGCCCGTACGCCGCCAGCCCACAGCCCCCCCGGACGACGACCCCGAATTCCTGCGCAACCTGGAAACCCGACGCCGTAACCAGGCTGCAGAGGATCGCCTGAAGAAGCTCAAGGCAGACCATGACGCCAAGGACAGCGATACGGGCGACAAGCCAAACGATGGCAGCGGCGACGCCAAAAACAACGGCTTCAAACCCGGCGACGCCAAGCGCAGCGAGCCGGATCCCCATGACACGGACGAGCTGAAGTAGGCAAAAATGGCCCAGCAAGCTGATGGATCACGGCAGTCACCCTCCACACCATCAGTCAGCGGGCCCGCATCACCCTCCGCACCGCCCCCACGCCCAGGTATTTCCCTGTCCACGCCGCCGCCCATAGCGGCGGTTGTTCGTCCTCCCGGACCTGCACGCTTGTCCCGCACTCTCTGGGTGGCCAGCTTCGTGGCCGGAATCGCCGTCGTGGTAACAGGTTTTCTCGGCCGTGATGCCCACTTCGAACGCCTGAAAGGCGTCATCGGAGGAATGGTCCCCGACGGCGACGCCGACGCAGTGGAGGGAGCCACCGCCGTCGTGTTCCTGGGAAGCCTCACCATGCTCGCGCTGGTAGTAGCCATGGAAGCTATCCTGTTGGCGGTCCTCTTCAAACGCCGCATCTGGGCTCGCTGGCCCTTGCCCCCGTTGGTCCTTCTCCATGCGGTGGTCACAGTCATTACTGCCGACTTCGTGGTGGCCCCCGGCGCGGACGGTGTCCTGACGATCGTGCTGTTGGCGGCCCAATTCATCCTGGCCGCAGCCGCCTGATCCTGCTGTTTCTCCCCCTCCACCACCACCTGGCTGCTCAGCGAACGGGCTGCTTAGCGAACGGTTGCTTAATGAACGGCGGGAATAGCGGCCAGCATCCCCTCGCAACTGCGAAGGACTACACGGCACGCTTCAAGCGCGGCCGGCTCAGTGAGCGGGTTCTCCGCGATCAACCGCCAACGGTTCAGGCTGTTTCGCGCTGCCTCAGTGATCTGCTCCGGGCTTGCCTCCGCATCCAGGCCCAACCTCAGCGGTGGCGTGCTGCCACGGCCGCCCACCAGCCGCTCAGCCTCTGCTGATTGCTCCGGGGTCAGGCTTATGCCTTCGGTCCGGAGCGTTGCCAGAAGTTTCAATTCCCGGAACTCGTGGGCGCCCGTTCGAAGCCTTTCCAAGTTGGCTTCCAGGAGCAGCGCGACATCTCTGCGCGAAGTGCGCAGCAGTGCTTCCAAACCCACGACGGCGGCACGCGCCTTGAGTGCCTCCGCCCGGGTTTGGAAAAGAAAAGCGATGTTGTCGAGCAACTGGCCAAGGCCGCTGCGCCGTGCCAGCTCATGGGCGAGTTCCGTCGGATTGCTGATGCCACCCCCCCGGATCAGGGCAACACCAAGGCGTATCCCGAACAGGCCGAATCTTTGCACGAGGGACGCTTTTGCTGCCCGGCCCAAACCTTCGGGCTCGGTGGACCGGACAAAGAGGTCCGCCGAGAGCATCAGCCTCTCCCTCTGGTTTCTGTCCATTTGCGCCAACAGTTTCATGGCTTCAAAATCGGTCTGGCGCATGGTCCTCGAACTTTGCGCCAGCAAACCGGCAACCGGGACGACACCCAGGGCAAGGGGGGGCTTGAGGTTCTGGTCCCTGCTGTATCTATCGGCGATCACTGCTGCGGAAATGAGGGAATCAATTCTTCCCGCGCCGATCTCGTCAGCCCTGGACAGGACTGCCAAGCGTTGACAGCCCCGGATTGGCCCGCGGTGTTGTCCTTGAAGGATTCCAGGAACCGGACATCGGAGGAGTGGAGATGCCGCAGGAGATAGATGACGGCATCGGCGGCCATGGGGGGGGCGTCTTCGGGGGGGGAGGAACTCCGTGGAGCGGCCTGACACATCCTGGGATAACGAGGCGATGCCCGGGGTATCAATCAGGGTGAGCTCCCGCAGGCCGGCAGATGGCCAGTCAACCACCAGCCGCTCCACGTCCTCGGCCCGGATATCCCCCCATGTTGAAGACCAGCCGGCCGTCTTCGCGGGTGACAGGGAGCGCTAATGGCTCCCCCCCGATGATCGGATGGAGCGTGATCCTTGGCGTGTGCCCATAGCGGTACCACGTGACGATCCGAGTGCATTCCCCGGCGTCGGTGGGGGGGCGATTTCCTCCCCGATGATCGCATTGAGAAGTGTTGATTTGCCGGCCTTGACCATACCCGCCATAGCTATCCTCAGAGGCCCCTCCAGCCTGCCCTGGAGCTCATCCACCACTGCGAGCGCCGCTGCGTCGTCGTGGAAGGCCTCCCGTGCTTGCCGGAGCAGATCCGCGACTCCGGCGATGCCCGACTCGATCATCCTGCCGGCACCGAGGACGGCGCTGCTTTGGCCTGGGTTGCGGGTTTGGTCTGGGGCGTGGGGCCAGTCTGCGGCACGGGCGGCTCTTCCTGCAGCTGCCGGGAGGCCTTGGCCAAGGCATCCACTACCTTGAGCTGGTTCCGTATGTCTTTGATTCTCGTGTCCCGCTCCACGGCGTAGGTAGCAGCCGCCTTCTGCGCGGCCGCCACGGACTCCGTCAGAGTACGGTGGTGTTCTTCGGCGATCTCCGTGAAGTGGTCCCGTGTGGCCCGCTGGACCAGCCGCAGCCTGTCCTTGAGCTGCTTGCCCACTTGGAACACAACATCGTCAACATGCTTGCGGACCAGGACCTTGGCTTCTGATTGCCGTTGCTTGAGCCTGGCTTCTTTGTCTTCCCGGTAGGCTTTCCGGCCCAGCATCAGGCCGGCTCCTACGGACAGCGGATTAATGAGGGCCATCCCGAAAATGCCGGTTAGCAGGCCAAACATCAGCACGCCACCGTAGGACCCGCGCATCCCGATCAGCACCTTCTGCAGTGGCCCGAGGCGCCCGGATTCCATGTCCTGGATGTCAGCCACGGGGTCCAGCACGCCGCCGGTGTCGGCTACCTTCAACGCGGGGAGGGCCACCTCATCTTCGGAGAAGTGTTCCGCCACATGCGTGGCCAACCATTGGGCACGTTCGCTGGTCCACACGAAAGTATCCGAAACCGCTGCGGCCGTGCTCTGTTCCAGCCACTGTGTGAACTGCTCCCATGCGGGCCCGGGATCTCCTTGATCTATGGCAATTTCGGCCTCGCGTTGGATCCTGCGCAGCCTGTCCCTCAGGTCATATTCCAGGTCGGCGATGAGGTCGCCGATGCCATCGTTGAGCGTTATCTGCCAACGCGCGGAGCGTTTGCGCAGCGCGTCGGCGTCTTCCTTGGCTGCATTCAGGCCAGCGATCATCTGCGGAGTTCCCGCCGGATTCTCAAGGCTTCCAGCTCCGACTGCAGCGCCAGCCGGAGGTTCTCACTGACGGTCAACAGGTCGTTGCCCACGGATTTGCGTTGAATCCTTGCCGCCCCGCCCACAATGTTGTTCCGCAGGTGGGCGATCAACGCCGGAAACCCTGATTCGGTGTTCAGTTCGGGGTCCTGCAGCCGCGCTGCGTGGAGTCGCAGCTCCGAGGACACCGGAAACAGGGGAATATCAGGCCCGACATCGGCCAAGTGCCTCCTATCCAAGTCAGCAATCTGGCGCCAGCTCGGATAAAGGTCGGTCTTGGACAGCACGCACAGGACGTTGGGGTTGATGCGCATCGCCTGGCGAAGGAACCGCATCTCGGGCTCGGTGAATTCCTGGGAAGCATCGGTCACAAACACCATGGCGTGCGCCGATGGCAGGGCAGTCAGCGTGGTCAAAGTGTGTGTTGAGCCCAGACCTCCAACGCCTGGAGAGTCCACGATTGTCAGTCCACCCGCCAGAAGCTTTCGTGGCAGGGAAACTTCGGCCGCCACGATGTTCTTTGTGTTGCCCGGGTTGCCCTTTTCGGAGACGTATTCCGCAAGTTGCTCCAGCTGCACCGGTTGCCGTTCCAGTCCGCTTTCCGGCCCGCTTGCGTCCCGTTCCGTCCGTACCATGCTCGCCGGGGGGGACAAGGACAACGGCCGACGCCGGGTCCCCCCTGACGTACGACCGTTGGGACGGAGGTGGCAATGTCGTCATCAACCGGGCACACAGGTGCGTTAACCAAAGCGTTGATGAGCTGGCTCTTACCCTGTTTGAACTCACCCACCACGATGACGCGGACGCTTGGATCGCGCAAACGGTTGAGGGTATTTTCCAGTCGACGCCGAAGGTCGTTCCGGTCCCCCCCCACCAGCGCCATGCCCTGCTCCACCAACGTGGTCATGCGTTCTGTGTCCGCCACGGTAAGTCCTTTGCTCTTCATGCCTCGCCGGTGAGGCCACGAAGTGCCCGGCAGACGTTTGGCGCCTGCCGGGCACTGCTGGGGGGTAGTTCTCGCCGCGGTTACTACGAGGCGGGATCGTATTCGCTGGTGTTCTCCACCTCAACGTCCACTTCGTTATCTGCAACTACAAGCGAGTGGTTTGCATCGATATCCGTGTAGTCGACATCGAGCTCGTTGTTGGCGACGACTGTGTTGCCCTCGATGTTCGTGTAATCCACATCGACGTCGCCTACTTCAACCGAGTTGTCCACTGACTTGTCGATCTCCAGCTCGTTGTCCTGGATAACAGTGGAGTCGTAGTTGACCTGGACATCTTCCAGTTCCACGTTGGTGGAGTGATCGTTGGTGTACTCCAGTTCCACCTCGTTGTCCTTGATGATGGTGGAGTTCTCGATGTTCGTGTACTCTACGTCCACGTCGCCGACTTCCAGCTCGGTCTCGTTGTTGTAGGAGTCCTTGTTGAACGAATCGTTGTTGGTGATGGTGGTGTTCGTTGTGTCGTGGGAGTGGTCGTCATTGAAGGAATCCTCAATGTCAACGTCCACGTCTACATCGGTGTTGTAGGAGTCCTTGGTCACCGAGTGATCGTCGTTGAACGAATCCTTGACCTCGATGTCCGTGTTGCCAACCTCAACGTCACCGGGACCCGATTCACTGATATTCACCGAGTTGTCCGTTGAATGGTCATCAGTGTTGGTGGTCGTGGTTGTGGTCGTTGTGCTGGTGTTACCGGAATCCTTCACATCGTCGCCGGCAGCAATCGCACCGTCGCCCGAGGCAACCACAGCGTCCTGGTTGAAGAGCTGCGTAACATCGCCGTCTGCCCAGATGTTCTGGTTGACCGACTGGTCGGTGATCGTGTCGCGGTCGTCGATGGTGGTGGTGTACGAGTAGTTGTTCACCACGTGGACCAGCTGCTGAACGGCATGTGCGTGGTCATCCCAGTCGCCGCCACCGCCGCCCCCCCACCGTGTCCGCCGCCATCGTGA
>BBFS01000013.1 GCA_001313365.1 Paenarthrobacter nitroguajacolicus JCM 14115
CGCAGCTGCAACGCTCACAAGGCCGGCGGGAAGGGGCGCGGTCGTGCCGCGCCGCCAAGGTAGGCGGTATTGCTGGTTCATGGTTCTCCTGGCCGCCGGCGACGTTTGGGTCAAGGACTTTACGCCGGCCTGTGAGGTGGGTAACATCAAAGCGTTGGTTGAACAGTTGTACCATTAAAAATCGACTTCAGGAAGTGCCATGACCCTTCAAACCACCCCCTTGGCCGCAACGACGCAGGCTCCGCTGGGGCAGCATCCGCTTGAGCAGCTCTCGGCACAGGAGATCCACCAGGCCCGCCGGATCCTGGCAGAGGCCGGTCTCGTCGCCGAGACCACCCGCTTCGCCTACCTCGGCCTGATCGAACCGCCCAAGACCGCTTTTCAGGGAGATGCCGCAGATGCCCCTCGCCTGGTCCGGACCATGCTTTGGGACGCGGCAGAGTCGCGTTCCCTCGATGTCAGGCTGTCCCTGACCACAGGACTCGTCCTTGATACGCGGGAACTCAACCCCGCAATCGATGGTCAGTTGCCCGTTCTGCTTGAGGAATTCGGGATCATCGAGGACATCCTGGCTGTAGATCCACAGTGGAACGCAGCACTGGCCAGCCGTGGCCTGACCCCCGGCGCAGGTCCGCGTCGCTCCCTTGTCCGCAGGCGTCTTCGAGTACGGGAACGAGGAAGGCAAACGGCTTCTTCGCGGCCTCGGATTCCGCCAGGACCACGCCGCGGACCACCCCCTGGGCCCACCCGATTGACGGGTTGGTTGCCTTCGTGGATGTGGAAAACCGCCGAGTGAACCACTTGATCGACGACGGCCCCCCCGTGCCGGTACCGGAAGTCAACGGCAACTACACCGACCCCCCACAATTCACGGCGAGCTCCGCACGGACTTGAAGCCGATAGAAATCACCCAGCCCGACGGTCCCAGCTTCTCGTTGGAAGGCAATCACCTTTCCTGGGCCGGCTGGGACCTGCGCGTGGGATTCGATGCCCGCGAAGGATTGGTCCTCCACCAACTTCACCACTCGCACCAGGGCCGGCGTCGGCCAGTGGTTCACCGCGCTCCATCTCCGAAATGGTGGTCCCCCTACGGCGATCCGTCCCCCCCTTATCGGAGCTGGCAGAACTACTTCGATTCCGGCGAGTACCTGGTGGGCCGGGACGCCAACTCGCTCAAGCTGGGTTGCGACTGCCTGGGTGACATTACGTACATGTCCCCCTGTGGTGGCTGATGATTTCGGCAATCCGCGGGTGATCGAGAACGGCATCTGCATCCACGAGGAAGACGCGGGAATCCTATGGAAGCACACGGACGAGTGGGCCGGCTCCAACGAGGTTCGGCGCAACCGCAGGTTGGTTGTCTCCTTCTTCACCACCGTGGGCAACTACGATTACGGCTTCTACTGGTACCTCTACCTGGACGGCACCATCGAGTTCGAGGCCAAGCCACGGGCATCGTGTTCACGGCAGCGCTCCCGGACAAGGACTATGCCTACGCCTCGGAGATCGCCCCGGGCCTCGGCGCCCCTTACCACCAGCACCTCTTCAGCGCCCGGCTGGACATGATGATCGACGGCGACACGAACCGGGTTGAGGAACTGGACCTGGTGCGCCTTCCCAAGGGACCGGGAAACCCGCACGGCAACGCCTTCACCCAGAAGCGCACAGTGTTGGCCCGTGAATCGGAGTCAGTCCGCGACGCCGATGGCACCAAGGCAGGGTGTGGCACATCAGCAACCCGGACTCCTTGAACCACCTTGGCCACCCCCCGTGGGCTACACCCTCTATCCGGAGGGCAATCCCACGTTGGCCATGGCCGATGATTCCTCCATCGCTTCGCGGGCCGCTTTCGCCAAACACCACCTGTGGGTCACGCAGCACGCCGAGGACGAGCTCTACGCGGCAGGCGACTTCGTCAACCAGCACCCCGGAGGTGCCGGGCTTCCCAGCTACGTGGCCCAGGACCGGGACATCGATGGCCAGGACCTCGTGGTGTGGCACTCATTCGGCCTGACCCACTTCCCCCCGGCCCGAGGACTGGCCCATCATGCCCGTTGACACCACCGGTTTCACGCTGAAGCCACACGGTTTCTTCGATCAGAACCCCCCCACACTCAACGTACCTTCCTCTGCCACCGGACACTGCGCTCCTGCCGAGCAAAGCGGCGGCTCCTGCGGACACTGACGGTTTCGTCCGTGCCCACCATTGCGGGAGCGCGCCCCGGCGTTCCCGCAGTGGTAGGGTGCTCACGGTCCCGCCATGGCCACCCGCCCGAATTGAAGGAGCAGCATGCCCCCCCGCTTGGTTGATCACGATGAACGCCGGCGTTCCATCATCGAGACCACGTGGCGGCTGATTGCTGAGCAGGGCATCGAGAACGCCAGCATGCGGGACATCGCGCGGGAGTGCGGCTACGCGGCACCGGGCGTGCTGGCCCATTATTTTCCCAACAAGGACGCACTGCTGCTGGCCTCCTACGAATTGATCTGCGAACGCACCAACGAACGCATCGCCGCAGGCACGGCCGGCCGTCGCGGCCTTTCAGCCCTTCGAAGTTTGTGCCTGGAAATCATCCCGGCCGATCCCCCCCTCACCGTGGTGGAAGCCCGCGTTGCGGTTTCGTTCTGGCAACGGGCGCAGACTGAAAACGCGCTGCGCGCCGTCGGCAGGGAGGCGCTGCTGCACTGGCGCGGGCTGGTGATGGGTTTCCTTGCCCAAGCAGAGCACGACGGCGAATGCGAACCATTGGCGGACCCGGATGCGGTTGCCGATGAACTGCTAAACGTCATGATGGGTCTGCACGTCACCTCCATGCTTGATCCGGATGCGGTCACTGGTTCCCGTCAGCGCCATCTGGTGGAGCGTGCACTTGCGCGGTTGGCCGTCCGGAAACAGCCGGCCTAGCTTCGGGCCGAGCGGGCGGCAACGATTTGGTGCCGCACCGCCTGCGCTACCGCCCGCACCCTCGCCGTGGGGGGCGATGGGACTTCAGGTGGGCCAGAACTGTCTTCAATTCCGGCACATCGTCACGGATTTCGACGGCGGCCAGCTGGCCGCGTCGTACGTCAACTGATGCTGTGGCCGCTGGTGAAGGATGGAGTAGCCGAGGCCACGGGCCACGAAAGTACGCACCGTTTCATAGCTGGCCGAACGGAACCTGACGTCGGGCTCCCGGCCACCGAGCCTGGCGATGGAGAGCATGAGATCGCGGGTGTGCGGCAAGTCCAGCAGCACGAAGGGTTCACCGCTCAATGCGGACAGCTGAACAGTCTTTGATCCCGCCAGCTTGTGATCTGGCGGAAGTGCCACATAGGGCCTCACGGTATCCACCACTGAACTGGCTATCGCTTCGGGCAGGTCGAGGTCGTAGCACAGCGCCAAATCCGCCTGTCCACTGAGCAATGCGGCGATGCAGCCCGAAGTATCGGTTTCGATGACTTCCGCTTCGAGTGCCGGGTGGTCTTCCCGCAATTTCGTCAGGACACCGGGCAGCAGGAAAGGTGCCAGCGTGCTGAAGCAGGCAACACGGATCCGCCCGGAGACGCTTTGGTGCTCTCCACGCGCGTGGTCAATGCTCTCTTCAACCTGGGCAAGGATGGCTTGGGCGTCCCTGACGAACAGCTCGCCGGCTGGTGTGAGCACGAGGCCTTTTGAGCGCTGCCTAATGAAGAACTGCGTCCCAACGTGCCGCTCCAGCTGAGCGATGGCCGCTGAGACAGCTGATTGGGCCACGTTGAGGCGAACGGCTGCGCCTGTCATGGACAGCTGGCTGCCGCTTCCACGAAGTAGCGCAACTGCGTGAGTGTCACATCCATAAGAAGAGCTACGCCATTCATCGGAAAAGTCGATGCAATCGTTCTAAAAGAACTGTTGGACAGATTTAGAGCACCACAGGAAGCTGAAGAAGACGAGCACACGTCCAAGAACTGAAAGGCAAGCCGCGACATGAAGCACCAGCGTATCCGTACGTTCAACACGAAAGAGACTTATCCGGAGCAGAACCTGGACAACGATCTGTGCCAGGCCGTGGTGGCCAACGGCGTGGTTTACCTCCGGGGGGGCCAGATCGGACAGGACCTTGAGACCCGCGAGTCCGTGGGCATTGGCGATGTCGAAGCCCAAACGGAGAAGGCCATGGCCAACATCGACATGTTGCTCAAGGAGGCGGGCAGCAGCCTTGAAGACATCGTCAAAGTCACCGTCTACCTCATCGATCCCCCCCGTTACCGCGAAACCGTCTACCGCACCATGGGCCGCTGGCTCAAAGGCGTTTTCCCCCCCGTCTCTACGGGCATTGTGGTCCAGGCCTTGGCCCGCCCGGAATGGCTTGTGGAAATTGACGCCACTGCCGTGCTCTCCACGGGTACCTCGGAGGGGCGGTCATGACATTCAGCATCGCGGCCACAGACGGCAGCGGCAGGTTCGGCATAGCGGTCTCTTCTTCTTCTCCCGCTGTTGCGGCCCGCTGTGCGCACTTGCGCGACGGGGGGGTCGGCGCTGTCAGCTCCCAGAACATCACCGATCCTCGTCTGGGAACAGCATTGCTCGACCGCCTGCAGGCGGGCTATTCCGCGCAGGAGGCGATTGACGCGTCGTGCAGGAATCACCCGCAGTGGATTACCGGCAACTGGTGGTGCTCGACGCAAACGGCGGATCCGCTGTATTCAGCGGCGCGCATACCCTTGGCGTGTTTGGCGAAGGCAGGGGGGCCCTAATAGTGTGGCGGCGGGCAACATGCTCGCCGCTCCGGGGGGGATTGCCCAAGTCCTCTGCGACGCCTTTGAAGCCACCGCCGGAGAGCTGGAAGTGCGCCTTATGGCTGCCCTTCGAGCCGCTGTTGCGGCCGGCGGCGAAGCCGGACCCGTGCGATCGGCCGGACTTTCGGTGGTATCCGGACACGGCTGGAGGGACACGGACCTGCGCGTGGACTGGCACGACCACCCGATCGAGCAACTGGAGGAGCTCCTGGAAGTTTGGCTTCCTCAGCGGCAGGACTACGTAGTCCGTGGCTGGATCCCGCCGCTTCCATTAGTTATGGGGGGTTGCCGGCGATGAGCGGTGAAGCAGCAACCACCATCACTGCCCCCCCGGCAGTTCAGCGCCAGCGCGTGTTGGATTCCGTTGACGCGCAGCGGCCCCCCCACCTGATCCATCTCTCCGAAACCCTGCACGCCAACCCCGAACTTGGCTGGCAAGAGCATCGTGCCGCGACTGGACCGCAGAGTACCTGTCCGGACACGGCTTCAAGGTGGAAAGAGAGTATCTGGGCTTTCCCACCGCCATCCGGGCCGTCTTCGGAACGGGCTCACGCCGCGTTGGGCTCATGGCCGAGTACGACGCCCTTCCGGGCCTCGGCCACGCATGCGGCCACAACATCATCACGGCCATCTCGTGCGGTGCCGCCGTGGCTTGGCGCAGTTCGCAGCCGAACATGACCTGACCGTAGAACTGTATGGAACCCCCTGCCGAAGAAGGCGGCGGCGGAAAGATCGAGCTACTCAAAAAGGGCGCTTTCCAGGGCTTGGACCTGGCCATGATGGCCCATCCCAGCCCCCGTCGATTCCGCCGAAGCCCGCCCCTACGCAGTGGCCCACAACCACGTGGAATACCGGGGGGGCAAATCAGCCCACGCCGCTGCGTATCCGGATCAGGGTGTCAACGCCAACGACGCCTTTATTGTTGCCCAGGTGGCCTTGGGCCTCCTTCGCCAACAACTGCCTTCCGGTACCCGGGTCCACGGAATCCAGACGCGCGGGGGCGAAGCGCCCAACGCCATTCCGGAAAAGACCGAGGGCCGTTGGTACGTCCGTGCAGAATCACTTGCGCTGTTGGGCGAGCTGGAGGAGCGCGTACAACGATGCTTCGAAGCGGGGGGGGCTTTGGCATCCGGCTGCGAGTTGTCGGTGACTCCGGAATCGGAGCCCTACTCGGAGTTCCGCACGGACCTGCGGGCACTTGAGCTGTACGTGAGGCATGCGGAGGCTCTCGGCCGGGACTTCAACGCCCCGCCGGAGCAAGCCACCATGAACCGGGCGTCAACAGACATGGGCAATGTTTCCCAAGTGGTTCCGGCCATCCACCCCTACATAGGACTCGGCTGCTTCCCGGCAGCCAACCACCAACCCGAGTTCGCCGCGCACTGCGTCGGCGACGCCGCCAACCTTGCCATTCACGACGGCGCAGCGCCTTGGCACTCACGGCACTGGACTACCTGGCACCGTAGCCAGGGAGTCCGGCGTCGTGGGCATTTCCAGGAACAGGACCATGACAGAACAAGTAGTACCTTCTCCCTGCACGGGAGTACGACGAGAGCACGACAGCCTCGGGGGGACGCGGACGTTCCCGAGGCTTCCTACTGGGGGGGCATCAGCACCCTCCGGGCCGTGGACAACTTCCCCCGTCAGCGGACGAACCATCGGCACCCTGCGTTCCCTCATCTGGAGCCTGGGTGCCGTGAAATACTCAGCAGCAAGGGCAAACGAAAGCCTGGGCCTCCTTCATCCGGACAAATCCGCAGCCATCCAAAAGGCTTCCTTGGAAGTCATGGATGGCCTGCTGGATGACCAGTTTGTGGTGGACACGATCCAGGGCGGCGCGGGAACCAGCACCAACATGAACGCCAACGAGGTCATTGCCAACCGCGCACTGGAACTGACGGGTCACCGCAAGGGCGACTACGCGGCGTTGCATCCCATTGATGACGTGAACCGCAGCCAGTCCACCAATGACGTCTACCCAACCGCCATCAAGATCGCCCTGCAGCGGGAAATATCGGGGGGGTTCTGCGACGAGCACGCCCGGCTCATCCAAGCATTTGACGCGAAGGCCACGGCGTTCGCCGGAATCATCAAAGTGGGCCGCACCCAACTGCAGGACGCTGTGCCTATGTCCATGGGACAAGAGTTTGGTGCCTTCGCCGACACCCTCCGTGAGGACGGCCAACGGCTCCTTGAACTCCTTCCCCACCTGCGTGAATCCAACCTTGGAGCCACTGCAATCGGCACCGGCATCACCGCTTCCCCCCGGCTACCGGGAAGCTGTGATCAATGAGCTCAGTTCCATCACCGGACTGCAGCTCACCTCCGCGACCAACCTTGTGGAGGCCACCAGCGACACGGGCGTGTTCATGCTCGTATCGGGCGTCTTGAAGAGGGCTGCTGTGAAGCTGTCCAAGATCTGCAATGACCTCCGCCTGCTGTCCTCCGGCCCGCAGACGGGGGGGTTTAGCGAGATCCTCCTGCCCGCAGTGCAGGCCGGGTCCTCCATCATGCCCGGGAAGGTCAACCCGGTCATCCCGGAAATGGTCAACCAGGTTGCCTTCCGGGTGATCGGCGCGGATGCCACCGTAACCATGGCCGTGGAGGCAGGGCAGCTCCAGCTCAATGCCTTCGAGCCTGTCATTGCTGACGCTTTGCTTGAGTCGATCGCCTGGCTCACTGTGGCCTGCCGCCAACTCCGGACACACTGCGTGGACGGCATCACCGCCAATACACAGATGCTGCAGCAGCGGATGATCGAATCCATCAGCGTCGTCACCGGATTGGCACCCTTGATCGGATACGCCGCCGCTGCAGAACTGGCCAAGGAGGCCCTCGCAACCCAACGGGGGCATTGCCGATTTGGTGATTGAGCGCGGACTGCTTGACCCGCAGAAAATGGAGGAGGCTCTTTCGGCCAGGTCGCTGGCCGGCCTCGCCTGAAGGCAACCACCAAAAAGGGGGGGACCACGCCTGCTCGGCGTGGTCCCCCCCTTTTGCGGCTCTGGCGTCAGACGGCTCCGCTCGCCACCAGCGCATCCTGCTCATTGTGGGTGAGGTAGCTTCGCTGGATGGTGATCTGGTCTGCAACGTACTTTGCGTCGTGCCAGACGCCCCAGATGAAGCTGGATCCACGGCGTGACTGCCAGGGCAGGCCCAGGAAGTAGATGCCGGGCTCCGCGGATACGCCGCGTTGCTGCAGCGGCTTTCCCTTGTCATCGAAAGCGTCCACTTGCAGCCAGCTGTAGTCCACTGCGAAGCCTGTTGCCCACACGATGGAGGTGATTCCGGCCGCGACGAGGTCCAGCTCATGGATGGGATTGGTGAGGCTCTCCGGGTCCGGCCTGAGGAAGCGGGCTTCGGGTTCCTCCGGCAGGTCCAAACCATTGCGTTCCACGTACGCGTCGGCTTCGTCGAGCAACTCCAGGTAGTGAGCATCGCCGTTCGCGATGTTGGTACGGAGATCGTCCGCGAAACGCATGGTGCCGTCCTGGATCTCCAGGGTCCGCCCCACGAGCTTGATTCCGTTCTCGGCGAGCGCCCGGAAATCCACGGTGTGGCCGCCGTCTGCCCCGCTGACCGCGATGGTCACGTGTTCGGCGCCCAGTGCCGGGGGGGTGGAGGCGTCCCACTTGCCGAGCACACCGAGCCACCAGCAGAAGTCCCGGCCGCGGTAGTTCCGCGGAGGCCGGTCGTGAGGCCCAACGGAAAGGTACACCTGCCGGCCTGAACGCTGGATTTCCGCTGCGATCTGGACGCCGGAGGAACCGGCGCCCACCACCAGGACGGCACCTTGGGGCAGTTGGCCGGGGGGGTTGCGGTACGAGCTTGAGTGCATCTGCAAGAGTCCGGCGGTTTCGGGAACGACGGCGGGAATCACCGGCCGCTGAAACGGCCCTGTGGCGGCTACGACGTAGCGTGCGTTGTATTCCCCCCCATCGGATGTTTGTACGTGGAAGCCCGATGCTCCGACGTTCCTGCGCACTGACTTGACCTCCACGCCGCAGCGGATGGGCGCGCCGATCTTCTCGCGTAGGCCACGAAGTAGTCGGCTACCTGCTCCTTGGAGGGGGGGAAGGAGCCGGCCTCGATGTCGGTGAATTCCAGGCCCGGGAAACGATCGTGCCAGGCGGGCCCGTTGGCAACCAGGGAATCCCACCTCATGGAACGCCACCGTTCGGCAATGCGGTGGCGTTCCAGGACGACGTGGGGGGGAATTCCCCGCTCGCTTAGGTGCTCGCTCATCGCTACCCCCGGCCTGGCCTGCCCCTACGACCAGGACCTCAACCTCTTGGCTTGACATGTGTTCTCCTATGTGGCGAAAGGACGCATACGCGCTGGCTACTGCGGCCCTCTTCTGTGACTGTTAATTCATTCTCACGTGCACAAAGTGCATCTGCATAGCGAATAAAACAGCGCAATCAAATCGGAAATTATGATGATTGCCCCCCCACGCGCACCACAGCGCTGTGGCACCATGACATAAAGCTTCCAAAGCCCATCGGGTACAACAGATCAGCAAGGAGAACGTGACGTGAGCACGCCCATCAAGATCGCTGTGACCGGAGCAGCCGGCCAGATCGGCTATAGCCTCCTCTTCCGGATCGCTAGTGGTGCCCTCTTTGGCGCCGATACTCCCGTGCAACTCCGGCTCCTGGAGATCACGCCTGCGTTGAAGGCACTTGAGGCGTGGTGATGGAGCTCGATGACTGCGCGTTTCCCGCCCTCGACTCGGTGGAAATCGGCGATGACGCCGACCATATTTTCGACGGCGTCAACCTTGCCTTGCTGGTGGGCGCCGTCCGCGTACCAAGGGCATGGAACGCGGCGATCTGCTCAGTGCCAACGGTGCCATTTTCACAGCACAAGGCCAGGCGCTGAACCGGGTGGCAGCCGACGACGTCAGAATCGGCGTGACGGGCAACCCGGCCAACACCAACGCCTTGATTGCCATGAGCAACGCCCCCGACATCCCTGCCTCGCGATTCAGCGCCCTGACCCGGCTGGATCACAACCGCGCCCTTGGACAGCTTGCTAAAAAGACTCAAGTCAGTGTCGGGGGGGATATCCGCAAAATGACCGTGTGGGGGGGCAATCATTCTGCAACGCAGTATCCGGACATCTTTCACGCAGAGGTTGGAGGCCGGAACGCGGCCGAGGTGGTGAACGATCAGGACTGGATCGAGAACGACTTCATCCCCACGGTTGCTCGTCGAGGCGCAGCGATCATCGATGCCCGGGGGGGCGCGTCCTCTGCGGCATCAGCAGCGTCGGCAACCATCGACGCAGCCCGCGACTGGCTGCTCGGAACACCCGAGGGCGACTGGGTTTCCATGGCCGTTGCATCCGACGGATCCTACGGGGGGGTGCCTGAAGGTCTCATTTATTCATACCCGGTGACTACTTCAGGTGGAAACTGGGAGATTGTGGAAGGCTGGAGGTGAACGACTTCAGCCGCCGGAAGATGGACGCTACTGCCGCTGAGCTTTTCGACGAGCGGGCTGCCGTGGCTGAACTCGGCTTGATTGATCTCCGCCAGTGACGTGCTGTTGGCGTGACCAGCCGTGCAAGGTCGGCGCCGGGCGCCTGCGCGGAGCGACGACATTTCCGTCAACCCGTAGCCATCGCCGGGGGCTGCGTAACAGGTTAGTCGAAGAAGCCCACGATGTAGCCGATGAAGAAGAGCAGCGTGAGCAGGACGCCGGCACCGATGGCTGCAAGCCACAGGAACTGCGTGCCCTTCCTGGGACCGCTTCATCATGGCCCTGTGGTCCGGCGGTGGAGGCTTCGCCGGGAGGGGGGGTCTCCCCCGGCGGTACCCCCTCCGCCCGGCTCCAAGCCTGTGATCTTGTCTTCGTATGGATCGGGGGTTGCTGCCTGACACGTTCACTCCCTTGATAGCAGTGGCGGGTGCTGTGTTCAGGTTACTCTCATGGTGGTGTCCCGCGTCGAGGTCCGCAGCCGATACAGGGACGTAGTGGCCGTGATGTAGAGATCCTGACCGTCGGCCCCCTCCGAAGCAGAGATTGGAGACCTTTTCAGGAACCTCGACGGCGGCCAGCAGCGCCCCGCTGGGTGCATAGACACGAACTGACGAGCCTGCCGAGGTCCACACACGGCCCTCGACGTCAACGCGGAAGCCGTCCGAGGCCGCGTCAGCATCGAGCTCAACGAACGTGCTGCCTTCACCGCACGAGCCGCCCTTCACGGGGGTAGGCAGCGATCCGGAACGGCACTTCATGCGCTGGGCCGGCCGTGTCAGCAACATAGAGAAGCGATTCATCCGGGGAGAACGCCAAGCCGTTAGGGTGCACCAGATCCGTGACCACCGGAGTCAGTTCTGCTGTGGCCGGGTCCAATCGGAACACGTAGCAACCGCCGTATTCCTGCTCGCCCTCATGCCCTTCCACCGTCCCGGGCAGGATCCCGTAGGGAGGATCGGTGAACCACACGGTGCCATCCCCCGGCCACCACAACATCGTTGGGCGAGTTGAGCCGATGCTCACCGAACGCTTCAACGATCGGCGTCACCACGCCGTCGTGGTCCCGCTCAACACGTCTGCGGCCGTGGCTGCACTGCACCACGCTGCCGTCGGGGGGGTGGAGCGTCCGGCCGTTGGTGTACTCGACGCCGGTGGCGTATTCGCGCGTCGCGCCGGTGCTCGGAGAGAACTCGAGGATTCGGTTGTTGGGAATGTCGCTCCAGCGAAGGGTCTGCGACTGCGGAACCCACAGCGGGCCTTCAGCCCAGACGGTTCCCTCAAACAACTTTTCCAGGGTGCCAATGATCAGTTCTTCCATAGGTTCGAGACTAGTCGTTGGCAGGTTCCGCGCTGGGCTTCTGAGCCCGTTCTTTGTTCCTGTGCGTTCCGTCGTCGGCGGGCATCACCAGGACCGCCACAACAGTAAGTACTGCGCTGACGAGCACAGCCAGGAAGACGGCAGTGGACGCGTGCACGGTAGTTTGCGGATCGGGACCGCCGCCGGGACTGTTGGCGTAAATTGCGTTCGCAATGGCGCCGAAAACCGCAACACCGATGGAGCTGCCGATTGAACGCGCAAAGAGGTTAGTGCCCGTGACGACGCCGCGTTCATTCCATTCGACGCTGGTCTGCGCGGCAATAAGGCTAGGCGTCGCGACCAGCCCCCCCAGTCCGAGCCCGACGACGAAGCAAGCCATTGCCACCAGCAGAATGTTGGGCGTCGGGGCAGTGAGGGCAAGGATGGCCGCGCCGATCACCGTAATCACGATGCCGATAATGGCCGTGTTTTTGAAGCCGATTCGGAGGTACAACCGGCCGGCTTGCGACGCGCTGATGGGCCAGCCAATGGTCAACGCCGCCAACGCGAGCCCGGCCAGAAGGGGGGGCGAGGTTTTAAGGGACCCTTCCAGGAACGTCGGGACGTAGGTTGTGATGCCAAGCATGACCGCGCCAACACCGAACGCGACCATCGCCGTCGTCGCCAGGAGCCTGCGGGAGACAACCCAGGGTGGCAGGACAGGCTCCGCCGCCTTCCTTTCCACCAAAAGAAACACAACAAACAGCAATGCCCCTCCGCCAAACACGGCGAAGCTGATCGGGGGGGAATCCCAGGGCCAGGCTTGACCGCCCTGGAGGGCCCCCCGAGGATGAGCAGGCTCAAAGAAATCGTCAGCAGTCCGGCTCCCGCGTAATCGATGCGGTGCTTGGTTCGCTCGACGTTCTCGTGGAAAGTTCGGAGGAGCATCCAGGCTGCGATCAGGCACAGCGGGATGTTGATGAGGAAGATCCACCGCCAGATTCCCAATGACGCGAAGACGCCTCCCAGGGTTGGTCCCACTACGGAAGAAACCGCCCACACGCTGGCCAGATATCCCTGGACTTTAGCCCGCTCTGCAAGGGTGTAAATGTCACCCGCAATCGTGATTGCAACAGGCTGGACTGCGCCCGCCCCCCCGAGCCCCTGGAGCACTCGGAAGGCAATGAGCGCAGGCATGCTCCAAGCCAGCCCGCAGAGAATCGAGCCAAGCAGGAAAAGGCCAATGCCACCCAGGATGATTGGCTTACGGCCCACCACGTCTGAGAGCTTGGCGTAAACAGGGACGGAGACGGCCTGTGCCAGCAGGTAGGCGGAAAAGAGCCAAGGGAACGAGGCGAAGCCGCCTATGTCCTCCACGATGGACGGCACTGCCGTGGCAACAATGGTGGCATCTATCGCCACCAAGCCCGTTGCGAGCATCAGCGCTATCAGTATGGGCCCGCGCCGGGAACGGAACCCGACCCCCCCCTCGTCAGTCGCTGTGCTCATTTGCCCTTGCCCCCGCCTGATGTCCAGTTCTGCTGGTGAAGCCGCTCGAATCCATCCAGGAGGAGGTCCAGGGCAAATTCGAACTCGAATTGGTCGTCGCAGCCGTTCCCGACCACGGAACCGTCCTCATGCGCTGCCACGGCAGCAATCTTGAAGAGATGGGGGGGAAAGTTCTCGGCCATCTGCTGGGCCATGGCGGCCCGGGCTTCCGCCGGCACCTGTGCATGCTGGTTCCCAGCCCCCGCAGAGTCATCGAAGACCTCCTGGGTAAAACCCCCCCACATTCGGCTTCCCATGGCGTGCATGACGTGGTGCGTGAGATCCACCGAAAAACCGCCCGTCAGGAACATCCCAGCGAAACCGTCCATATACCCCAGGACTGCGGGGGGGGTTACGTTCGTGCGGGTCTCAATCACAGGGCGGGCCCAGGGATGCCGCAGGAGTACCTGCCTGGCCGAAAGGACCCGGAGCCGGACAGCGGACTTCCACGGAGCGTCCGGGACAGGCGGGCCGATCTCGCCAACAATGGTGTCCACCATGCCGCCGAGGAGTTCTTCCTTGTTGGCAACGTGCTTATACAGCGCCATCGGAACAACGCCTAGTTCCTGTGCCAGTCGACGCATGCTGAGCGACTCGATACCCACCTCGTCCGCGAGAACGACTGCGGCGCTTAGGACGCGGTCACGGTTCAGGGGTATGCGCCGGGCTGCCTCGCTAGCAGGGTCATACGACTTCCTTCCGAACTAAGCCAAGGACGGGTACAGCCTTGACAGGTATACAGCGTACACCTAGTGTTTGGATCATAAAGGTGTACACCGTACACCTAGCGGTCTCCACCCATCACCTTCCGTTATCCATCCAGAACGCAGGCAGAGTCATGACATCCAAAAACACCCCCCCGCAGATCCGGAACCGCCGCACAAAATGGGCGGTGCCAGTGGCCTTGATCGTCCTCAGCCTCATCCCGGTGATTGCCGGCGCTGCGCGACTCACCGAACTGACGGGCGGCGCAAACGTCACTCCGCAGAACGCCCGGTTCTTCGCTTCACCCATCCCGGTGGTAACGCA
Source organism: Paenarthrobacter nitroguajacolicus JCM 14115 (assembly GCA_001313365.1). The sequence goes on from BBFS01000013.1 coordinate 14,116, forward strand.
CATCGTCACAGTCACGGTGTACAGCCTTCTGGGAGCCTTTCAGTTCGCACCCACGCTTCGACGTGTTTCCCCCACCTCGACGCGGCAGGCAATCGTGGCACCAAATGGCCGGACGCATCCTGGTACCGGCGGGCCTGCTCGCTGGCTTGTCCGGCCTATGGATGTCGATGTTCTACGCCCTACCGGAAGGTGATGGCGAAGCCCTTCTGATTCTTCGGCTGATCTTTGGTTCCGCCATGGTTGCGAGCATCATCATGGGGGGGCTGTTCGCCATCCGACGGCGCGACTACGCCACCCACGGCGCGTGGATGACGCGTGCATACGCCATCGCACTGGGCGCGGGAACGCAGGCCTTCGTGTTCCTGTCCTGGATGCTGGTTGCGGGCCCCACCGACGAGGCAACAAGGGCAGTGCTCATGGGAGCATCCTGGGTCATCAATCTGGCGGTGGCCGAGTACTTCATCCAACGACGACGGCGGTCCACCGGTCGGTTCCATGAGGAACCTCGGGCGAGCCGCCGTCGTCGTGAATTTAGTAGTACTTAGTCGTTGATCAGGTCGTGAACAACGATGGTCTGGTCGCGGTCCGGGCCGACGCCGATGGCCGAGAAGCGTGTGCCGGAGAGCTTTTCGAGGGCCAGCACGTAGTTGCGCGCGTTCTCCGGGAGGTCTTCCAGGGTGCGGGCCCCAGTGATGTCCTCGGTCCAGCCGTCGAAGTACTCGAAGATGGGCACCGCGTGGTGGAACTCGGTCTGCGTCATGGGCATTTCATCGTGGCGCACGCCGTCAACGTCGTAGGCAACGCAGACGGGGGATCTGCTCGATGCCCGTGAGTACGTCCAGCTTGGTGACGAAGTAGTCCGTGAAGCCATTGACCCGGGAAGCATGGCGGGCCAGGACGGCGTCGTACCAACCACAGCGGCGGGGGGGGCGGCCGGTGTTCACACCGAACTCGCCGCCGGTCTTCTGCAGGTAAACGCCCATCTCGTCGAACAGTTCCGTGGGGGGGAACGGGCCTGCGCCAACACGCGTGGTGTAGGCCTTGATGATGCCAATGGACCGCGAAATGCGGGTGGGGGCCAATGCCGGAGCCAACAGACGCGCCGCCGGCTGTGGGGGTTGGACGAGGTGACGAACGGGTAGGTGCCGTGGTCGACGTCCAGGAACGTTGCCTGGCCGCCTTCCATGAGCACAACCTTGCCCTCGTCCAAGGCGTTGTTGAGGACCAGTGTGCTGTCGATGACCAGCGGGCGCAGGCGCTCGGCGAAGGACAGGAAGTATTCCACGATCTCGTCCACCACGATGTCGCGGCGGTTGTAGACCTTGACCAGCAGTTCATTCTTCTGGCGCAGCGACCCTTCCACCTTCTGGCGGAGGATGGATTCGTCGAAGACATCCTGGACGCGGATGCCCAAGCGGGCCACCTTGTCCATGTACGCGGGTCCAATGCCGCGGCCCGTGGTTCCGATGGCCCGGCTGCCAAGGAAGCGCTCGGTCACCTTGTCCAGGACCTGATGGTACGGAGCAACGAGGTGGGCGTTGGCCGAGACCCGCAGGCGGGACGTGTCCGCGCCTCGGGCTTCAAGGCCTTCGATTTCCTGGAAGAGGGCCTCCAGGTTCACCACGCAGCCGTTGCCGATAATAGGTATTGCGTTGGGGGCTCAGGATGCCCGCGGGAAGGAGCTTCAGCTCATACTTCTCACCGCCAACAACCACGGTGTGCCCGGCGTTGTTACCGCCGTTGGGCTTAACCACGTAGTCAACGCGGCCACCGAGCAGATCGGTTGCTTTGCCTTTGCCTTCGTCGCCCCACTGGCTCCGACGATCACGATAGCGGGCATGGGATCCTCCCCCATTCTTTCGGGCCCGGACCCAGCCGGATGACCAGGACGAGACGCCGTACATGAGAATGCCCCGACGTAGCTGGTGCAGCCTGCCACAAGGCACGGCATACGCAAGAGTTTCGGGGCTCTTACCAGCCAAGTTTAGCCGATGACAACGGTTTGTCTGGTGTTTGGCCGCTGTTGGGGGGGCGGAACTGTAAACCGCTTTGTCGCCATTAAGGCAGGCCAGCGCCTGTTGTTCAGCATGCGTAAGCCGCCCGCCGCCGTCGAGAGTTGCCTGCCGCAGTCGAGACTCCCGCCACGTTCCGGGGGGGCAACACGCCGTGTCGCATTCGGGGGGGCGCGCCGAAGCGGCACCCGTTCACCCCCCCCATAGTCCGGTAAGGTTAGTTAGCCCCCCCCAACAGCACCCTTTGAGGTTTGGCTGCGGCATGCCCGCGGCACCTTGGAACGGTGCGCTGTAACACCTAGGAGACCTAACCCCCCCTGATGCAAGAACTGGCGACTGAATCACCCGAAGAAATCCTCTGGAACCGCCGCTACGAACCGCACATCGCCGAGGTCAACGAGTTGTGCGACTCCATCAAGGAGCAGAAGCCGGGCAGCGAGGTCCTTTACATCGACCCCGCCCACAGCATGGATGACTGCCGCATCGTCAGCCTTTTCTCCAATCAGCGCACCAACACCGGCGAAGGTTTCATCAACCCGGGTGACGAGGAAGCCAACACCCGCATGCTCGGCATGCAGTGGCAGCTGGGCCTGCGTCCCGCGCTCATGATGCCCTGGAACGCCTACCCGTGGATCGAGCCGTCCGAGGAACCGGGCAAGCTGACTCCGGCCAACATCACCGAAGGCCTCAAGCCGCTCCTGCGTCTCCTGCAGCTCCTGCCACGTACGTCCGCCCTGGTGGCACACGGCAACGAGGCACACCGCCTGGCCGATCAGCTCATGAAGGCCGCACCGGCCAGCATCGCCCGCCGCGGCTTTAAGACCTTCAAGGTCCGTTCACTGGGTGGCCGTTCCTTCGCCGGCACCCCTGCCCGCCAGCAGGAATATCTGGACGCCATCCACGGCGCCTACGCCGAGGCAATGGCCCGGACGGGCATTCCCCCCCGCAAGGCCTAGCCGTACCCAACTGAGTCGCATTTGTGCGCGTTTTGAGCGCTCAACGCGCACAAATGACCTACTTGGGCGAATTAACAGCGACGGCGGCCCCCACCTTTTGGTGAGGGCCGCCGTCGTCGTTGGGGTGCTTATGTCGATCTGGAGGCCTTAGCCGACCAGCATGCTGCGGAGATCCTTCAGGATCAGCTGGGCGCTGTGGGGCCGAGGCCGAGGAACCAAACGTCGTCGCTGACTGACTTTGCCTGGCCGGCTTTGACTGCGCCAAGCTTGGGCCAGACTGCGCCTTCAACCACGGAAGTTTCGCCTGTTGCTGCGGGATCGCCGTAGCTGCTGTAGAAGATCCAGTCCGCGTCGCCCTGTTCGATGTTCTCGGCCGAAATCTCGGCAGCGAGTTCATCAATGTTCTGGTTCTCGGGACGGGCAAGGCCTGCATCCTTCAGGATGACGCCGATCAACGACTTGTTCGCGTACAGGCGGATCTTGCCCGGCAGGAAGCGGACCAGGGAAATCTTGGGATCGCCCTTCACGTCTGCCTTGAGGGCATCCGCTTCGGCCTGGTAATCGTTGAGCGCCTTGACGGCCTTGTCTTCTTCGCCCAGGGATTTGCCCACCAGGAGGAAGTTTTCTTTCCACGGGAAGCCGGGGGGGCGGATGCTGAAGACCGTGGGGGGGCGATGGCGGACAGCTGCTTGTACAGCTTGTCGGCGCGGAGCTGGCTGCCAGGATGAGGTCCGGCTTGAGCGCTGCGATTGCTTCAAGGTTGAGGTCCTGAATGGTTCCCACGGAAGCCACATCCTTGACCTTGTCGGCCAGGTAAGTGGGGGACAGGGTTGGCGCCTTCAGTGGTGGCCATGCCCACCGGCGTGATGCCGAGGGTCACGACGTCGTCCAACTCGCCGGTGTCGAGGACCACAACGCGGGTGGGCTTCTTCTCCAGGGTGGTCTCACCGTTGGCGTGCTTCAGGGTCCGCGGGAAAACGCCGGGGGGCAGCGTCCGTGCCAGCTTGGCCGTTTCCTGGTCCGCGGTGGTGAACTTGGAACCGCCCGTGGCAACGTCGGCGTTGCCGGCAGCCGAACCTGACCCGCCACTGGTGCCGCAGCCCGCAATGAGGCCAGCCACCAAGGCGACTCCGGCCACCTTCATAGCGAGCTTACGCATGCGGGAGCCTTACGCGGCTGCACTTCAAAATCGTCATTTTTCACTGGGTAAGGCTAACCTAATTAAGACACACATTCGTGACGTTGTGACGACGGTCACGGAATGGCCGTCATATTGCTGCCCCTCTTCGAAATGGTCCCCCCCTGCTGTGTCCCCCCCATCGACGGCGTTATGTCCCAAGTAGCCGCTCCCGCACGTCCGGCTGCAACCGCAGTTGCCAGTTCCGGCGTCGTCAATAAATCCCGCTGGCGGATCCTCTTTCTCGCCTTCGCGGCAGCAGTTCTTCTGGGCGCGGCGATCCTCAGTCTCGGTGTGGGAGCAAAATTCATTCCTGCGACAACGGTCCTTGAAGCGTTCATCAATCCCCCCCAGGACACGGCGGATCATGCGATCATCCTTCAGAATCGGCTGCCGCGTACATTGATGGGCATCGCCGTCGGCATTTCCCTTGGCGTGGCCGGCGCGCTCATTCAGGCGATCACACGGAATCCGTTGGCCGATCCGGGCATCCTGGGCGTCAACGCCGGAGCTTCGTTTGCCATTGTGATTGCCATCGGCGTCTTCGGCATCGGATCCCTCAGCGGCTACATTTGGTTCGCGTTTGCCGGGGCAATCCTGACCACCGCAGCGGTCTACCTGATCGGCACCTCCGGCAGGAACGTGGTGAATCCCATCAGGCTGACCCTCGCCGGTGTTGCCCTGGGCGCGGTCCTCACGGGTATCGGCTCGGGACTCACCCTCCTGAACCCCAAGGCTTTCGACCACTTGCGCTCGTGGAGCATCGGCTCCCTGGACACCCGGAGCATGGAGTCGGTCATGACCGTGGCGCCGTTCATGGTGGTGGGATTGATCATCGCCCTGTTCTGCGTTGGCGGTCTCAACGCCGTGGCACTGGGCGACGACCTCGCCACCTCCCTCGGCGCCAACGTCAACCGCACCCGGATCCTGGGCGTCGTGGCCATCACCCTCCTCAGCGGGGGGGCAGCGACCGCCGGAGCAGGTGCGATCGGCTTTGTGGGGCTCATGATTCCGCACGTAGCCCGGTGGATCGTTGGCCCGGACCAGCGCTGGATCCTGGCCACCACCGTGGTGCTCTCCCCCCTATCCTGCTACTGGTGTCGGACGTGGTGGGCAGGGTCGCCGCGCCCGGTGAGCTCCAGGTGGGTGTTGTAACGGCGTTCATCGGTGCGCCGGTCCTTATCGCGTTGCTCGCCGCCGGAAAGTGAGTGGGCTATGACGCGATTGGACCCAAGAAGCCGCCTGGATTTTGGCCGGCCGACAGCCCTGGTCCGTAACCGTTCGCTGAGCCTCCGGTTCGATGTCCGCAGCATCCTTGTCTGCACCCCTTTGATCCTCGCGGCCCTTACGGTAGCGATCGTGAGCCTGGCAACCGGCGACTACGACGTCACCGTGCAGCAAGTCCTGCAAGCCTTCACGGGCGACGCCCCCTGGGCTGGCCCAAACCATCGTCATGGAGTGGCGGCTCCCCCCGCGTTCTTTCGGCACTTGTGTTCGGCGCGGCCTTGGGAATGAGCGGCGGGATCTTCCAATCGATGACCCGAAACCCGCTGGGCAGCCCGGACATTATCGGCTTCAATACCGGCGCCTACACTGGTGCGCTTATTGTGATGCTGACTGTTGGAGGCGGTTACCTTGGCATCGCAGCGGGCGCCCTCGTTGGCGGTATCCTCACTGCCCTGGCCGTCTATTTGCTGGCTTACCGGCGCGGCTCCCAGGCTTCCGGCTCATCATCGTGGGCATCGGCATCAGTGCGATGCTGGCCGCCTTGAACCACTGGCTGATCCTGCAGGCCGAGCTTGAGGCCGCCCTGGCTGCAGCTGTCTGGGGGGCGCCGGGTCCCTCAACGGCATCACCTGGGAGCAAGCGGCGCCTGCCGCCGTCGTGGTTGTTGTGGTTGGCGTGGCCACGCTGGCAGTGGCGCGTCGGATGCAGTTGCTGGAAATGGGCGACGACGCCGCCCGCGCTTGGGAGTCCGGGCGGAGCCCACCCGTTTGTTGCTGCTGATCCTGGGCGTGGCGCTGACTGCGGCCGTCACCGCGGTTGCAGGTCCCATCGCGTTCGTGGCCCTGGCCGCGCCCCCCCAACTTGCCCGTCGTCTTACCCGAAGCGCCGGTATCACCCTGGTGCCATCCGCCGTGATGGGCGCCTTCCTCCTGGTGGCCAGCGACCTCGCGGCCCAGCGCTTGTTCGCCCCGATCCAGCTGCCGGTGGGCGTTGTGACGGTGTGTATCGGCGGTATCTACCTCGTCTGGCTGCTGGCCAGGGAAGCAAGGAAATCATGAGCCTGACCTCTGTTGCGCCGCAGCTCCATGCCGAAGCACTGACCATCGGTTATGAGCAACGCATCATTTCCGAAAACCTCAACGTGCGCATCCCCCCCGAGGGGCAGTTCACCGTCATCGTCGGGCCCAACGCCTGCGGCAAATCCACGCTGCTGCGCGCCCTCGCCCGGATGATCAAACCCCGCAGCGGACAGGTCCTGCTCGACGGGAAATCCGTGACCTCACTGCCCGCGAAGGAACTTGCCCGCCGTCTCGGGCTCCTGCCGCAATCCTCCATCGCGCCCGACGGCATCACCGTTGCCGACCTCGTAGCCCGCGGCCGCTACCCCCCACCAGAAGCTGCTGCGGCAGTGGTCTGTCTCCGATGAGACTGCGGTCGTCGAAGCGATGGAGGCCACCGGTGTCGCGTCCTTGTCCGGCCGACTGGTGGATGAACTGTCCGGCGGCCAGCGGCAGCGTGTGTGGGTTGCCATGGTCCTCGCCCAGCAGACGCCGCTTATGCTCCTGGACGAACCCACCACGTTCCTTGACATCGCCCACCAGATCGAGCTGCTGGAACTCTTCCGTGAGCTGAACCTGGACAAGGGCCACACCTTGGTTGCCGTGCTGCACGACCTCAACCACGCCAGCCGCTACGCGGACCACATCATCGCCATGAAGGACGGCGTGGTGGTGGCCGAAGGCGCTCCCGCGGCCGTGATCACTGAATCCTTGGTGGAAGACGTGTTCGGCATGGCCTGCCGGATCATCGACGACCCCCCCGTGACCCACACACCGCTGGTGGTTCCGTTGGGGCGCCCGCGGCTACCCAACTAGGTCGCAGCAGAGCGCGTTTTGAGCGGTCAAAACGCGCTCTGCTGCTACTTACTTGGGTTAAAAACGACGGCGACCCTCGTCTTTCGGTGAGGGTCGCCGTCGTCGTTTGCTTGAGTACCTAACGGGCTTCGAGCGCTGCCTTGGCCTTGGGGTCCGAGTCGTTCAGGAACTTCTCGATCCGCTCCGGCTCTTCAGCCTCGCCGATTGCAGAAGCGGCGCGACCCAAAGCGTAGAGCGCCCGAAGGAAGCCCTGGTTGGCTCGTGCTCCCACGGGATGGTCCGACGCCGCGCCAACCGTTGCGGCGCAGGGAATCCAGGCTCGGTGGTAGCCGACACGGGCGTAGGCGTAGGACTCAATGGTCCGGCCCTCCGCCCAGGCTTCCTCCGCGAGGATGGCCCACAGAAGAGACGACGTGGGGGGGTTCTTCGCCACCAGGTCCAGCGCTTCGTTGCCGAGTGCCAGATGCTGGTAGATCTCGGTTTCGGCGGGCAGGAGCGTGGGCTCCGGCCCCATCAGGTTCTTCCGGAATTCGTCGGACATTAGAAGGTCTTGCCAACCGATCCGAGCTGCTGGGCGGCTTCGACGATGCGTGCGGCCATGCCAGCCTCGGCGGAAGCGCCCCCAGACGCGGGGGGGTCATAGGTCTTCTTGTTGCCCATTTCGCCGTCGATCTTCAGGACGCCGTCGTAGTTGGCAAGCATGTGGCCGGCTACCGGGCGGGTGAAGGCGTACTGGGTGTCGGTGTCGATGTTCATCTTGATGACGCCGTAGGAAACGGCGTCAGCGATTTCCTGCTCCGTGGAGCCCGAACCGCCGTGGAAGACCAGGTCAAACGGGTTTTCCTTGCCGATCTTGGCGCCAACCTCGGCCTGGATCTGCTTGAGCAGTTCCGGGCGGAGCTTCACGTTGCCCGGCTTGTACACGCCGTGCACGTTGCCGAAGGTCAGCGCGGTGAGGTAGCGGCCGTTTTCGCCGGCGCGAGGGCCTCGATGGTGGCGAGGGCGTCTTCGGTGGTGGTGTAGAGCTTCTCGTTGATTTCGTTCTCAACGCCGTCTTCTTCGCCACCGACAGTGCCGATTTCAACTTCGAGGATGATCTTGGCAGCTGCGGCGCGTTCCAGCAGCTCGCGGCCGATGCGCAGGTTCTCGGAGAGGGCTTCGTGCGAGCCGTCCCACATGTGCGAGTTGAAGATCGGGTCCTTGCCGGCCTTCACGGCTTCCTCGGAAGCGGCCAGCAGCGGGAGGACGAAGTCCGCCAGCTTGTCCTGCGGGCAGTGGTCCGTGTGGAGGGCGATGTTGACGTTGTAGTTCTTGGCTACTTCGCGGGCGAACGCGGCGAAGCCGAGGGAACCGGCAACCATGTCCTTAACCGACGCGCCGGACCAGTAGGCTGCGCCACCGGTGGAAACCTGGATGATGCCGTCGGATTCGGCCTCGGCGAAACCGCGGATCGCAGCGTTCAGAGTCTGCGACGACGTCACGTTGACCGCGGGGGAAAGCGAATCCGCCAGCCTTTGCGCGGTCGATCATCTCGGAGTAAATCTCTGGGGTTGCAATGGGCATGGTGACTCCTATGCTGAATTCGTCTGTGGGTTGGTAACCCTGGAGTAGACCGCTTACGGCTTGCACCCATCCTAGCGATATCCGCCGGGACGCCGTGTTTCGGGTCACTGGTGGTTCTTAACACTTCCGCCGAGTTGGCATTTAACCCCCCCCATGTTGCGGCCGAGCATTGGGTTTAAATGCCACCTCGGCGCTACTTCCATCCGCGGCTTTGGAGCGCCCGGCGGACTTTATGTACGACGGCGGGTCTCTCACCTTCGAGGTCGTGCTTGGAGATCCGGACTTCAAGCCAGCCATAGGCCAGGGAGCGTTCCTGGCGTTCGATGTCCCTGAGGTGTTGTTCGGCGCCGCCATGGTGTTGGCCGTCGTACTGAAGCGAGACTTTCCACTCGAGGTACGCGGCGTCCGGCCACAGGACTGGCAGGCCGAGGTGATTGCGGACCACGTGGTTCAGTTCAGGTTCCGGCAGGTTCGCGTCGATCAAAGCCAACCGCATGTGAGTTTCCGGAGCCGAGTCGCGCGACCCGGATAAGTTCCAATGCTGCCCGTGCCGTGCGCACTCCGCGCATCCCAGGGTGGCGCCCCACGATCTCCCGTAACTCCTCGATGCTGCACAGCGCGTCCTTGGGCTCAGGGAACTCGGCCCCGTGCGAGCACACCAGGGAATCACCGGCCGCGACCAGGTCCTCCAGCTTCAGCACGGAAGCCAAGTCCAGCCACGTCCGCGCGGGCGAGGTGAGCTTGACGCCGTCGTGCTCAGCGGTCTCCTCCGGCAGGAAGGTTAGGAGGTGTCCGGCCACGTTGACCCGCCGGGGGGGAAAACTGAATCCCCCGCCGCCGGGCCAGGTGAATCCGCCAATCGCCACTGACATAGCCGGGCAGCGGGACATTCCACAGCCGGGCAGCACTGAGCATGACAAGCACAGAGGCGTCATCCAGGTCTGTGTAAGCCCGTAGGCTGCCGCCCCCCCGTGGCACCGGACAGGACCGGCACCCTCACACCGCGGGATACTGTCACCAAATCCTTGGCAGCAGTGCGCTTACGGGTCACGCCGGCCTTATCCGATGCGCGCAAGGAAAACGAGCCTGTGGTCAGATGGTCCGGAAGGTTTGTCCTGCGCATTCCTCATTCTGGCTTGCCCACCAGACTCCACGCGGGGGGGTTATCCACAGGTGCTACCGCCGCCCGCCCCCCCGCGAGTTGGCAGATAACCCCCCCATGCTGGGCCCGGACATGGGGGGTTATCTGCCAGTTCGGCGGGAGGTGAGTTATCCGTACAGCCAGCAGTTGCTCGCCGGGCTCCTGTCCGCAAAGCGACGCTCCAGGAACACGAAGGCCTGCGGGATCGCCGCCGCATACCCTCCAACGTGGGTAGCCCCCCCGGCAGTGGTATCGAAGTACACAGACGAACCCGACGCGCACCATCGCTTGGCCAACTGGCGGCCCTGATCGTAAGGAATGACATCGTCCAGCACACTGTGGGAGAGCAGCACCGGAACCACGGGTGCACGCCCGTTGCCGATTTTCTGTTCCGCGATCACTGGCTTGACCTGCGGCAGGTCCAACAGTGAACTCAGCTTCTCCCCCGGACACCGTGAGCTTGGTAGTGTCCAGGAAGCCGCTGGAGGCAATGGACTGCACAGTGCATTCCTGGTCCGTCGCGGCGATTTTCGCTTGGCCGGCAACACTAAGATATGGGCTAAGGTCCAGCCTCCCGGCAGCGCTCATGCCGGTCACCGCATAGAGAAGGAAGCCGGTGTACAGACCGCCGTCGAGGTTGCGTCCCACTGAGGAAGATCCGCCGGGACCGCACCGGCATAGGCGCCCTTGAGGTTCAGCTCCGGCGCGTACTGCGCCGCAAGTTCGACGGCAGCTGCCGAGGCGCCACCGCCCTGGGAGTATCCAGCGAGGGCCACTGGTCCGCCGGCCACAAGCTCAGGGTTACCTAGTCGCTGGGCCGCGCGAACGACGTCGAGCACTGCGTGTGCCTGCGATGCGCGGGCCATATATGTGTGGCTGCCCGGCGTGCCCAGCCCTTCATAATCCGTCACCGCAACGGAGTATCCCCGCGCCAGCAACCCGGCGATGAAGACGCCTCGTACTCCTCGCCCGCAGCCATGGCCCGGAGGGCGCGCACTGATCGCCCTGCCCTTGGGTTCCCACGCCATACCCCACCAGCGGACGAGCGCCCGCGCCTATCCAAGGCGTGGACGGAACCAGGACGGTGCCGGTCACTGCAACGGGAACACCGGCGCTGTTCACGGATCGGTACATGACCCGCTGCACCGCGGCCTGCGCCCTCACGGTCTTAAGGGGGGGATCGACGTAGAAGACCGACGGCTCAGTCCGGATCACGTCGCCGTTGGCGGGTGGAAGCGCGGCCGGGGCGGCGGTAGAAGTCGGCGGGCTCCGGGGGGGCCGCAGTGGCAGCCCCACCGCTGCCGCCGCGAGCAGGAAAGCAAGGATGAAAGCGGAAGACAGTCGTAGAGAAGGATGCTTCATTGAACCTCCAGTAGTAGCCGTGCTCATCGTTGAGCACGGTTCACGCCAGATGTTACTTATGAGTAACATCTGGGCCTAGGGATTCAGCGAATATTTCTTGCCGCGAGATGGCACTTAACCCCCAAGTTTTCGGAAAACATGGGGGGGGTTAAGTGCCAACTCGGCAGGGCGGGGGGGCCGCTCGGCGGGGGGGGCTATGAGACGGGCTGCTGAAACACGTGCCGGCGGACCCAGGCGTGCATGGCGATGGCCGCGGCCGAGGCTGCGTTCATGGAGCGGGTGGAGCCGAACTGCTCAATGGAAAGCGTTGCGACGGCGGCATCGTGCACCTCCGGCGTCAGGCCGGGGCCCTCCTGGCCGAACACCAGCACGCAATTCTTGGGGGAGGTCGTAGGTCTCCAGCGGCACGGAATCCGGGAAGATATCGATGCCGATCACTGCCAGCCCCTCCTCTTCAGCCCACTGGACGAAGGCCTCAACGGTGGGGGTGGTGGCGGACATGCTGGTAGCGGTCGGTGACCATGGCCCCCGCGACGATTCCACCGCCGTCGACCAATGATGTGTACCTCTTTGGCGAGAAAGGCGTTGGCCGTCCGCACTACGGTCCCGATGTTGAGGTCGTGCTGCCAGTTCTCAATCGCGATGTGGAAGTCGTGCCGCTTGGAATCAAGGTCGGCCACGATCGCCTCGTGCTTCCAGTAGCGATACTGGTCCACCACATTGCGGCGGTCACCATCCCTCAACAGGTCCGGGTCCCAGTGCTCGCCCACCGGCCGCTCGCCCTCCCAAGGCCCGACGCCGACCTCGGGTTTCGCTTCCGCCTCACCTTCCGGTGTGGTTTCGGCAGGCGCGGGCAGGGCGTTATTGGGGGGGGAAGGTCAGTCACCCCTCAACTTTAGCCCTGCCCCCGTTGCCTGTCTGAGCGCTGAGCTGAGCGCCGTCAGCCCATCTTCCACTTGTTGATGCGGTACGAGTTACCCAATTGCTCGAAGAGCCCGGGGGGTGTGCATCCCAATACGTTTTGTGGCCACTGACGCCGAGCATCTGCGGGGGGGTTCCCCACGGCGTCACGGAGAACAGGTTCACGGCCTGAATCTCTTCGCCGCGGGCGTTGGTGCACGTGAATCCGATGACCACAGCCGCACCTCTGCGGAACTCACGGATTTCCGGCATGGTGGTCTTGAAGTCGGCCGTGCACTTGTGGCCCACCAGGTTCTGGGGGGGCAGTTCGGTAGCGGTCATCCCCCCCTTGTAGCGGGTTTCGATGTCCTTGATGGCCTTCTTGATCTCTGCCGGATCCTTGCCGAACTTGCCTTCCTCAGACTCTGCGAAGAAAGCGTAGGCGAGCGCAATTCCGTCACCGTCCGCCTCCAGAGTTCCCTGGGCCTTCTTCTGGATCTCTACACCGGTGGTGGGGTCCTTGGTGATGCCAAACGACTCGTCGTGGGTCCACTCGGCCAGGTATTGGAAGGAAGATTCACCCATGACCCACTTGCTGAACAGCGGATCGTCATTAGCCGGTACGTTGCTGGGTCCGGCTAACTCGTCCCACCCTGCCGGCAGGGGGATGGCGTCAGCGGGGGGGATCTCAGAGGATGCCGACGCCTCGCCGGAAGGTTCAGCAGACGGCTCGGCTGCGGCCTCGGACGCTTCTTCGGAGGACGTCACCGATGGCAGCGGAGTATCAACGGCTGTCGGCTTGGTCATCGATGGAATCAGCCACGTGAAGGTCACCACCAGCGCAATAATCACGACGACGGCCACACCACCCAGGATGAGGAACAGGGACTTCTTGTTGTGGTCGCCCGGGTTCTGGCCGGGGGGGCCTCCGGGTCCGCCCGGCTGGCCCGGATAGCCTGGCTGTCCTGGGTAGCCCGGCTGGCCCGGGTATCCCGGTTGCCCGGGCTGCGCTTGGGGGGGTAGCGGTGGACGGTTTCGGCGTACTCGCCATCGGGATGCACCGGCTGGTTTGGGAAAGCCTGAGTCTGGGCTTCCGGCTGATAAATCGGCTGAGTCTGCCCCGGCTGGTACTGGCTGTACTGGTCTTTGCCAGTGTCGTACCGCGGCTGCGGAACACCGTCCGGGTTGTAGGGAGGCTGCGGCACTCCGTTGTTGTTGCTCATGACAGGCCCTTTCACATGCGGTGGACACCGGGATGTCTCTGGGGACACCTGGTGGACGATCCGGAACGAGGGGGACCTGCTAACAATGCGGCGGCACATAAAAATTCACCATGTCGATCCCCCCCGACCCACGGTGGTGGCACGCCAGCGCCAACAAGCCCAGCGCCGCAACAAGCGTAATCGAGCAAGACGTGCGCAACGCAAGTCAAAGCAGCTATCTACATGGGCAGAACTATCCACATAAGCGGGATCACAGGAGGATAAGGCGCCCGAATAATGAAAGACTGGGTGGCAGTGCATGAACAATCCCAGCCGGAGGCAAATATGGCAGAAGAAACCACATCCACATCGGTTTACCGGAACGGCCACGAAATCGAATGCTGGCTCACGGACATGGACGGCGTACTGGTTCACGAAAACCAGGCGATCCCCCCCGGTGCGGCTGAGCTGATCCAGCGCTGGGTGGACACGTCCAAGCGCTTCCTGGTCCTGACCAATAACTCCATCTTCACTCCCCGCGACCTCGCTGCCCGCCTGCGCGCGTCCGGCCTGGAAGTCCCCCCCGAAGAGAACATCTGGACGTCCGCGCTGGCCACCGCCCAGTTCCTCAAGGACCAGGTCCAGTCCTCTGATTCTGGCAACCGCGCCTACACCATCGGCGAAGCCGGACTCACAACGGCCCTGCACGAGGCCGGGTTCATCCTCACGGACACCGACCCCGACTTCGTGGTGCTCGGCGAGACGCGTACTTATTCTTTCGAGGCGATCACCATGGCCGTCCGCCACATCCTGGCGGGCGCCCGCTTCATCGCCACCAACCCGGACGCCACCGGTCCCTCCAAGGACGGCCCCCATGCCCGCGACCGGTGCCATCGCGGCCATGATCACCAAAGCCACGGGCCGCGAGCCGTACATTGTGGGCAAGCCAAACCCCCATGATGTTCCGCTCCGCCATGAACCAAATTGACGCACACTCCGAGACCACGGCAATGATCGGCGACCGCATGGACACGGACATCGTGGCCGGCATGGAAGCGGGCCTGCACACGGTCCTGGTACTCAGCGGCATCACGCAGCGCGAAGAAATCGTGTCCTTCCCGTTCCGGCCCAACCAGATCCTGAACTCGGTGGCCGACCTCAAGAGCCAGATCTAAGGGAAACCCATGGCTGTGCTCAATCTGCGTCCTTTGGCCGGCGGCCGGATACTCAGAGGAAGCCAGCCGTTCGGTTTGGATGCCGCTGCAACGTCGGGTTTCCTGGCGGAGCACGGCATCCAGGCAATTGTGGACCTGCGGAGCGAGCTTGAGCGTTCGTTGGTTCCGTGGCTGGTTCAGGACAACAACGACGGCGGTGGCGGGCCTGCCGCCGTCGTCCCGCCCGCCGTCGAACTCATCCATAACCCGTTGGACCCGAACGCCATCGCAGGGTCGCTCCAGGCCGTGGAAACGGCCGAAGACCTCGGGGATCTGTATCTGGCTGGATCCGGCTGCGGCCCGAATGGGTGGGTGACGCCCTGCGACCGGTCGCCCGCGGCAAGCGCACGCTTGTTCACTGTTCGCTGGGCAAGGACCGAACAGGTGTGGTGTCGGCGATCGGACTCCTGGCAGCAGGAGGGACCGAGGACCAGGTGGTGGCGGATTACGCGGCCACCACAGTCAACCTGCCGGACGTCCTGGAAGTCATGGCAGAAACATGGCGCCTGAGCGTTCCCTCAACACCGGCGGAGTATTTCAGCCCCGACCTCATGATCCTGCAGAGCCCCGAAGCTGCGATGCGGCATTTCCTGGCCAGGTTCGCGCAGGAGTTCGGCGACGTGCGGAGCTTTCTGCGCGAGGCGGGCCTCACCGCCGTCGAGGTTGAATCGCTGGCTCTGTAATACTTGGGTGAATGAGTAGGACGAACTGGCTCGCGGACGTCAAACCCCCCCTGCCCGGAGGGTGGGTTCTTCGCTCGGCCATCGTTCTGGCAACCTTGCTTTTTTTGGCCTTGGGGGATTCGCTGGCAACAACACGATCTTTCGTCGTTTCAGGGATGGCTGGAGCTGGTAGTCCCGTACCTGCCGCTTCTCGCGCTACTGTTCGGTGCCATGCAAGCGGCTGTTGCCTGGTGCCTCTCCCTGGCGGTCATCACGATCCTGGGCGGAGACGCTTCCCTCCTGGTGGCGATGATCTTCCCCACCATGGTGGTGGTGGCTTTCTGTTCCTTCCTTCTTCCGTGGAAGCTGGCCATCAATTTTTCGTTGTTCGTGCCCAGCGTCTTGCTGGGGGGGCTGTACATATCAACGCCTGAGATGGCCGACCAACCGGCAGTGTTGCTGGCCTGGTGGTCTTCCTTGCGGCCGCAGCATGGCGCAGCGTCAACGTCTACCGGCATCGATACGAACAAAGCACACACCACATCCGTGATTTGCAGGAGCAACAGGCGCAAGTCCGCAGTGAGGAAAGGACCCGTCTGGCCCATGAGCTTCACGACATCGTGGCCCACGACGTGACCATCATTGCCATGCAAGCGCGACGCGCTGAGTTCGTGAACGACCAGGCAAAGACATCCCAAATCCTGGAGGGCATTGGAAATGCAGCGCAGCAGACCCTGCAGGATCTGCGCAGTCTTGTGACCCTCCTCAAGGAAGAGGAAAGGGACGAGCCGGGAAGCGGTTCGCAGACACCGGACCGCGAAGGGCAGGACACTGATTTCCTGGATGCTCCAGCGATGTCCGGTGAAACCACCACCGCCGTGGGCTTGGTCCATGACCTCGACGGAGTGGTCGAAGCATTGGATCGGGCAGGCTTCCAGGTGAGCCTCGTCGTCGAGGGCGAAGTAGCCCGGATTCCGGCCAGCCTGCGCCAGGCGCTTCGCCGGACGGTACGGGAAATGGGGACCAACGTGCTCAAACACGCCGACCCGTCCGGGATAGTGGATCTGCGCTTGTCTGTAGGGGGGGCCGATCGCGTGCAACTGGCATCAGAGAACACGGTCTCCACCGCGGAGCCGATCATGTCTTCCCGGACCGGGCTTGAGGCAATGAGTGCCCGCTGCGAAGTGTTCGGAGGATTCATGGACGTCGGCCACAGGGACGGGCGCTGGACCACCGCGGTGTCCATCCCACTGGAAGGCCTGGCGTCCGCCAATTCGTGATCGCATTTATGGGAGGATTGGCTCCGTGACTGACATTGGGGGGGATCAGTATGACGCGAGTGTTGTTGGTGGATGATGAGCTGTTGGCGCGGGAGATCCTGCGTGATTACCTCTCGTCGGACCCGTCCATCGAGGTCGTAGGTGAGGCGTCGGATGGGCGCGTGGCGGTGGTCCAGGCAGCTTCGCTTCGCCCGGATGTGATCCTGATGGATATGCAGATGCCGGTGATGGACGGCGTGGCTGCAACGGCCCAAATCCACGCAGACTTCCCGGAAATCGCCATCCTGGGGGGGTTGAGCACCTTCTCGACGGATCGCTACGTGGTAGACCTATTGCGTGCTGGAGCGTCAGGTTACCTGGTCAAGGACACGCTGCCCAAGGAGATCACTGCCGCCATCCACACTGTGATGGCCGGTGAGTCCGTACTATCCTCCAAAGTGACACGGCATGTTGTGACAGGGCTGGCGGAGTCCGTCCCGGCCGAAGTCGTTCCGGACCCGAAGCTCGTGGGCGCGTTGACCAAGAAGGAGCTGGAGGTGATCCAGTTGCTGGGACGTGGAATGAGCAACCGGGAGATGGCTGCAGAGCTCTTCGTGACAGAGTCCACCATCAAGGCGCGGTTCGTGAACGTGATGGAGAAACTCGGCGTGAGGGATCGGGTGCAGATCCTCGTAGCCGCCGTCGAAGGAGGGCTTGTGGACCTTAGCCCCCCCGGTTCGCGGACAGGGCTGGGTTCGTGAGGACCCGGACAAGCTAACTGCGGCCCAGGATCTCCTTGATGGGCCGAACCAACCTTCGACGGCCTGCTCAATGGCAGCTGGGGCCACATGGTCGACGGCGGTATCCGGACTGCGGACGAGCTCGCCACCCCCCCATCCCATCACCTCGTAATGGGCAAGGGAACGGGCCAGTTCAAGCGGGGACTGCCACGCGCGATTTAGATTCGTGCGGGCAAATTCCCTGGCCTGCTCCACAGCTTCCAAGTGCTCCGCAACACTGAATCCAGCCACTGTTGATAGCGCCGTTTCCAGAACGGCCGACCCGTTGGGCCGGGACGCGATGACTTGCCACGTCACCGTTGCCGTAGAGCCCTCCAGCCCCCCGGCCGGCTTGAAGGATTGCTTGGTACCCGGACTTTTGAATGGCGTCGGGCAGCAGGTTCCCGGTCCTCCGGCGATCAGGCAAATGGCCAGGAAAGTTGCGGCGAACCCGACGTTCGCGGCCGGGTCCTGACCGATGATGAATGTCTGCTCGAATCCCTGTGCCGTGGTCTGCTTCATGGTGCTCCGGAATGCTTGCTGCGGAGAGGGAGACACTTCTCCCTTGCGTTCCGACAGGCGGCCTTCAAGATCTTCCAGGACGCTGGCAGTACCCACAACAGCGAGCACGGGGGGGTCACCAAATATTCCCAACTGCTCGGTGTTCACGACATCTTCAATCCAGCTCCGTGCAGCACCCTCCGGCAGTGTCGCCGTCATGACCACGGCGCCGTCACCGGGCGTCCACGTCACGGCAACCGGCTGCTTGGCTGGCCCGCCCTGTTCCCCCGGCCCGGGTAACGGCATCACGCAGGCGCGGGACGCCGTCGGAAGCAGTCCGCCAGCCCATCGACACGGTGGTGAAGCGGGAACGCCGGTCAACCTGGCCAAAGTATCGGCGAGTGGTGATCATTGGAGAATCTCCTCGGAGGGCTGGACGGTCAGTGTCACGGAGTCCTGATCGGCGAGACGCGTGCCGCGGCGGTGACTATGGGCCTTAGCCGCGCGGCGTCGTCGGATATTTCCGCGATGGACTCCGCCAATTCAGCGGCGAACGTCGGGGGCTCCCCCTCAGGAGCACGTCACGTGTGACGGTCCGCGCGAGCCGTTGGTCATCGTGGGTGAACCTTTCCATCCGGAGTACTGTGCGGCGGGCCGCAAGCATGATGGCTGCATCATCCGCAATAGCCAACGCCCGGAATCTCTCGGGAGGATCAATGGCCTGTCCGGTGTCATCGACCAAGACAAACAGGTCGTCCCGGGTCAGGTCCCCTGGCCCGAACAAGCCAACGCTGGCGTCAAGACCATCCTGCTGGGAGAGCAGCTCAGCAGCCACAAGGTCTCCGAGGAAGTCCGGACATGCCGAATCCCCCCCAATCGCTGCCGCTGTAGCGGAGAGTACGCGTGTGGATTCGACCTCGCTGGAGTAGATCGTGGACGTCAACCCACCCCTGCGGACGGAGTTTTGGAGCCCGGGAACCAAGGGCGCCTCGTCTGAAATTCCCGAGAACGGCGCGGCCAGCAACCGGAGCGCTCCTAAGGGATCCTCCGATGTCACCGCCGTCAAAACCGCTTCCGAGGGACGGTAAAGGCGGCGATGAAGAGCTCGTAGCTTTTCACGGGTGACCCGGGCTGCGAGGTCACTATCGCCAGTGCCGTCGTGACCGTTGGGGGGGTGGTCCGCCCAATAGCGTGCAGTCAGGTGCGGCCAAGGCAAGACTCCCCCCCGGAGCTTGAGCCAGACGTTGAGCCCGTTCTGTCGCAACGGCACCTATTTGTTCAGTTATCTGGTGTTGAGTCAGCGCGGGACGGAACACCTGCTCAACCAGGCGATTGGCGATCTGTTCGAGGTGTCCACTGGGACCGGTTTCGTAAAACTCGGAATAGTCCATGTGCGTGTTACCGCCGAGGACTCCCCCCCGGCCTTGTGAACGGAAACCTGCCGTTCGGATGCCGTGACGTTTTCGCTGTCCTGGTAGACCATATGTTCGAGGAGGTGCAGCATGCCTTCCTCTCCCGGCATTTCATGGCGCATTCCCGCCGGCACCCCCCCGAGGCTCATGGAAATGATGCGGGCGGAAGGATCGTGGATGGCGATCAGCCTTGTCCCGGTGTCCGATCGCATGCCGTACACAGCTCGGCCGTCCAGTGTGCCGAGAACGGAAGGGGTGGTCATCGCACCTCCATGGTGGTGTCCAAGTAGGAGCCAGCGAGGCGCAGCAGTGCCTTCGCTTGGGCTTCGCCTGCGCCGGCGTAGTGGTGCCAGTCGTAGGCATGCTGGGCGATCCTGAAGGCCAGTGCCGGGCCAATCCCGGACGGTCCGGGAGCTGCCCCCCCGCATGTTTCCAGGAAACCGTTGCGCATTTCGTCGAGGGCCGGCCGGAGAGCAGGGTGGAAGGCATGCAGTTCCGCCATTTCTCCGAGCACCCAGGCGATGTCATAGCCGGGGTGGGCAAGCCCGAGGTCCTCACCGGTGAGAAGCGAGCCGGCGGCGCATCGGGAGTCACCACCCAGTGGGCCATCCCGGGATATCCGTGAACCACCACTTGGTCAGGGCTGGAAAGCATGGACTTGATCCAACGACGGATCTCCAACAGGCCGATTTCGCCCAGGACTTCGCGCGCCGGCGCCCATGTCCCTCCCAGCCAGGGCTCCGCGCGCTGGACGGTTCGTGGCGTGCTTTCAGGAAAGTCGCCGATGAGGGACGCATTTTCATGGAGACAGCTCAAAGCAGTTCCCCCCCACAGCCGCCCTGCTGCCTTGAGGTTTGCGGGCTCTCCTGCCGTGATGAGGTCGAAGACCGTGGACCCGGCCGGCGTCGAGTAAGAACGGTGGCGATCACCCCCCCGACACCTACTACCAGGAGGTCAGTACCGGGGGACAGAATCGATGCTGACCGGCAGGGAAGAGAAGGGAATCGGCGCTCCGACTCCGAGGCTATGCACCCATTCATAGGCCCCCCCTCCGACCTCGTAGACACCCGTGGACAGCAGATCCGTCCGGGTCGAGCGGATGACGGCCTTCTGCCGGGAATCCATCGCGGCGCTCATACCGTAGCCGCGTCTTTGGTCATCCCCCCCGCACGCAGGAGCCGTTCCTCTTCCAGCCGGCGCATCACGGCAGGGAACGACGGCGGCACCAGCCAAGGCGACGTCGCTGGACTCGCTGGGGCCAGGGACGGGGTCAATGACCAGGAAATTCTCCGGCATACGCAGTTTCCTGAGGGTCTCGGCAACAATCGGGTTCGCCAAGGCTCGCGGCGGCAAGGCCGGAGCGATGCAGACCTGGGCCTCCGTAGTCATTGCTGCCAGCAACGACGGCGAATCAGCGATGCCATGAGCCAAGCGCGATGAATAGTCCAGGGTTGCCGGATAGACCAGGATGAGGTCCGCCCACTCTGCCAAATCGATGTGCGCAGCAATGAGCTCTTCCCCCCCAGCTATCGGCCTGTACACGGGACTTCAGCCGGGACTCAATGCTGTGACGGGTGATAAAACGCTGCGCGGAGTCCCGCATGATCACCTTGAACTCTGTTTCCGGTGCTGCGGAAACAGCCCATTCAATCCAGAAGGGCATTACTTGGGTGACTGCCGAGCCTGTGAGAATCAGGGCAACCTTGGAGTATCCGAAGGCTTCGAGGGTGAGGTCCGCCCATATCGGACGGGGACTGCTGTCAGTGGTGGTCATGGCAGGTCTCAGCATTCAGGAGGGTGGGTCGGACAGAAAAGGGTCAGGAGGCGCCAGCGTGATGATGTTTCCACCACCTCGCTGGCGCCTTCCCCCCCGTGTTCAGGCCTGCCTAGCAGCCCATGGTCAGGGTTGCGCCGATGATCACCCCTGCACAGAACGGCGAGGTGGCCGGCGCGTCGGTGGCTGCGTCGCCGCCGAGCTCGTCAGCAGCCGTAAAGGTGCTGTGCGCCCGGGCCAAGTCGGTGAGGTCGGCCTGCGGGATGTCAGTAATGGTGTTCGTCATGATGGTGTCTCCTTTTGATGGCACCACGTGGTGGGTGCGTCCGGGGGGGTGCTAATGAATGTTGCTTGTGGTTGTAATGCCGTTTGGTTGGGATGCCGCCCTGGGCGGGTTAGCAGCCGGCACCGAGTGTGGCGCCAACGATGATGCCGATGCACAGCGGCGAGGTTGCGGGAGCCTCGGTGGCAGCGTCGCCGCCGAGCTCGTCAGCAGCCGCGAAGGTGCTGTGGGCGCGTGCAAGATCGGTCAGGTCGGCCTGGTGGAAGTTAACGATTGCGTTGGACATGGTGTCTCCTGTTTGGTTTGCTTCCCATCTGAGTGGGAAGGGTTTTCTTTTCTGGGTTCCTCATGGGAGGTCTTTGGGTGCCCGGGCGGCGGTAGTCCACTGCCCGGAGTCGTCACTGGCCCGTGTTGTATCCGGGCCGGTGAGGGTTGATGCAGGCTGTTTGCGCTTCTTCAAACCAAGCGGTTTCGAGGTCGGTTTTTTCCACAGACGCACGGAGGAGTGCGTCCGCCAGTACCTTGAGCGGTGCTGTCCGAAGCTGAGGCCCCCCCGGTACGCCGGACGAGGATCCCTTGGTTCCATGGCAAGTGCCAGGCGGTCTCCCACGTGATGGGTGAAAACCGAGACAGGCGTGTCGTGCGCGGACAAGGATGTAAGGGCAGTGCGAACAAGGGAAGCCGCGGCGTCTGAATCGATGGCTGACACGTAAATGACCATCGCGTCACTGCGTGGGAAGGCGAGGGATGACGAAAGGGTCTTTACCTGGTGGCTAAGGCCGCTGGCGGCAAGGGCTCCAAGAACTTTCGGCCACACTTCAAGCGCCTCAGATGCCGTCACGCAGGATATGTACAGCCTTGAAGCGTCCGCATGGTTCACCGAACCGTGGGCCCCCCCGAGCGCAAGAAGGAATCCGGGGGGTGGCGCGGCTTCGCCAACTGGGAACACGTACGCCGACGATTTCGTCCAGAGGGTTGCGTACCAGGGCCTCTTCGGGAAAGAGGACCTTCACTCCGGAGAGCTCCACCGCCTGGTGCGGAACGCCTTGGACGGACGTCCCTGCCTGCGTCCTCGCCGACGCTGCCAGCGCCGACGCCGACGCCGACTGGATAACGGTGCGGTGCGGAATGGCATCAATAAGTGCCGCAGCAAGGTCCTGGTGGCCGGTTCCTGGCACGGTCTCGATGCCCGGGTGCCCGACATGGAGGTGTGTGTAGATCGCCCCGGCCACCTGCGAGCGCAACTCGGTGAGGCTGGTGGCACGAAGTGTGGTGGAGCCTATTCCGGCGGTGAGCGATGGGCGTCAACGGAAACCCTGTGTTCCAGGGACGCCAACACCTGTCCGAATGAAGTCGGTGTTGGAGCGTTGAGTGTGACGGTCATCGAGGTGTCCTTTCGAAACCGAGGGCGCTGACGTAGTGGCCGGGCGAAAGCAGTGCCTCCCGCCCAACGCCCGCAGCTGCCCGTTCGATGCCGGGGGAGCCGGGACACCATGGGAGCCTGGTAATGGTTCTGTCCACGAGATGCCATCCCAAGTGGGCAGTAGCGCGAACCGGCAGATCCGGATCTTCGTAATTGGCATGATCGGCATAGGAGGTCCACATCCGGCGGATTGACGGAACAATGGCAGCCATCCGTTCGGCGATGCGTGCGACGCGCTTTCGTCGTCGAACCTGGCTGGGGGGGGTGCGGAGGCCCCCCCTCCGCGGGTAGTCACAGTGTCCAGGACCGCCCTGTAGATCCACTCACCTGCAAGCATTCCAAGGTCCCGGGCAGGATCGCCGAGTCCAAATTCCTCCCAGTCAAGGACACACAGGCTCCCGTTGTGGAGATGGAACTGATCAAGCGCAAGTCGCCGTGGATGGGGGGGCGTTCTTGGTGCTTCCGTTCCGATGCCCTCAGCCGGTCCGCAGCGGCAACCAGCTCCGGGTCATTCTGCAGTTCTGCCCAGAGGGCCATCTCCGCCACTGTGAACTCAAGGTAGCGAGTGTGCGGAACGCCAACCGCGAGCATTTCCACGGGTGGGCTTGGAGGTGCCGAGCGCTCCAACCCAAAGGTAGGACCGGAGTGGAGCCGGGCGAGTAATGCGCCCGCTTCCTCCGGAAAGGTGTCCGGCATGGACTCCTCCACCAGCAACTGCGCCAGGCTGGTTCCGGGGGGGCAGTGTTCAAAACCAGGAGGCCATTCTTAGCGTCGCTGCCGATGAGCTGAGGCGTTGCCGGCGCACATTCCGGGGGGGACTGCTCGGCAAATGCGGCGAAGGCAACCGACCGGCCGAAAGACATCGGGCCGGAAGCCTGCGCTGAGATGTGCTTGACGAAGACCTTTTCCCCGCTCCGCAGCCTCATGTTCCACGTGCCGTTGCGGCCGGCGAAAGCGGCCGGGGGGGCGATGTCTGCCACTGCTTCCCGGCCGTGGCCTGCAAGGACAGTGGTCGCCAGGCCGGCTGCGTGGCGTGCGGCCGGAGTGGTGGACTGCGGGTGCGGAGCTGTGGCGGTC
The DNA here is from genome assembly GCA_001313365.1 of Paenarthrobacter nitroguajacolicus JCM 14115. The sequence continues at coordinate 37,914 of BBFS01000013.1, forward strand.
ATCATGAGGGTCTCCATCAGAGCAGCAGGGTGGTTACCGCATAGGCGGCCAGGATGCCGACCAGCAGAAGGGCGATGTTGCGGATGAGCTTCTTGGTGGCCAGTGACTGGTTGCGCTTGTTGTCAGACATGGTTTTTCCTATCTGGAACCCGATGAGCCGGGCCCGTGGACTAAGTGTCGAGTTGGGGGGGCTAGGCCATCTCGTCGGAGGTGAGGGACTGTTGCAGGGAAACCCGTGAGCCGGTGCGCAGTGCGTTGTTCCGGTAAATTACGGTGGCCAACCAGAACAGCGCGGGAATCGCTGCCAGCGATATGCCGGCGGCCAGCACCATCTCCCACGTGGATACGTCTTCCAGTGCGAAGCGCATCGGCATGAGGTAGGAGGAGAACAGCGGCACGAAGGATAGTCCTTCCAGCCACGGGTTCCCCCCCATGTTCATGGGCAGGACGTAGAGGGAGACCACCAAGAGCACCATTTGCAGGACGGACAGCGGCATGACCGCTGTGCCCAGGTCCTCTTGCCGGGAGACCGTCGAAGCGAGAGTTGTGTTCAAAGCTGCGAATATCACGTAGCCCAAGAGGAACCAGAGGATGAACCACAGCAGGCTGGGTCCCACGGCGACGTTGATGAGGGACCAGCCCCCCCCACAACGCTGAACCCCCCCACCACGCGGCGCCGCCGATCGCCAGCAGTTGGACGAGGGTGACCAGCCCAATGCCGATCATCTTTCCAGCCAGTAGCGGGACGATGCCGATCTTGGTCAGCAGGATCTCCACGATCCTTGACGACTTCTCCTCAACCACCCCCCCGGAGGTCAGGCTCGATGCCGAGTAGACCAGGGATGCCAGCAATGCGCTGATCATGGCGGTGGCGAAGATGGCGCGGGGGTCAAAGCTCATTGCCCCCCCGGTCCCGCCAAATGAGTCCACAAGGAACCATCCGCCGATCCCGGCAACAGCGCCGGCGAAAAGGGCAAGAAGCCTGTTGCAGTGAGTATGGTCCGGTTCCCCAGCCGGGTAAGGATCTCGCGCCGTATGATCAGGCGCGTCTCACGTAGTCCACTCCCGGAAGAAGGAGCGGCGCTTCGGGTTGTGCGATCAAATGTTGTTGCGCTCATTGCGATACTCCAACTTTGTCGAGGGAGCGCTCCGCCCCCCGTGGTGATACCTGGACCGGACGAAATGAACTTGCCGGCAAGCAGGTCAGCCAATGACCTCTGTGCGGACACAATGCTCTTCAGCCCGCCGTGCCGTTGCGCTGCTGCAAGGATTTCGCCGGGCACGTCCCGTCCTGAGCCGTCCACCGAGACGAGGACCGTGGTGCGGTCGGCGGCGGAAAACTCCACGTTGACGCCCCCCCGGGCCATCGAGACTTCAGCGGCGAACGAATCTGCCGTGCGGGAGAAGGCGAGCCGCCAGCGGCTTTTACCGTCGTCCTGCAGCTCCACGACACTGCCGCTCGCCGTCACACGACCGCGATCGAGAATGCAGACCTTATCGCACAGGCGCTCTACGAGCTCAAGTTGGTGTGAGGAAAAGAGAACCCCGACGCCCCCCCGGTCCGCCTGCTCCCGGATGAGTCGGGACATGGTTTCGACGGCGATGGGATCCAACCCCGAGAATGGCTCGTCCAGCACCAGGAGTGCCGGGTCCCCCACTAAGGCGACGGCCAGCTGGACGCGCTGCTGGTTTCCCAAGGAGAGGTCCTGGACCAAAGCCTGCTCACGGCCTTGCAGGCCGAGGGAGGCGATGAGTTCGTCTGCAACCTCACGTGCGGCGCCGGCTTGGTGCCCTTCCAGCAGGGCGAAGTGAATGATCTGGTCCCTCACCGGCATCTGGGGGGTAGAGGCCTCGTTCCTCGGGCATGTACGATGCGCCTCCGGTCCTTGGCTGTGATGGGCAAGGCTTCCCAGGTGACTTCGCCGTGGTCCGGGGTCAGCAGACCAAGGATCACGCGCATGGTGGTGGTCTTACCTGCACCGTTGCCGCCGATGAATCCCACGATCTCCCCCCCGCGATGGACCGTGAGGTCCACATCGTGGAGGACCCTGCGGTCACCGAAGCTGCGGCTGATGCCCGTGAGCTGTAGGCCGTTCATACTTCGCTCCTCGAAATTCGTTCATGTTTCCTGTCAAGAACGACGCTACGGAGGATCGGGGGGGATATCCACCCTGTACTCGAGTACAGAGCTCACTTGTACAAAAGTTCACCTAGGCCGGGCGGATGACCTTACCGTTGGGCTCTTGGTATGACGGCTCCTGGGGGGGCTCGGGTGGGAGCGGCTGGAGCTCATCCTGGACGCGTTCAAGCAGCGGCCGGTAGATGCTGCCGTTCCACTGCGGGCTGGCATGGGCGGGCCGGGCGCCTTCCGTGCTGAGCGTGGGCATCGCCATGTTGGCTCCGAAGACTTTGCTCCACCCCCCCGCACGCGCTGACTCGTAATCCACGGTGGCGTCCTTGGCGTTGCCTATGAAAGCCATCTTGGAGCCCCCCCCGATCTTTCCCGCCAGCCGGAGGCCGTCAAAGTGTAGATGTACGCCGACTCCGTCTGTATCAGGACGCTGGACGGGGGGGCGATCGGCGATAGTTGCTCCAGGCTTTGGTCCAGAATCTGGCGCCAGGTGCGCTCATCCTTATGCGCCACCCGCTCCCCCCAGCTCGTAGCCGCCGCGCAGGACCGAAGGGATTCGGAAGCCATTCTCGTAAAGGAACACCACGCCGTCGAACCAGCTTTGGTCCAGGACGTCGGCGCGGCTGAACGGACTCGAATCCAAGACGATCAATTGCGTCTCGACGCCGTGCAGCTCCAGCAGGCGGGCGGCGACCTGGGTGGCGAGCATTCCGCCGAAGCTGTGGCCGTAAAAGTACAGCTTCTCCAGTTCCAGTTCACGGACGTGCAGGATGATTTCGCGGACTATTTCGTCCACGTCCAGGCCCAGGTTTGAATATCCGACGGCGGCAAGGCGGCCCCCCCGCTGATGAAGGGCAGGACGCAGTGAGTTGAGTATCCACTGGGCCTCTTCCCAGCTGGTTTTATAGCCCGGAAAGAGGATCCAGCTGGCCTTGGGGGAAGTACAGGTCCGAGTACGGATCCGGAACGCGGAGGATCTTGGTGGCCCGCCGCTCGGCCTGTACGCGCCGGGTGAAAAGCATGTCCGCTGCGAGCGCTCCCGAGGCTCCGGCGGTGATGAGGAAATTGCGGCGGGACGTTTTCTTCAGCCGGGCAGCGTAGGGCAGGATCCGGGCCCATGAGCCCGGATCCTCGGCCTGTTCCGGTTCCGGAGTCGCCGGCGTGGGGGGGAGGTTTTCGTTCACCTCCGGCGGCGCCGTGAGCTTCCCTACTTGAACGTCCACGCAGCAAGCATAGGCTTCGTGGGCACTGCCTTACAGCCCCGCAGTTCCTAGTTGAGGCCCAGTTCATCCTTGCCGAAGGCGTAGAGGTACGGCACGCCGGTTTCGGCTTCGATCTTCTCTTTGGCGCCGGTGTTGCGGTCCACGATCACGGCCACTGCCACAACGTTGCCGCCCGCTTTACGGACACCTTCGACGGCGGTCAGTGCGGACCCGCCGGTGGTGGACGTATCCTCGAGAACCACTACGTTGCGGCCTTCAACCGAGGGGCCTTCCACCTGGCGGCCCATGCCGTAGGACTTCTGGGCCTTGCGGACAACGAAGGCGTCCACGGCACGGCCGGCGTCGGCAGCGGCGTGCATCACAGCGGTACCTACAGGGTCGGCGCCCATGGTGAGCCCGCCGGCGCACTCAACTGACACGCCGGCGTCGTCGATCATTGCCAACATGACCTGACCCACCAGCTTGGAGGCCTCGTGGTGCAAGGTGATGCGGCGGAGGTCGATGTAGTAGTCCGCTTCCTTACCGCTGGAGAGGATTACCTTGCCGCGGACCACCGCGAGTTCTTTGATGAGTTCAAGGAGGCGGGCGCGGGCAGCAGCAGTATCAGGCGTGGAAGTCATGGCTCCTAGTTTAGTGGGGCCGCCGTGGTGGCGCGGATCACCAGGCGGGGATTGACGATCTGATCGCCGATTCCGCCGTCGCCATCCAGTTGCTGCAGCACCGCTTCCATGCAACGGCGGCCGAGTTCCTCGAAGTCCTGCTTGATGGTGGTCAGGGGGGGTGGCATGAAGAATTCGGCTTCTGGTTGGTCGTCATAGCCCACCACGCTGATGTCGCCGGGCACGTGCAGGCCGGCTTCCTGGACGGCGCGGAGTACACCCACTGCCATTTGGTCGTTCGCGACGAACACGGCCGTAACGGTGTGTTGTTTGATGAGGTCCAGCCCGGCGCGGTACCCCGATGCCGCGTCCCAGCCGCCTTGGAGCAGGATGTCCGCGCCCAAACCAGCATGTGCCAGCGATTCCTGCCATCCCTTGATGCGCTCGGCGGCGTCGATCCAGTGCGGCGGGCCGGAGATGTGGGCGATACGCCGATGCCCCAAACCGATCAGGTGGTCAACAGCGAGGCGCGCTCCGAGCCGCTGGTTCAGTGATGCGCCCGTCAGCTGGTTGCCCGTGCCCGCCCCGACAGCCACGATCGGCACGGGAAAGGAAACATCGCGCAGGACCGCGAGGACATCCGGGTGCGGAACCAGGATGACGATCCCGTCCACGGACTGGTTCCGGAAGTGCGCGATCGCATCGTTGACGCTGTCGTCGGTCACTTCCCGGAGATTCGCGATGCTAACGAAGTAGCCTGCTTCACGCCCCCCCGCTTGTTCGACTCCCAGGAGGGTGTTCGCGGGTCCGAACTGACCTGTCTCGCAGGCAAGCACGCCGATGGTCCGGGACCGCCGGGTGACCAGGCTGCGGGCGGCGGTGTTGCGGCGGTACCCAAGCTGCGCAATGGCTGATTCCACGCGTTCCTTGGTCTGGCCGCTGACGTTCGGATGGTTGTTCAGTACGCGGGAAACGGTTTGGTGCGAGACTCCTGCCATTTTTGCCACGTCACCCATGACGGGAGGCCTCGCCTTTTCGTCAGGCCTGGCCTTTTCGTCAGGCCTCGCAGCTGTGCCTGTCCCGGCCCCGGGCGTTGCCCGGGGCCGGGACACTCCCCCCCTCTGGACATCAGCGACTATTTCGCGTCGACGACGACGGGCTCAGACTTGGCGGGGGTGGTCGTTTCGGTTGCCGGAGGCGTGGTCTTCCACTTGAAGCGACGGCCCATGGAGGAGCCTCCGCCCGAACCGGTGCGGTTCTTGTTGAAGATGTCGAAGCCGACGGCGAGCAGCAGCACCAGGCCCTTGATGAGCTGCTGGTAATCCGTTCCCAAGCCAAGGATGGACATGCCGTTGTTGAGGACGCCCATGATCAGGCCGCCGATCATGCGCCGGCTACTGTTCCGATGCCGCCTTGGACTGCAGCGCCGCCGATGAAGGCAGCAGCAATGGAATCGAGTTCGAAGCCGGTGCCGCCTGCGGGTTGTGCCGAGTTCAGGCGGGCCGTGAAGACCAGACCGGCCAGGGCAGCGAGGACACCCATGTTGACGAAGAGACGGAAGGTGACCTTTTTGGTCTTGATGCCCGAGAGCTCAGCTGCGTGGAGGTTGCCGCCGATCGCGTACGTGTGCCGGCCGAAGATGCTGTTGTTCATCAGTGCCGAATACACGATCACCAGGACAGCCAGGACGATCAGGACAATCGGGGGGGTGCCACGGTAGCTGGCCAGCAGGAAGGTGATGATGAGCATCAGCACTGCGATGAACCCGTTCTTGACGGCAAACCATGCCATCGGTTCATTCTCCAGATTGAACTTGCGGCGAACCCGGCGTTCCTTGATGGCCTGGAACAAAATGGCAGCTGTACCGCCGACACCGAGGATGACCGTCAACCACTCCAGGACGGATGTGCCGCCGGAAATGTCCGGCAGGAAGCCGCCACCGAGGGCGCGCAATTCGTTCGGGAACGGGGTGATCTGCTGGTTCTTGAGGGTGATGAGAGTCAGGCCACGGAAGATCAGCATTCCCGCGAGGGTGACGATAAACGCGGGGATGCCCACATAGGCAATCCAGTAACCTTGCCACGCACCAACCAGCGCACCCACGAGGAGGCAGGCCGGGATGGCGAGCCACCATGCCCAGCCCCCCCAATGGACGATCATCACGCCTGCCACAGCGCCGATGAAGCCTGCAATGGAGCCAACGGAGAGGTCGATGTGCCCGGCGATGATGACCATCACCATGCCGATGGCGAGGATCAGGATGTAGCTGTTCTGGACCACCAGGTTGGTGACGTTCTGCGGCTGGAGCAGGATGCCGTCGGTCAGCACCTGGAAAAGGATGACGATCAGGATCAGGCGACGAAGATGCCAACCTGGCGAAGGCGGCTTGTGAGGAAGCCAAGGGATTCTCGTAGGGCGGACATGTTCGCTATTCCTTCTCTTGAGTCATGAAGTGCATGAGGGTTTCCTGGGTGGCTTCGGCGATGGGGACTTCGCCGGTGATGTGGCCCGCGGACAGCGTGTAGATCCTGTCGCAGATGCCAGGAGCTCCGGAAGCTCAGAGGAGATCACAATGACGGCTTTCCCCCCCGCCGCTGCGAGCTCCGCAATGATCGTGTAAATCTCAAACTTGGCGCCGACGTCGATGCCGCGGGTTGGTTCGTCCAGGATCAGGACGTCAGGGTCCGAAAACATCCATTTGCTCAGCACCACCTTTTGCTGGTTTCCACCTGAGAGCTTGCCGGTGATGGCAGCGACGGAAGGAGCTTTGATGTTCATGCTCTTCCGGTAGTGGTTGGCAACGGTGGTCTCCTTGTTGCCGTCCACCCAGCCTCGTTTGGCCAGCTTGTTCAGTGCTGCCATGGAGATGTTCCGCTTGATGTCTTCAATAAGGTTCAGGCCGTAGTGCTTGCGGTCTTCGGTGGCGTACGCAATCCCGTGGTCAATTGCGTCGGAGACCGTGGACGTGTCGATTTCCTGGCCATACTTGTAAACCTTGCCCGATACCGCCCGCCCGTAGGTCCGGCCGAATACGCTCATGGCCAGCTCGGTCCTGCCGGCACCCATGAGCCTGCAAGGCCTACTACTTCGCCCTTGCGGACATTGAGGCTGGCGTTGTTCACCACCATGCGGGAATGGTCCTGCGGGTGCTGGACGGTCCAGTCTTCGATGCGGAGGACTTCCTCGCCGATGTTGGGGGGTCCGGTCCGGATAGAGGCTTTCGAGGTCGCGTCCAACCATGCCCCCCCGGATGATGCGTTCCTGGGTGATCTGGCCTTGGTCCAGGCGCAGGGTCTCAATGGATTTCCCATCACGGATGATGGTGACGGCGTCGGCCACTTTGCGGATCTCGTTGAGTTTGTGGCTAATGATGATGCTGGTCACGCCCTGGCCCTTGAGGTGCAGGATGAGGTCCAGCAAGTGGTCCGAGTCTTCATCGTTCAGCGCCGCCGTGGCTCATCCAGGATGAGGAGCTTCACCTCTTTGGACAGCGCCTTGGCGATCTCAACCAGCTGCTGCTTGCCAACACTGATGTGTTGGATGGGGGGGTGATCGGGTTTTCGCTGAGGCCTACGCGTGCCAGCAGCTTGGCGGCTTCCAGGTTGGTCTTCCGCCAGTCCACCCAGCCTTATTGGCAAGCTCGTTGCGAGGTAGATGTTCTCGGCGATGGACAGGTACGGGCTGAGGGCCAGTTCCTGGTGGATGATCACGATGCCGCGCTTCTCGCTGTCCGTGATGCTCGAAAACTCACAGGCTCATTTTCGAAGAGGATGTCGCCGTCGAAAGTGTTGTGCGCGTAGACGCCGGACAACACCTTCATGAGGGTGGATTTCCCTGCTCCGTTCTCGCCACAGATGGCGTGAACCTCACCCCCCCGGTTAACGTCCAGGGTGACGTCCTGAAGGGCTTTTACCCCCCCGGGGAAGGTCTTGGTGATTCCTCGCATTTGAAGAATGGGTACGTTCATCGTCAATTCCCGCTGACTGGTTGAAACTGGGCCAGGCCGAGGACTCGGAGGCTCTGGAGGAGGCTGTGGCCCCCCCGTCGCACTGCGCACTGCAACACAGGGGTTCGGGGGCCACAGACCGGGGGACGTGATTACTTGACGTCGGCTTCCGTGTAGTAGCCGGAGTCGATCAGTTCCTTCTTGTAGTTGTCCTTGGTGATGATGACGGACTTCAGGAGGAAGGCCGGAACAACCTTGACCTTGTTGTTGTAGGTCTTGGTGTCGTTGGTTTCCGGTTCGGTTCCCTTGAGGACAGCGTCAACCATCTTCACGGCCTGCGAGCCGAGCTGGCGGGTGTCCTTGAAGATCGTGGAGTACTGCTCGCCGGCGACGATGGACTTCACGGAGCCCTTCTCTGCATCCTGGCCGGTGACAACGGGCAGGTTGCCGGTGGAGTAACCGCCGGTGCTGCTCAGTGCCGAAATGATGCCGATGGACAGGCCGTCGTACGGGGGGGACAGCACGCCATCCAGCTTTGTTCCGGAACTGTAGGCCGAGGTAAGGATGTCTTCCATGCGCTTCTGGGCTACGGGTGCCTGCCAGCGCAGGATGGCTGCCTGCTCGAACTTGGTCTGGCCGCTGGGAACCTTCAGGGTGCCTGCATCCAGGTACGGCTTGAGGGTGTCCATGGCGCCGGTCCAGAAGAAGTTGGCGTTGTTGTCGTCCGGGCTGCCCGCGAACAGTTCGACGTTGAACGGGCCCTTCCCCCCCTCAACCTTGTTGCCGCTCGCGTCCACCAGGCCGAGGCCGGTCAGCAAGGAAGTGGCCTGCTGGACACCCACGGTGTAGTTGTCGAACGTGGTGTAGTAGTCGACGTTCGGCGTGCCGTTGATGAGGCGGTCGTAGGCGATGACCTTGACGTTCTGTTCCTTGGCCTTGGCCAGGACGTCCGTCAGCGTGGTGCCATCGATGGCTGCGATGATGAGCGCTTGGCACCCTTCGTCAGCATGTTCTCAATCTGGGAAACCTGCGTGGGAATGTCATCGTTGGCGAACTGGAGGTCCGTCTTGTAGCCAAGGTCCTTCAGGGACTTCTCAACGTTGGCGCCATCTGCGATCCAACGCTCGGACGTCTGGGTCGGCATTGAAATGCTACCAGTGAATCGCTGGGATTTGCACTGCTGGTGGACTCGGCAGTGCCTCCGCGACTACCGCAGCCTGTGGCTCCGACAGTCAAGGTCAGGACAACCGCTACGCGCCCAGGAGTTTCTTCAATCTCACGATGCTCTCCTTCCGCGGCAGCATTGCCGCGAACTCTGATGCGGCCGGAGCATCTGCGCGTCCGGCGGTGAAGCGATTTGTGATCTGCGGCCAGCTGGGTGCCACATGCCACGAAAGGTGGTGCGAATGCCATTGTGAACGCTAACAATACCGTCGGTCAAGTGCCGTGGATCACGAAATGATTGCAGCTCGAACCGCTGCAGAAGCTCTTGACTTGAAACGTTGTTAGCGTTCACAATTGGCGGGCTCATCCGTGGGAGGCAGAAGGAAAGCCCGGCACTGCTTTGTGGGCAGTGCCGGGCTTCGAACGCTCCTCCGTGATGGCGGGGGGGAGGAACTCTTCCCTGCTGGGAACAGGGAATCAGAGACGGGTGTCGAACGAATCGCAGAAGACGTTCTGGTTGAACGTCCCTTGGAATTCGGACTTGCCTGGATCTTCTCGATGGTGGCGCGGATGGCCTCGCGCGTTGCTGCATGTGCGTGGATGGCTGTCTTGACCATCGGCACATCAATCAAGTGGTTCGGCTGGTTGAGCGAGACAAAAATCGTGGGAACTTCCCTGGCGTACCAAGGAATCTCGGCTGCCATCGGTGAGGACCATTTAATGCGGATGGCAGCTCCTGTGCGAAGCCCTTGACGTTGGCGAAGACGAGCGCGGCATCGTACCGTTCCGAGTAGTCCCCCCCGGTAGCTTCTTCCGACAGGACCCGCATGAAGTTCATGCCTGACTCCCCTGCTGCTTCGCGTTGCTCAGCCGTCCTGAACACACTGACGTCGAACCCCCGCAGCTTCCAGTTCTTCCCGGACTGTGTCCAGATATGCCAAGGGATCGGCTCGGGTGAAGTCGGCGCCACCCGAGATGCCGTAGAGGCGGATCCGCGGATGCGTCCGAGGGGTGATCGGCAGGTTGTGCGCCGTGTCCTTTACCAAAGTGACGGTTTTTTCAGCCACCTCGGCGGCGATAGCACGGTGAGCTTCACTGCCGATCACCGCGAGCGCCTCAACCGGGGGGGCACCAATTCCTGGCGCACATGGAGACCGAGGCTTGCCTTCAGGCCAAGGATCCGCCGCAGGGCATCCTGCAAACGCCCCCCCTCGGTGATCACGCCGGACTTGTAGCCGTCCAGCATGTAGCGAAGTCTTCGTCAGGGTTTCGGAAAAACAGGAACATGTCGCAACCGGCCGCGATGGTGGCAGGCACAAGGTCCTTGCGCTTCATCGCCTGGGTCAGACCAACCATCAGGGACGCGTCCGTCAGGACCAGCCCGTTGAAGCGGAGTTCGCCGCGCAACAGATCCTGCAACAGTTCCGGAGCAAGCGTTGCCGGCAGGATTTCAGCATCCGACAAGCCGGGACGAAAATGCCGGGACACCTCTGGAGCGCCAATATGGCCCACCATGATGGACTGCACGCCATGAGCAATCATCTCGCGGTACACGTGCCCGTAGGTGCGGTTCCACTCCTCATAGCCAAGGGTGTTGTAGGAGGTGACCACGTGCTGGTCGCGCTCATCAATACCGTCACCGGGGAAGTGCTTCATGGCGCATGCTGTGGGTGATTCGCTGATGCCGTCGAAGTACTCCTTGGCCCGTTCCACCACAATGTCCGGGGTGTTTCCGAAGGCCCGGGTGGAGATGACCGTGTTCCGCCAGTTGTAGTGGATGTCCACGATCGGCGCGAAGGCCCAGTTGCAGCCCAGCGCAGCAGTTTCGATGCCGGCAACTCCCCCCCCATCTGCCGGGCGATGTTCTTGTCAGGGTGGGAGCCTGCCTGCAGGTGCGTGGAAACGAACGTGCCGTCATCGCAACTGCCCGCACCGCCCATCTCAGGGTTGGACGCAATCAGCAGCGGAATCCGGGTCTTGGACTGCGCATAGCGGATGTGTTCCTGCACGGCAGAAGAGGGACCCGGCCGGTAGCGCATGCCGCCCACGTGGAAGTTCTCCAGCACCCCATCGAGGTACTCCGGGGAGTAGTCGTTGTTGTGGTTGATGAACAGCTGGCCGATCTTCTCTTCCAGCGTCATGGACCCGATGGTGCTCTCCACCCATTCCACAGCTGCGTCATCCAGATTGAAGGGCGCTGCTTTAAGGTCCACCAGGAACGGCCCAGCCGGCACGGCCAGCCCGTTGAGGCTGAATTTACGTCATCCACAATGTCCTCCACTGATGTGGCGATGTCCACCACGATGCCGGCTTCGTCGTCCTGCAACGGCTCCAGCGTGGTCAGCTGCGACTCCAGCAGCGAGGGGGGGCATGAAGTGTCCGGGCCGGGCAGTCATGCGCGCGTTCAACAGCTCGCGGGTGCCGTGCAGGTGCACGAACACCACGGACGGATCGGCGCTCCGGATGATGTCCCGGTACGAGCGTTTCAGCGCGCTGCATGCGATGACAAGAGCAGAGTTCGACGCCGGGAAACGCCTGCCGATTTCGGCCAGCCACGGTGCGCGGTCGTCGTCGTTCAGCGGAGTACCCGAGGCCATCTTGTCGATGTTCGTCTGGGGGGGTGCAGCGAATCGCCGTCGAGAAATTCCGCGCCGAGACGCTCGGCGAGGGCGGCACCAATGGTGCTTTTGCCGCAGCCGGCCACGCCCATCACCACGATGTGATGCTGCGATTGCGATTTACCAGTCATGGCCGATTTACCAGTCATGGACAGTGCCGTCCACGAGGCGGTTGTACGGCAGGTAAGCCTGCTGGTAGGGGGGGAAGGCGGCAGCGGCTTCTTCGTTGAATTCGACGCCGATGCCGGGCTCATCGCCGGGGTGCAGGTAGCCGTCCTTGAACGTCATGGACTGCTGGAAGACCTCGTTGGTCTTGTCCGAGTGCTGCATGTATTCCTGGATGCCGTAGTTGTGGATTGCCAGGCCGACGTGAAGCTGTGCAGCGAAGCCCACCGGGGAGATGTCCGTGGGGCCGTGGAAACCGGACTTGATCTGATACTGGGCCGCGAAGTCCATGACCTTCTTCAGCGGTGAGATGCCGCCGAAGTGGGTGGAGGCTGCACGGACGTAGTCGATCAGCTGTTCCTTGATAAGGGTCTGGAAGTCATACACGGTGTTGAAGATTTCACCGATGGCCAGCGGGGGTGGTGGTGTGCTGGCGGACCAGGCGCAGCCCTTCCTGGTTCTCGGCCGGGGTGCAGTCCTCCAGCCAGAAGAGGTCGTAAGGTTCCAGGGCCTTGCCGAGCTTGGCGGCCTGGATGGGCGTCATGCGGTGATGGCCGTCATGCAGCAGCGGGATCTCCGGGCCGAACTCGTTGCGCACGGCCTCGAAAACGGTGGGCAGGTGGCGCAGGTAGGCGCGAGTGTCCCAGTCTTCTTCCAACGGGAAGTTGCCGCGGCCGGCAGGCTCGTAGTCATACCGTTCACCCGAGGCCTGGGCCTGCGCGGCGACACCATAGACGGCCTTGATACCGGGGGACGGCGGTCTGGATGCGGATGGACTTGTAGCCCAGTTCCAGGTGCTCCCGCACGGAGTCGAACAGCGACGGAATGTCAGCACCGGACGCGTGCCCATAAGCCCGCAGCCCGTTACGGGAAGCCCCCCCGCCCAGCAGCTGGTACACCGGCATCCCGGCAACCTTGCCCTTGATGTCCCACAACGCCATATCGACGGCGGCAATGGCCGCCATGGTGACGGGACCGCGCCGCCAGTAGGAGCTGCGGTAAAGGAACTGCCACGTGTCCTCGATCCGGTGCGGATCCTTGCCGATCAGCAACTGCGCCACGTGCTCCTTGAGGTACGCGGCGACGGCAAGTTCACGGCCGTTGAGGGTCGCGTCACCGATGCCCGTCACACCGTCCTCCGTGGTGATGCGCAAGGTGACGAAGTTGCGGGACGGGCTGGTCACAAAGACTTCAGCGGCAATGATTTTCACAGCTTTTCCTTTCGGGATGTGGCTGAGTGGGTTTAAGTACGATTTTAGGTTGGATTGCATGAAGTGGCAACCGGTTGCCGGGCTTATTTTTGAATACTTCTACGTGCCCGGCGCCTTGCCGTTTACTGCATGGCTGGCAGCAGCTTCTTCCTGAGCTTTCCCGGCGTCGTCCTGTACTACTCCCGCAGAACGGCGGGCGCGGATCTCCCCAACAATTTGTGCGTGAAGTGCGTCTGTGAGTTTGTATTTGCTCATCACCACGATCGCCAGGATGGTCATGATGGCCGGCAGCGCCCCGGCGGCGAACTGAATTCCCTGCAGCGCTTCGGCACTCTGCGTAACCCCCCGATTTGTATCCCCCCCGGCCGCGAGGCAATAGGCAGCGAGTGCGCCGCCTACAGCCTGGCCGGTCTTACGCGTGAAGGAGAAGAGTGCGTAGGTGATTCCCTCGGTCCGGACGCCGGTCTTCCACTCGCCATATTCCACGGTGTCTGCCTCCAAGGCCCACACCACGATATTCACGGCCATGACACCCATCAGGCTGATCACCAGCCCGGAGAACCCCACCCAGACCATGGATGACGGTGAGAAGAAAACTATGCTTCCGCCCACCATGGAGAGCGCTCCGGCAGCGATGTACACGTTCTTTTTGCCCAGCTTACGAACCAGCCTCGGCATTAAAGGTGCCAGGGCCAGGGTCATTACCAGCTGGACTATGGCCAGGACCGGGTAAAGATCCAAGCGACCCAGGACGTCGCGCAAGTAGTAGAGCTGAACGGAGGAGAGGGCCATATAGCCGGTGAGAAAGAGGAAGGAGCTAAGGCACAGCATGAGCAGCGGCCGGTTGGTTTTCAGAGTGTCCATGCTCTGCTTGAAGGAAACATTGGGGGACCGTGCGGTGAACGCGTTCCTTGGCGGTGAGGACAGTGAAGAGGTAGAGCGCCGCCCCCCCGATCACCACAAAGACGAGCGTGATGGTGGTGAACGTGGACTGGAGGTCAGCACCCGGCTTGATCAGTGGAGCAACAAAGATACCCAGGGCGGAACCCACCAAAAGTGCACCCACCGTGCGGGCGGAGCCCAGCTTGGCACGGTCCCCCCCGGGGTCCTGCGTCATGGCCCCCCGGCCAGTGAGCCGTAGGGGGATGTTGACCAGGGAATACGCCAACCCCCCAGGGCGGCGTAACTCACGTAGGCGTAGAGCAGGGTGCCCGTCTCGCCAAGCTGCGGCACGGAGAACGTGGCCACACTGAGGAGTAGCAGCGGAATGGACCCGAACATGATGAACGGACGGAACTTCCCAAAGCGCTTGCTGTAGGAGCGGTCAACCATGCGTCCAGCGAAGACATCCGCGAAGGCGTCGAAGATCCTCACCACCAGGAGCAAGGTGCCGGCGGCGGCCGCCGAGATTCCCGCGACGTCCGTGTAGTAGACCAAGAGGAACATGGTGGCGGTGGTGAAGGCCAGGTTATTGGCCGCGTCGCCCGCACCGTAACCGGCGATGCTGAGTTTGCTGAGCTTTTTCAATGCGGGCTCCTTTACCCTTCGCGTCATTGCGGTCCGACTCGACTCGACCGTGGCTGGGAACTCACGGAATCGGGAATCGGTTGTGCAGCTGTTGTAATTCTAGTCACTTTGGCAAGCGTTTGGCAATCGGTTGCCGAACATTTCCTTGAAAGTTCCACCAATCGTTGGGCGTTGTGTGGCCCGCTCTGCGCCCTAAGATCACGCCAAAGCGCGCAGAGCGGGCCTCACAACGTGAACGAGGGCGGCGTTAACGCAAAACGGCCAGAATATCGAAGAGGATCGACAGCCTGGGCCGTTCAAGAAGTCGTGCAAAGTTCCTAGGCAACAGTACCCGACGCCGTCGCGCGAGCAGGCACCTCTGCGCGTTCAAAGCCCGCGCTGAGTCTTCGACGAGTTTCACGATGGCGGGCTCCAGTGCGAGTTCAGCATCCAGCAACGCCAAGAGAGAAGCGATGCGCTCACCGCCGGCCAGGTTGTTGGCTTCCGCTACGGCATCCGACTGCGGATCTTGCAGCCCCCCCGGATTCGCCCCCCCACGAAAGAGGCCCACACAGCAATCATCCGGCTGCGCCCTCGCCGCTCCGGCCCGCCTCACGCTCAGCCCGGAGCACGGGGGATGGCCCGCATCCGTAGCTTGGTGCTGGCATCCATCGCGATTTGGGCGAGATGGTGGGCGATCCGCGAATTGCCAAAGCGATCCAACAACGCCGCCCTGTACTCGGGAATGCCCAACCCGTCGCCGTCAAGGTGGCGGGATGCTTCATCCAGAACTCCTCCACAGCCTGCAAGCACACCGGGTCAGCCAACGCTTCGGCAACCGTGGTGTGCCCGCGAAGCTGCCCGGCGTAGGCAAGGATGGAGTGGGCGCCGTTCAGGAGCCACAGTTTGCGGTTTTCGTACGGCTCAATGTGGTCCACGAAACCGCACCGGCGTCCTCCCAGCGGGGGCGCGGCCGGGAAGTCACCGCTGAGCACCCAGTTGCGGAATGGCTCGGCGACGACGGGTGCTTCATCCTGTAGCGGCACCGCTCACTGACCAAGCAACGTCTTCAGGGGTGGTGCGCGGCGTGATCCTGTCCACTGACGTGCTGACGAAGCTAACGCTGGTGTCAATCCAGTCCGCCAGCCCGGCGTCGACTCCCCCGGGCGAGGTCTACCACGGCCCTGCGCGCCACATTGCCGTTATCCGAGAGGTTGTCGCAGGAAACAACGGCGAGGGATCCGGCGTCGGAGTCCCTACGCGCGGCGAGGCCAAGGACCAATCGACCCAACGGCGTCGTGGGCTTTTCGCCGGCACGCAGCAGAGTTACATCGTCCGCGGCAAACCCGTAGGCGGCTTCGGTGATAGTTAGCGTGACCACAGCGGTTTGGGGGGGCGCTGCCACCAGCTCCACTAAGCGGTCCACGTTGGCGCCATCCACGGCTTCAATAATGCTGCCTACAACCTCGAACGTATCGCCGGAATCCGAGCGCTCCACTACTGTGAACAGTCCATCCTGGGCGGCCAGGACCTCGGCGGCGTCCGGGCGACGACCGGTGAAGGAGGCAATGCCCCCCCACTCCCCCCCCGCGTCGCCGGCGTGCTGCGTGTACCAGGCCTGATGTGAGCGGTGGAAAGCTCCTAGGCCCAGATGCACGATGCGCACTGGAGCCCTGCGGTCCGGCGCGACGTCGCGGTTTAGCCGCGGAAGTTCGGCGGTCATAGCTTGAACACCCTGCGGGGCGAGGAGTCGACGACGTCGAGAATCAGCTCATGTGCGCGGTCTTCAGAGACGCGGTGCTCGGCTACAAGACGCGCAAGGAAGGACGCTTCGATCCTGCGGGAGGCGTCGTGCCGGGCTGGAATGGAGCAGAACGCGCGGGTGTCATCGATGAAGCCGGAGGACCGCGAGAAGCCGGCGGTTTCGGTAACTGCCGAGCGGAAGCGCAACATGGCATCCGGGGCATCGAGGAACCACCAAGGCGCGCCGATGTAGACGGACGGGTAGAAACCTGCCAACGGCGCTAGTTCACGGGAGAAAACGGTCTCATCAAGCGTGAAGAGCACCAGGTGGAAATCCTTGGCCGTGCCGAAGTCCTGCAGCAACGGACGGATGGCCTCGGTGTAGTTCACGGCGAACGGAATGTCGTGACCGGTGTCGGCGCCAAACTCAGTGAACGTAGGCTCGTGGTGGTTCCGGTAGGAGCCCGGGTGAATGGTCATGACCAGTCCATCGGCCACGGACATGCGCGCCATCTGGTACATCATGTGGGCCTCAAAAACGTCGCGATCCTGCGCAGTGGCCTTGCGGGCACGGGCACGTTCAAAGAGCGCTTCCGCTTCCGTGGCATCCAGTTTGAGGGTGGCGGGGGGTGCGGACGCCATGGTCCGCAGATACTGCGCCATGCTCCACGAAATAGCGACGGCGGTTTTCCAGGGCCGCGATGTAGCCGGCGTAGCCGGTTGCGCCGTCGCCCGCGGTCGCGATCAGCCTGTCCACGTTGGCGCTCCAGTTGGGATGCGCCACATTCAGGTAAGCATCCGGGCGGAAGGTGGGGGGGAGCACGCGGCCGTTGAAGCTGGGGGGGTCATCGGTGAGGGCCTTGTGGCTGGCAAGGTTGTCCAGGGGATCATCCGTGGTGGCCAGGACCTCGATGTTGAAGTCCTTGAAGAGCTGCCGGGGGGGGCGGAAGTCCGGCTCTACCAGCTTCGCGGCGATCGCGTCATAGCTGGCATCGGACGGCATCTCACCGAGATCTGCGCCGAGGTTGAACACATCGTTGAACTGGGTGCGCAGCCAGTACCCGGAGACTGTGCCTTCAAACAGCGGCCAGGCTTCGACGAACTGTCGCCAGATCTCCCGGGACTCCGCGCGGACGCCGCGCCTGTCAGCAACTGATCCATCGGAACGCCATTGGCGTGAATCAGGCGGGTGACGTAGTGGTCCGGACTGACCAGGAGTGCCGCGGGGGGGTCGGGGGGGAACGGCGTGTTCTGTTCGATGACAGCGGCGTCAACGTGGCCGTGGGGGAGAAATGATGGGCAGGTCCTGGACGCGCTCCAGCAAGGACCGCGCGATGCTGCGCGTGCCGGGATCTGCGGGCAGGAGCCTGTCTGGGTGTGCGGCAATGGACTGTGACATAGCTCAATCTTGCGTTCCGGTTCCGCATTTTGTCAACCGGTTGCCAAATATTGCCATCCTGTTGCATCTCGCGATGCGGCGGGATGCTGAGGTCAGGCCAGGAGTCGTCCGCTGGACCCTCGCACCACGAGTTCCGTTTCCACCCGGACGGCTTGGCTTGGGGGGGCCTCATGACCCTGCAACATATCCAGGAGGATGGTCACGGCCCGGGTGCCGCACTCCCCCCAACGGTGAGCGCACCGTGGTCAACGCGGGAGTGGTGAAATCGGCACCGAAAATGTCGTCAAAGCCAACAATGCTGATCTGGTCCGGGACACGCATTCCCCCCGGCCTGCAGTTCCTGCATCAGGCCGATGGCCAGGAGATCGTTGTAGGTGATCACCGCCGTCGCGCCGCTTTCCAACACGTCGCGGGCTACCTGCCGGCCGCCGTCGACCGTTGGTTTGGACGACTCAAGGCGCACCGCGCTGAGCTTGGACCACTCCGCAGCGGCTTTGACGCCCTCCCAGCGGCGGCCCGTCATCCACGACTGGGCCGGTCCCGCAACATACGCGAGCTTTTGGTGGCCATTGGCGGCCAGGCTGCGCACGGCTTCGCTGATGCCCTTATTGACGTCCGGGACAACGCACGGAACGCCGGTGATTTCACGGTTGATGACGGCCACGGGCTTGTCCGAAGCCAAGGCACGGATCTGGTCATCGTCCATCCGGGGGCTGGCCAGGATGAGGCCATCCACGGTGCTCAGCAGGCGTCGGGCGGCGGTTACTTCGGTTTCCGGCGACTCCGCGGACTCGGCCAGAACCAGCGTGTAATCGCGGGCGGATCCGGTGGTTTCCGCGCCGCGGATGATGTCAAAGAACGTGGGGTTGGTGATGTCCGCGACGATCAACCCGATGGTCTGGGTGCGGCCGGTGGGGGAGTGCACGGGCGAACGGGTTCACCTGATAGTTCAGCTCTGCCGCGGCGTCCTCGATGATCTTCTGCGTCTTGGCGCTCACGCGGCCCGGCTTGCTCAAGGCACGGGACACGGTGGAGGGATTCACGCCCGCCAGCTTCGCGATGTCGTAAATCGTGGCAGAGGACTTCTCCCCCCCCGTCCACGTTTGGTGGGGGCGGTTGCTGCTCCGGTGCTCGTCAGGTCAGTCACCGCTCCATCGTAGACCTCATGGCAACAAAACAGGCCGGTTGCCATCCATTGATCACGGCAACCGGCCCGTCCTGATTAGGAACGCTCGGGGGGGAACTTACCCTCTTCAGCAATGCGCTTGTTGAGCTCCTGCAGGAATTCGTCCTCATCAAAGTCCAGCGAAACTTCCTTGCCGGTCCAGCTGGAGAGGTGGATGGCGTTGGCAAGTCGGACTCCATTAATACCGTCCGAGCCCGGAGCAAGCAGAGGCGTGCCGTCCAGGATGTTGGCTGCAAAATTCTCCAGGACGCCCGCGTGCTGGCCGCCCCACGCAGACTCGAATTCGATGACCTCGCTGCTGTACAACTCCTCGCGGTTCAATTGGCCCATGAAGAGCTTGCGGACACCGTCCATGTCCATCGAGTCACTGATTTCACGCTCCGGCCTGACCAGGCGGGTTACGGTGGCCACCTTGCTGTCTTCCACCACGATCTTGCCTTGGTCGCCCAGGATCTCGAACCTGTCAGTTCCCACGATGTCGTGGGTGGCCGTCACAAAGACGCCTGTGGCGCCGTCGCCGTAGTCCACCACTGCCGTCACTTCATCCTCGACGGCGATGTCGCGGCGGAAGCCGTACGCCACCTTGGAGTACACGGACTGGGGGGGGACGCCGCAGATCCACTGCCACAGGTCCAGCTGGTGCGGCGCCTGGTTGACCAGGACGCCACCGCCCTCGCCGCCCCAGGTAGCGCGCCACTCACTCGAGTTGTAGTAACCCTGCGGACGCCACCAGTTGGTGATGATCCAGTTGGAGCGTCGGATCTTGCCGATCTCGCCGCTATCGACGATTTCCTTGAGCTTCTTGTACAGCGGGTTGTTGCGCTGGTTGAACATGATGCCGAAGGAAAGTTCCGGCTTGGAGGCAGCGAACTCGTTCAATTCCTTGACCTGCTTGGTGTAGACGCCGGCAGGCTTCTCCACGAGCGCGTGGATGTTGCGTTTGAGTGTTTCGATGCCCATCTCCGGGTGCAGGAAGTGCGGCACGCAGGTGACAATCGCGTCTACGGATCCGCTCTCCAGAAGGGTGATGTAGTTGTCGTAGAACGGGACATCCGGATACTGCGAGGCCGCGAGTTCCTTCTTGGCAGGATCAACATCGCAGATAGCGCCGATCTCCATGTTGGGAACCAGGCCGTCGGTAATGAACTTGGCGTAGGCGCCGCCCTGCTGGCCCAGGCCGATGATGCCGAGGCGTACTTTCTTGCTCATGAATGCAGTCTCCTGTGTAGAAATCTAGAAAAGGTCGGCGTGGCCCATGGCCACCAGGTTGTCGTATGAGGTCTGGAGTGCATCCCAGACGGTCCGTCCATACAGTTCGTCCTGCTCCACCAGGAGGTACCGGGCACCAGCGGCCACGGCGGCAGGAATGATGGACGGGAAGTCCAGATTGCCCTCGCCCACTTCGGCGAACTGCACCACATTCTTGAATTCCGCCATGAAACCCGGGAAGTCGCCCTTCTCCAGGAGTCCGAAAGCAGCAGCCGGCATCTGACCGATCCTGTAGTCCTTGAGGTGCACCATGGCAGTCTTGCCAGCGAATTTTTCGAGCGTCCGTACGGGGGGGTCCAAGCCACCGCGCTGCACCCAGTGCACGTCAATCTCCATGCCCATGGCCGGGGGGGAGTTTTCAGCGATGATGTCCAGCATGTATTTGCCGTCAAACTTGGCGAACTCAATGTGGTGGTTGTGGTAGTACAGGCTGATGCCCTGTTCCTGCAGCCGTTCGGCATAACCATTGGCTTGCTTGGCGAATTCAACCACCGATTCCAATGACTTCATCGCCCCCGAACGGAAGCATGCCGATGCGCAGCAGCGAGGTATCCAGCCGCTTGGCATCATCCACGATCTTGTCGAAGTTGTCCGCCAGCGATTCCACGGGCATGCCTTTGCGGCCTTCGATATTCACCGAAAGTGCGGCGATGTCCATGCCCAGCTCCGTGCGGGAGCGGTCCAGCTCGCCCACATTCCCGGGGGGTCATGGGGGATCTGGGAAATTTCGACGGCGTTATAACCGATCGCACTGACCTTGCGGAGCGTTTCGAATGCTCCCACATCAGCAAAACTGTCCTTCAACATCATGGCTTGGACGCTATTGTGGCCACTTTTTCCTCCGGGAATTCCGGGCCCTTCCGGACCCTGGACGTGTGATGGGATGCCGGGCTGTTCAGGCCACGGCACCTTGCTGTTCGATTTGGCTGTGTTGGTTCGCGAGCAAGCGGTGGCGGTCTGCACGGCGTTGTTCCTGCCGGTCAGGGTCGGGCACGGGTGAGGCGAGTAGCAGCCGCTGCGTGTAGGGGGGGTGTTCGGGATCGCGGGTGACCACCTCGGCGGGGGCCTTGCTCCACGATTTCGCCGTGGTACATGACGGCCACGCGGTGGCTGATGTGCCGGACGACGTCGAGGTCGTGGGACACGAACAAGTACGAAACGCCGGTGTCCTTCTGGATCTGCAGGAAGAGGTCCAGCACGCGGGCCTGGGTGGAGAGGTCAAGTGCACTGACGGGCTCATCGCAGACAATCAGCTTCGGAGACAGAGCGAGTGCCCGGGCGATCGCGACTCGCTGACGCTGGCCGCCGCTGAACTCGCGCGCAGCCGGTGAATGGCGTCGGTTGGCAGGCCCACTTGGTCCAGCAGTTCCTTGACGCGCTTCTTGGCGGCAGCGGGCGCCATGCCCTGCACACCCAATGGTTCGGCAAGGATGTCACCGATTTCCAGGGCCGGGTTCAGCGAGGTGTACGGGTCTTGGAACACCACTTGGAGGTCACGGCTCAGCGTCCGGCGTTCTTTGCGCGAAGCGTTGCTGATGTCGTTGCCTTCGAAGATCACCTTTCCGGCGGTGACGGGTGCGAGGCCCAGAACGGCCCTACCCAGGGTGGTCTTCCCCGAACCGGACTCCCCCCACCAGGCCCAGGGTTTCACCTTGGCCGATGGTGATGTTGATGTCCGTCAGCGCCCGGAAAGGCTTGGCCCGGAACCGCTTGCTGGGATACTCCACCACCAGGTTCTCCACGGACAGGAGCGGGGCCCCCCCCTGCGATGAGTCAAAAGGGATACTCATGCCACCGGCTCCTTCTCTATGGCTGATCCAGGCTTGGACACAAGCATGGTCATGGGGGTCTTTCCTTCGAGCATGGACCCCAGCAGGGTCTGCGTGTAAGGCTCTTTCGGGTTGCGGAGAATCTCGCGGACGGTGCCTTCTTCCACAAGCCGCCCGTTCTGCATCACAGCGACGCGGTCGCACAGATCGGCGACAACGCCGAAGTTGTGGGTCACCAGGATCACGCCGATGTTCAGCCGTTGCTGCAGCTCGCGCAGCAGGTCCAGGACGTCGGCCTGCACAGTGACGTCCAGGGCGGTGGTGGGTTCGTCAGCGATCACCAGGTCCGGTTCGCAACTGATGGCACCGGCGATGAGCACACGCTGGGCCATGCCGCCGGATACCTCGTGCGGGTAGGCCTCGAAGGTCCGTTCCGGGGGGGTGGCAATGCCGACGTCGGTGAGCAGCTTGAGCGCACGCTGGCGGGCTTCTGCTTTGGAGATTCCCAGGACACGGACCATGGGCGTGACCAACTGGTAACCGATGGTGAAGGCCGGGTCCAGGTTGCTCATGGGTTCCTGCGGAATGTAGGAGATCCGCTTGCCACGCAGCTTGGACAACCGTTCCTGGCTGACGCGGTCCTCGCCCGGGGGGGCAACGGTGTAGTTGCCGTCGAACTGGATGGAACCGCCCACAATCCGTGCGTTGTCCGGCAGCAGGCCCAGGATGGAGAACGCAGTCTGGGACTTGCCCGAACCCGATTCGCCAACGATTCCCAGGATTTCGCCACGGTCCACGTGGAAGGAGACATCGTCCACGACCTTTTTGATGGAGCCGTCCGCCTGCGGATAGCCGACGCCGAGGTTGGTCACCTTGACCAGGTGGTGTTCGGTTCCGGCATCGACGGCGGCCACTGACTTCCGTGACTGGCGCGCTTGGCGGGGGGTCCGCCGTCGTGCTTTCCACAACAGCGGCTTTCTTGCGGTGCTTGATCTTTTCGCCGTCTTCCAAGGCGTCGCGGATGGCGTTGCCGAGGAGAACCAGTCCGCCGATGGTGAGAGCCATGGCCAGTGCAGGCCACAGAAGCAGAGTCGGGGGTTAGGTAGACGTTCTTGAAGCCTTCTGAGAGCATGACGCCCCAGGTTGCCTTGGTGGGATCGCCCAGGCCGAGGAATTCGAGCCCGGACTGGATTGCGATGGCAACACCGGCGATTGCGGCGGTTTGGATGATGATGGGCGCGCGGACCACGGAGAAGATGTGGCGGGCGATGATGCTGAGGTCGGACAGGCCGGAAACACGTGCGGCATCGACGTAGAGCTCGTTCCGGACCGACTGCACTGCGGTGCGGGTGAGCCGGAAGTAGGAAGGGCTGATCAGGATGCCGAAGGCGATCATGGAGATCCATACCGACGGGCCGAAAGCCGCGCGGATGGTGAGCAGGACGATCAGGCCGGGCAGGCTCATGAGGATGCTGACTACCCAGTTGGAGACGGCTTCAAATTTGCCTGCGTAGTAGCCGGCGATCAGGCCTGCCGGGAGCCGATGGCAATCGCTACACCGGCACACAGCAGCGCGGACAACAGGGTCAGCTGAGCGCCGAAGAGCAATCGGCTCCAGGTATCGCGCCCTGCACTGTCCGTGCCCATGATATTCACTGAATCCGGGGGGGCCGCCAGGGTTTTGGAGATGTTGGCGAAGTTCTCTTCGAAGGGCGCGATCACCGGCGCAGGATGGCCAGCGCCGCGATGGTCAGCAGGATCACAAGCGAGGCGATGCCCATGGGGTTCTTCAGGAGCGGCGCAGGACGGTGGAACGGACACCGTGCCGCTCTGGCCGGCCTCGGGCTTCGCTGCGAGGCCCATGGAGTCTGCTGATACTGCTGCTGAATCTACGGAATCGCTCATGACACACGTACTTTCGGGTTGAGCCAGCCATTGAGGATGTCCACCAGGAGGTTCACGACGATGACAACCACCACGGTGTACATCACCACTCCCATGACGACGGGAAGATCGGTTTGGGTAGTAGCAGCGACGGCCAGCGGACCCATTCCCGGGAGGGCGAAGATCTGCTCAATAATGACCACGCCGCCCAGCATGCCGATCAGTTGCAGGCTCAAAACGGTCAAGCCTGCCGGTGCAGCGCTGCGGAGAACGTGCTTGAAGAGAATCTCACGCTCCCCCGATGCCGCGGCTGCGCAGCGTCCGGACGTAGTCACGCTCAAGTTGCTTGATCACGGCGGACCGAATCTGTTGGGCACCGCCGGTGACACCGTTGATCAGCAAAGCGATCACCGGAAGGGTCATGGAATAGACCCAGGCCTCCGGTCCCACCTCCGGGGAGATGGTGCTGGTGGCTGGGAAGAAGCCGAGCTGGATGGCCAGGATGGTTACCAGGAACACGCCGATCACATATCCGGGGGATGGAGTCCCCCCCGACGATCGCGCCAATCTGGACCACCCTGTCCACCCAGCCGCGCTTCACGGCTGCGGCAACGCCGATCAGTGCTGCGCAGATGGCGATCAAGATCATTGCGGTGAAAACCATGGTCATGGTCACCGGGATGCGGGTGGCCAGGGAGCTGGCCACCGGCTCCGAGGTGAACCAGGAAGCCCCCCCAAGGTTGCCGGTCAGGGCATCGCCCAACCAAGCGAAGTAGCGGACAAAGAGTGGTTGGTCGAGTCCCAGTTCCTGTTCCTTCAAGCAACCTGTTCAGGTGTCGCCTGGTCGCCCAGGATGTTCTGGGCGATACTTCCGCTGGAGGTGTACAGCAGGGTGAAGGTGAGGACCGAGACGACGAACAACACCACCACACCACTGCCCAGTCTTTTCGCAATGAACTTGATCATGGGGGGGTCCTACTTGGCGGGCGAGTAGTTGTAGATGGACGGAACGGCCTGCTGGACCTGCGGCGTGACGTTCACTTTGTCGTTGTGGTAGTACATCTGGTTCACGCGGAACAGCGGGGGGGCGAACCAGGCTTGTTCCACCACGTATTGGTTGACTTCCTGGGCCAGCTTGCCGGCATCTGCACCACCGGTGCGCACGGCCGCGATCTTGGCTCCAGCTCGGGAGTGGTGGTCTTGAACGGGTTGTAGAGGGCCTTGGTGGAGACGATCTGATCGATCGCCACCGTGGGCTCCCCCTGGAAGAGGTTGAAGAAGAGCGCGGGATACTTTTGGGCGGCAACGTCCGAGGTGAAGGTGTTGGTGATGGCTGCACCCGGGTTCAGGGTGATGCCACATCAGCGAGCTGCTGCTTGAGCACGGAGATCAGGGTTTCCGCGCCGGGAAGGGTGGGAACCTCGAAGCTGACCTTGCCCTCGAAGCCGGACTCCTTCAGGAGCTGCTTGGCTTTCTCGGGATCGTAGCTGTAGTAGTTCTCCAGCTCCTCAGACCAGGCACCGCTGTCCTTGCCAAACGGCTGCGTGGTGGGAGTGCCCTGGCCCAGCATGACCTGATCCAGGATGGTCTTCCGGTCAAAGGCATGGTTGATGGCCTGGCGGACCTTAAGGTTGGCCAAGGCCGGGTTCTTGGTGCCGTCACGGTCCAGGAGCAGCAATCCAGACCAGTCAACCTGGTTGGTTTCGAGCTTCATCTTGGCGCCCTCGGCCTGCTTGCCGTTCTTGGGGGGGTCCAGCAGCGTGGCGTCAATCTGGCCGGAAACCAGTGCGTTGGTGCGGGCAGTGGGGGTCCAGGAGGATCTTGAGCGTCAGCTTCTTGAACTTCTGGAGATCCTTGTTCCAGTAGCCTTCGCGGGCGGTAAACACGGACTGGGAGTCCTTCACGGAGGCGGCCTTGTCCATCACGTATGCGCCGGAACCTACCGGAACGGTCTTGATGGCGTCGGTTCCCAGTGCGGCGGGGGGGCTTCCCATCAGGCCAGCAGCCTGGCTGAGGAAGTACTCAAGGGCCGGTTCCGGTGCGCTGAGGTTGATGTCAATGGTGTCAGCATCCACCACAGCAACGTCTGACACGGAGGCAAGCTGGCCCATCTGCGGGCCGTTGGCCTTCTTGAAGTGGTCCATGTTGGCTTTGGCTGCAGCGGCGTCGAACTTGGCGCCGTCGCTGAAGGTGACGTCAGTGCGGAGGTCAACGGTGAGCTTGGTGTTGGTGTCGTTGTACTTCCATGCAGTTGCAAGCATGGGGGCTGAGCTTGCGTCCGGTTCGCGGAGGATCAGTGAGTCGTAGGCTGCCTGATACGGCTGGAGTGCGTGGCTACGTGGGCCTGTGCCGGATCCCAGGAGGTGAGGTCCCGAAGGGTGCCCAGCGTCAGGGCCGTGACGGTCTTGCTGCCGGCAGCCGAACCGGTTCCGGCTCCGGCTCCCCCGCCGCCACATGCGGTGAGCGCCAGGGAGGCGCTAAGTACGATGGCGGCTGCTGCCGCCTTGGGACCTAACTTCATTGTCGGCTCCTACTGAGTCTTTGCCTGATGCGAGTCAGAGCTTGGGGGTATGTGGCCTGCACCACATTTTGTGGTTATGAGATTTACAGTACGGACTTTGCGAGGTCTTGGCAACCGATTGTCAAAAGTTTCTTTAATTGTTGCCAAGTGGGTTCCCAAAGACCGCTCGCACGAACGGCTTAACCCACCTGGTCAGCCATATCCGGGTAACTTTGCGCGTAAATATCCTTGATGATGCCCAGGGATTTGCCGGCCTCAGCCGGGCTGATCCAGAACGGTCCGGCGTCGTGCAGCTTGTTGTAGAAATCTGCAATCAGCAGCTCGTGGGAAACCCCCCCAATAGGATCTTCCCCCCCCGTTTCCGCCACCCTCTCGGGGGGGACGACGTCCACCGTGCCGTCGGCATAGGTCACAGTGAGGTCGCCCCGCAGGCTGAGTGTTGCCTTCTCTGTCACGATGTCCAAGGCGACCGGCGCATTCACTGCATTGGCCAGTGTTGCGTAGAAGACACTCCGCGCTCCGTTCACGTGCTCGGCAACGAACTCCGCGGTGTCTTCCACCTCGATCACGCCGCCCAGTGCACGGGTGGACGCGTGGCCCTCCACCTTGGCGACATCACCCACCAGCCACTGCAGCAGGTCCACCGTGTGGATGGCCTGGTTCATCATGAGGCCACCCCCCACCCTCCGCCCACGTGCCACGCCATGGGCGGCTGCGGTAGTAGCTGCCGTCGCGGTGCCACATGACGGCGGCCGAAGCGCCGATCACCTGACCCAACGTGCCGCCGTCGAGCAGTTCATGCATGGCTTGCGACGTCGCGTTGTACCGGTTCTGGAAGCAGACGGCGATTTTCGCCGCGCTTCGCTCCGCAACTTCGATCAGCCGCCGCCCTTCGGCCAGTGTATGGGCCAGCGGCTTCTCCACAATGACGTTCACGCCGCGCTCGAGGCAGTCAGCGGCAACTGAAGCATGAAGATGGTGGGGCGTGCAGATATGCACGACGTCGGGGCGAACCTTTTGGAGCATGTCCAGGTAATCCGCGTACCCCCGGTACGCCGTGGGCGGCTGACGCCGCATCCAACCTTTCCGGATCGGTATCGCAGACCGCTACTAATTTCGCATTGTCCATGGTTGCCAGTGCCGAAAAGTGAATAGTCGAGATGTCGCCGCAACCAATAACTGCCGCTGTAGGCATACCTGCTCCTTTGAAGGTTAATGCTGGGGGTTCTTGAGTGCCGGCCGTCAGGCCAGGGTTACGCCATTCTTGGAAGCGAGGCCCGCAAAGGCGCGAGCCGCGATTCCGAAGGCAACCGGCCCCCCCGAGTACCCTCCGAGCTCGTGGGCACTGGCCAGATGCGGCTCCAGCGAGGCGAAGCCGGTGTAACCGTCCGCGGCAAGGGCGCTGATGGTCGCGTCCAATTCGCCGTCGCCCTCACCGGAGGGAACCACTTCACCCGTGGTGGCCATCGCGTCCTTGACCTGGAGATATTCAAGGTAGGGACGCAGGATGGCATATCCCTCGGTGTACGGCTTGACGCCTACTTGGACGAAATTGGCGTTGTCCCAAGCGACCCGAAGTGCGGGAGAGTCCACCGTCTCCATGATGTCCAGGACGCGATCGGGAGTATCCCCCGTAAATGCCCTTCTCATTTTCGTGGAGCAGGACGATGCCCTGCGCTGCAGCTTCTGCGGCCAGTGCGGACATGCGCTCCATGACAGCCTCACGGATGTCCTCCTGGCTCTGGCCTTCTCCGCGATAGAAGGAGAAGATACGGACGTATTTGGTCTCCAGGGTTTTGGCAACGGAGATGATCTGTCGAAGCCGGGTCACCTCGTGCTCCACGGGGGGGAGACTGACGTCCACCTTGCCAATGGGACTGGCAACAGCTGAAACCTTGAGGCCTTTCTCATCCAGGATGGCCTTTAGCCGTTGGACAGCTTCATGCTCAAGCTCTGAAACGTTGATCCCCCCACGCGCTGCGAACTTCGATGTGGCTCGCGCCGAGGGCCAACAGCACGGCGGCCTGGATGGCGGGATCGGGGGGGTCTACTTCGTCGCCGAAACCGGACAGGCTCCACACGGCACTGTTGAGTCACGAAAGTCTCCTAGGTAGTCCTGCAGCGACACACGGTGGCGCGGTGACGCAGTTCACAGGCGGGTCTTATCCCTCGAGTTTAGCCATCTTGGCATGCACTTGACAACCGATTGCCATTCGATGCCATAGTGTGGCATTCTAGTTCAACGGTGTGGCAGTAGTCACAGCCGGATGACTTTGTCGTTCAGAGAGGAACGCCCATGGCGACGCAACCCATGCAACAGGCCGGCCTGCCACCATCCATGACATCGCTGCGCTGTGTGGCGTCGCAGCATCCACCGTCTCCAGGGCCCTTGCCAATCCGGAGCGCGTCAATATCCACACCCGCGAGCGCATCCAAGCGGCCGCCGTCGAGCTGAACTACACTCCGAACTCGCAAGCGAAAGCGCTGAGCTCCGGCCGGACAGGTGCCGTGGGCGTTCTGGTTCCGGACATCACCAACCCGTTCTACTTCGACCTTATTAGGGGGGGAACTCAGCTCCAATTGAAGGCAGCCGGCTACACGCAGTTGCTCGTTGATACGGAGGAATCGGACGAGGTGGAGGCCAGCACACTGGAGCAGTTGCGCAAGAGTGCCGACGGCGTGATTGTTGCAGCATCACGCCTCAACGACGAAGCACTTGCTGCTGCCGCTGCCCGGATGCCGATGGTCACCGTCAACCGCGACGTCGACGGCGTGCCCGCAGTCATCATCGACACCCCCTCAGCCATGCCACAGGCATTGGACCACCTGATTTCATTGGGCCACACGTCAGTTGCCTATGTTTCCGGCCCTGCCGTTTCGCAGTCAGCGCCCGTCGCTGGACCGCCCTGTCAGAAGCCGCCGAGGAACGCGGAGTCGAGGTCCGCCGCATCGGGCCCTTTGCCCCCCCGAAGACCCAGTCCGGGGCAGCTGCTGCAGATGCCGCCGTTCACAGCGGGGTTACTGCGTGCATCGTCTTCAATGACCTCATCGCTATCGGCATGCTGCAGCGGCTTCGCGAACGTGGTCTCCGGGTGCCTGAGGACATGAGCATCGTGGGCTGCGACGACATCTTTGGGGGCCGACTTCTGCAATCCGCCCCTCACCACCATGAGTTCGCCCATTGAGCAGGCAGGACGCGTGGCAGTGTCCATGTTGCTCGCCCAGCTGAATCCACTCGCTGGCGGCGGAAACCGCAACCGATCCGTCATGCCCACGCACCTCACGGTCCGCGGCTCCACGGGACCGGCCCGCTCAAACTAGCCGTTCCCCCCCGGAATCACGGCGCAATATGGTTGAGCGTCCATAACCATGCTGACTAGTGTTGGACCATGCGCGAACTCCAGGCCAAGATCATTGAAGAAATGGGCGTCCAGCCCCGGATCGATCCTGCGGAGGAGATCCGCAAGCGGGTCGCCTTCCTGAAGGACTACGTCAAGGCGACGGGGGGGACTAAAGGCTTCGTCCTGGGCATCTCCGGCGGGCTCGATTCCACCCTGGCGGGGGGGCGACTGGCCCAGCTGGCGGTTGAGGAGCTTGAAGCGGACGGCGTTGAGGCGAACTTCGTGGCCGTCCGACTCCCCTACGGCATCCAGCACGACGAAGACGACGCCCAGGCCGCCTTGGACTTCATCAAAGCCAAAACCGAGTGGACCTTCAACATCTCCCGGGCCGTCGACGGTTTCGAGGAAGAGTTCGAGAAGACCACCGGCGCGGAAATTTCCGACTTCCACAAGGGCAACACCAAGGCCCGCGCACGCATGATCGCGCAGTACGCCCTGGCAGGCGAACACAATTATCTGGTGGTCGGCACCGATCATGGCGCCGAGTCCGTCACCGGCTTCTTCACGAAGTTCGGCGACGGCGGCGCGGACATCCTTCCGCTGTTCGGCCTCAACAAGCGCCAGAACCGCGCAATCCTGGCGGAACTTGGAGCCCCCCGCCCGCCTCTGGCAGAAGGTGCCCACGGCCGATCTCCTAGACGACAAGCCGGGCCGCACCGATGAGGACGAGCTGGGCATCACCTACGACCAGATCGACGACTACCTCGAAGGCCGCGACGTTGCCGAAGGCGCAGCAGAGCTTATCGAGCAGAAGTACCTCCGCACACGCCACAAGCGCACCGTTCCGGTCACCATCTTCGACACCTGGTGGAAATAGTTACGTCCCTTTAGAACGCCCACGACCGACCAACCACGACGGCCAGACCAACCACGACGCGGGTGCCGGCTTCCCATGGAAGTCCGCACCCGCCGTCGTGCTTTAACCGGCCCTCTCTCACATCCCGCGGCCTTCCCGCCGCCGCTCTCTCACATCCCGCGGACTTCCCGCCGTCGCTCTCTCACATCCCGATCCCAAGGTCTTGACGATGCGATAGTTACCGATATATCGTTAAGTATCGCCGATACTTCTTCGGTGAACCACATAATCGAAAGGACGATGCTGCTATGAAAGGCATCAACGAACACGACAACACTTTCCCCGAGCACGGCCACGGACACCCCGAACACGGACACGGCCGAGGCCGGTTCAACCGAGGCAAGGGCCGGCGCGGCCCGGGCGG
>BBFS01000014.1 GCA_001313365.1 Paenarthrobacter nitroguajacolicus JCM 14115
TGCGTCGGTGGTCCCTGTCGTGGCGGTCGCTGTCTGAAGGCGCAGTGCCTTGGTGCCAACTACTGACGTCACGTTGGCCACCGACGCCGCAGTCTCAGCCTCCGCCGTCGTGAGGGGTTCGCCGCCACCTTCGAAGCCTTGGCCGCCCGCCGGATTAACCGTCAAGGTGGTGCCAACGGAGGCGTTGAGCTCCTGGACCTTGGCGCCCACTGCCTGGTTGGCCACGAGCATGGCCAACGCCAGGCCGATGGCTACGGCCAGCACGGCGACAACCGCCGTCGTTCTGATTTTGTTGCGGAAGGCATTGCCTACGCTTCGGGCAAGGACGCTCACGTTTCTCCTCTTGACCTGCAAGTTCGGGGGGCCCACTGGACGTGGGCTGCAGATCCAAGACTCGTGAGTGCTGCTGTGCGGAAAGCCTGCCGTAGCTATGCGTGGGCTGTGAAAGTACTCGAGCCTCGTTTGAAGGCAAGAGAAAGCCCCCGGCCCGCCGAATTGGCGGACCGGGGGCTTGCTGCTCTTAAGCGGTGTTACCTGGTGACCACTTACTTGGTGATCGGGCCGAGTACCGGATCGTCAACGTAAGCCGTCTTGACGTTCTCTGCCGTAACGATCTGCGGAGGCAGGAGGAATGCCGGGACGGTCTTGACGCCGTTCTTGTAGGAATCCTTGTCGTTGATTTCCAGTTCCTTGCCGGCCTGGAGGTCCTTCACCATGGTGATGGCGTGCTCAACGAGCTTGCGGGTGTCCTTGTTGATAGTGGAGTACTGCTCACCGGCGATGATCGACTTGACGGACTCAACTTCGGAGTCCTGGCCGGTCACGACGGGCAGCGGCTTGCCGGCGGCCTTGACGGACGTCAGGACTGCGCGGGCCAAGGTGTCGTTCGGGAGAGGACACCGTCCAGGGAAGCGGTGCCGTAGCTGCCGGTGAGCAGCGTGTCAGCGCGACGCTGGGCGTTCTCTGCCTTCCAGCCCTGAGTAACAGCCTGCTCGAACGAGGTCTGGCCGGAGACAACCTTGAGGGTTCCGTCGTCGATCTTCGGCTTCAGGACGCTCATGGCGCCGTCAAAGAAGACCTTCGCGTTGGCATCGTCGGGGGAACCGGCAAAGAGCTCGATGTTGTACGGGCCGGAAGCTTCTTGGCCTTCATACCGTCCAACAGCGCCTGGCCCTGGAGTTCACCAACCTTGAAGTTGTCGTACGCCACGTAGTAATCCACGTTCTCGGTGTTGAGAAGCAGACGGTCGTAGGCGATGACTGTGGCGCCGGAGTCCTTGGCCTGCTTGAGCTGCGTACCCAGCTGGGCGCCGTCGATGGCTCCCACGATGATCACCTTGGCACCCTTGGTGACCATGGCGCTGATCTGGTTCTGCTGCTCGGACACGCCGCCGTTGGCGAACTGGACGTCGGGCTTGAACCCGGCGCTGCTGAGGCCATCGTTGAACAGCTTCTCCGCGAGGACCCAGTTTTCACTGGTCTTCTGCGGAAGTGCGACGCCGATCATCGAGTCCTTGGGGAACGCTTCCCCCCCGCCTGCTGTGCTGCTGCTTGAGCCGCTGTCACTGCGGCCGCAGGCTGTCAGCGCCAGTGCCGCGATGGCAGCGACTGCTGCTGCCTTTCCTGCTTTACCAAACATTCGCATATCTTGGTTCACTTTCTGTGTGGGTGGGGTGGAGCGAGTCTTTCAGGGAGCGGATTACGCTTCCTTGGAGATGACCTCTTTGGTGGAGGTGGTTTCGTCGGGCTTGATCTCGTTGTTGCGCTGGAAGTTCTTCATGAGCAGCCCGGTAATGGACCGCTTGCCCTGCGACTTGTTGTAAACATCGAAGGCGACTGCTGCAAGGAGCACCAGGCCCTTGATGATCTGGGTGAGGTCGCGCCGACGCCCAGCAGCTGAAGGCCGTTGTTGAGGACAGCCATGACCAGGCCACCAACGATCGAGCCGATCACGGTGCCAACACCACCGGTGACGGCTGCGCCACCGATGAAGACTGCCGCAATGGCGTCCAGTTCCCAACCGACGCCGTCGAACGGACCGGAAGCGGTGGAACGTCCAACGAAGATCATGCCTGCCAGGCCAGCCAGGACGGACATGTTCATCATGACCAGGAAGTTGACCTTCTTGGACTGCACGCCGGACAGCTCAGCTGCGTGGCGGTTGCCACCCACTGCGTAGACGTGACGGCCGAGGACGGTCTTGTCAGCGATGAAACCGTAGATGAGAACCAGCACGGCCAGGATCAGGCCGGGGGGGATCGGGAAGGACGTGCCGGGGGGGCGACCCGTGGCGAACAGGTATGTAGCGTAGAGGATGGCGCCGCAGATCAGGACCAGCTTGGTGACTTCGACCCAAAGTTCAGGAACTTCGGCGCCCAGCGCCTTGCTGGTGGCGCGGGCACGCAGGGACATGATGACCACGAACGCAGCTGCAATGATGCCCAGCAGCAGGGTGAGGTTGTTGAAGCCTGTATTAGGGCCAATCTCGGGCAGGTAGCCGGAACCAAGGAACTGGAAGTCCTGGGGAACGGGGGATGGTGTTGGACTTGCCCACGAACTGGTTGAAGCCACGGAACAACAGCATGCCGGCCAGGGTCACAATGAAGCTGGTATGCCCACATACGCCACCCAGAATCCTTGCCAGGCTCCGATCACTGCTCCCAGGAGCAGGCCGAAGAGCACCCCCCCTGCCCACCAAGGCAGACCCCCCCAGTCGCGCATTGCCAAGCCACGAAGACGCCCACGAAGGCGGCAACGGAACCCACGGAAAGGTCGATGTGGCCGGCAATGATGACCAGGACCATGCCGATGGCCAGGATCAGGATGTAGGAGTTGCCGTTGAACAGGTTGATCACGTTGCCGGGCGTCAGGTACGGCCGTCCGTGAAGATCTGGAAGAAGACGATAAGTGCCACCAGGGCAAAGATCATGCCGAACTGGCGGGTATTGCCACCAAATAGCTTCTTGAGCGCGTTCATTGTTTTGGTCCTTGTGTCAGGAAGGGGGCGGGGGGGCGAGGCCAAAGGGTCAGGCTGCTTTGCGGGCGGACGTCATAAGCTTCATCAGGCTTTCCTGGCTTGCTTCGTTTTTGTCCAGGACGCCTGTTATGGCGCCTTCGAAGATGGTGTAGATCCGGTCGGACAGGCCCAGGAGCTCAGGAAGCTCCGAGGAAATGACAATCACTCCCTTGCCCTGGTTCGCCAGCTTCTGGATGATGCCGTAGATCTCGTACTTGGCGCCGACGTCAATGCCACGGGTGGGTTCGTCCAGGATCAGGAGATCCGGATCTGTGAACATCCATTTGGCCAGGACCACCTTCTGCTGGTTGCCGCCGGAAAGCTTGGCAACGCCTTCCTCAACCGACGGCGTCTTGGTCCGCAGCGATTTCCGGTACTCCTCGGCAACGGAGAACTCCTTGCGGGTGTCCACTACCGTGTAGTTGCTGATCTTGTTCAGCGCCGCCGAAACCGTGGTGGTCTTGATGTCATCCAGCAGGTTCAAGCCCAGGGACTTCCGGTCCTCAGTGACGTAGCCGAGTCCGGCGTCGATCGCTTGACGAACGGTGCGAAGGTTGACCTGCTTGCCGTCCTTGTAGACCTGGCCCTTGATGAACCGGCCATAGGAATGCCCAAAGAGCGAGCGGGCCAGTTCCGTGCGTCCTGCCCCCCCCATGAGCCTGCGAAGCCAACGATTTCGCCGCGGCGCACAAAGAAGTTCGAACCCTTGCAGATCAAGCGGTCCTGGATCTGCGGGTGCCCAACGGTCCAGTCCTTGACCTCGAAGAAGACCTCGCCAATCTTGGGTTCGTGATCCGGGAAGCGGGATTCGAGCGTCCTGCCCACCATGCCCTTGATGATGCGGTCTTCGTCCACGCCGTCACGCTTGACGTTGAGGGTTTCGATGGACTTGCCGTCACGGATGATGGTGATCTCGTCCGCGATCTGTTCGATCTCGTTGAGTTTGTGGGAATGATGATCGAGGTGATGCCCTTGCCCTTCAGGCCAAGGATCAGGTCCAGCAAGTGCTGGGAGTCGGACTCGTTCAGTGCGGCGGTGGGCTCGTCCAGGATCAGGAGCTTCACGGACTTGTTCAGAGCCTTGGCGATCTCCACCAGCTGCTGCTTGCCGACGCCGATTTCCTTGATGGGGGTATCGGGATCTTCCCTGAGCCGACACGGGCCAGCAGCTCGAGGGAACGCTTCCGGGCTTCTGCCCAGTCGATCACTCCCCCACTTGGTGGGTTCGTTGCCCAGGAAGATGTTCTCCATGATGGACAGTTCCGGGATCAGCGCCAGTTCCTGGTGGATGATCACGATGCCGGCCGCTTCGCTTGCGCGGATGTCCTTGAATTGCTGCGTTTCCGCCTGGTACACGATGTCGCCCGTGTAGCTTCCGTACCCGTAAACGCCGGATAGAACTTTCATGAGCGTGGATTTGCCGGCACCGTTTTCGCCACAGATGGCGTGGATTTCGCCGGCCATCACGCGCAGGCTCACATTCGACAAGGCCTTCACTCCAGGAAATTCCTTGGTGATGGAACGCATCTCCAAAAGGATGGGTTCACCTTGCGTGTCGAGGGATGTCATCAGCCCTTACGCCTCCAATGCATGACTTCGTTGTCGGCCCCCGCAATGACGAGGCTGTCTGATCAAAAAGTAAACTGGATCACCCATCTTGTCGTCAAGACTTGAACGCATGATCCAGCTAACGATTTCGTTACCTTCCGGTAATGCCTGCGTGTTGGAACACCAAAGCGGCGGCTCCCAGGGCCTCTGCGCGTGCTCCGAGGGACGACATCGCGAGGTGGGTTGTCTCTCCCACCACGGGTACAGCATGCCGGACAAGGCCGCGGCGGATGGGGGGGTCCAGGAGGAGGTCGCCGAGGCCCGCCAAGGGTCCACCGACAACGATCACTTCAGGTTTATCAGGTTGGAGACATTGCCCAAGCGCGGCCCACTGCCAGGCCGGCATCGTCCACCACACGCTGGGTTGCGGAGTCTCCGGCCAAACAATTGCGGACGATGTCCTGCGGGGGGGTCAGGAGCTTCTCCTGCCCGC
The DNA here is from genome assembly GCA_001313365.1 of Paenarthrobacter nitroguajacolicus JCM 14115. The sequence continues at coordinate 5,056 of BBFS01000014.1, forward strand.
GACCCAGGAGCTCGATCATGGTGGTGGTTGAGGCAATGGTTTCCAGGCACCCGCGGTTGCCGCAGCGGCACACCAATCCGTGTTCATGGATGGTGGCATGGCCGATTTCTCCGGTGATGCCTACGTTCCCGTAATAGGGCAGTCCGTTCAGGATCAGGCCGGCGCCGATGCCCGAGCCGATCTTGAGGAACATGAGGTTGGAGACCCCCGCTATGCGGGCCCCATGTCACTTCCGACAACGCACCAAGATTGGCGTCGTTATCAACAAAGACGGGGCAGTTGAGCGCTTCCTCCAAGCGATGAAGGATGTCGATGCCCACCCATTCGGGGAGGATGGCGCCCTGGGCAACCGTACCTGTGCGGCGGTCTATGGGCCCCGGAATGCCGGCACCTGCTCCCACCACTGCAGTGCGGTCTATGCCATTTTCACGCAGTAGCCTGTCAAGGAGTGGGACTGCCGCCGCGATGCCCTCTTCCGCCTGGTGGCCCAGCGGTAGTTCCATGTAATCCTCTGCAATCACGTGGTACCCCCCCAACGATGCCAACACCACCCTCAGGTGCCGGCGCCCGAAGTCGATTCCGACGGCGACTGCACCGTTGCTGTTGAGTCTCACGTTGGTTGCCCGGCGCCCCGAGCTTGTGGTCGGCTCGGTGGAAACCAGTCCGGCGTCCTGCATGATTTTCACGATGTTGGAGATGGTGGCCGTGGAAAGACCGGTCTGCCGGGAAAGCTCCGCCTGCGTAGACGGCCCGCTCAGCAAACACTCGATGATGCGTTGCTGATTCAGGTGTCGCAGCGCGGACTGCGAGCCGGGTTTTCTTGGATGGCTCTTCGTTGAGCGCTGCGTAGCGGGCATGACAAGAAGATTGCCCCACAAGCAACCTTGTAGTCAAGAAGTGAACACAGCAAGTCAACCCTGCCCGACATACTCCAACGCAAGATCGAGAGATACGTACCCCTTGTGAGGCCCGTTATGCGCACTATGAACCCATGTTTGCCTGCAGAGCGGGCCTCGCAACAGGGGGGGAGCGGCGTGCATTGCGTCCCGATCCGGAGGTGCGCGGGTCCAATTGCCTCACCCGCCGAGCAAGTCCCGGGCCTACGCTGGAAGCAAGAAACGTCCCGGGCACGTGTAGGAGGCATCGGGATCAGGCGAAACCAAGGTGGTAATGATGCTGCTCTCAGTCCTGCAGGCGAACGCTTCCGTCATGGACGTTGAGGCGAACCTGCGCACAATCGACGACGCCGCGCAGCGCGCCGCCCAAGCCGGGTCCGGGCTGCTCCTCACTCCGGAGCTGTTCCCCGTTGGCTACGCACCCGTGCGGCTCCACGCTGAACTGGACCCATCTACGCTCCCCGGCATCCGTGAACGGCTGGCCGGCATCGCCCGGACCAACGGCATTGGCTTGGTTTATAGCCTTCCGGCGCCCGCAGCGGGAAATGAAGGGAGCTGGCACATCACCGCCACCCTCCTCGACGCCGAAGCAACGAGGTCCTCAACTACGCCAAAGTGCACCTCTTCGGTCCGGAGGAGCACAAAGCGTTCGTCGGCGCCCAAGAACCTCCCGCCGTCGTGGATTTCAACGGGATCCGCACATCGATGCTGATTTGCTACGACGTCGAGTTCCCGGAAGCCGTCCGTGCCGCCGCCACACGAGGTGCTGAACTTCTGCTCGTGCCAACTGCCCTTTCCGCCGGGTTCGACAACGTGCCGCAGGTCCTCATCCGTGCCCGCGCCTTGGAAAGCCAACTCAACGTGGCCTACGCCAACCACAGCGGACACGAGGACATCTACAACTTCCTGGGCGGCAGCGTTGTTGCCGGACCAGATGGATCGTTGCTTGCCGCTGCGGGGGGGAGTCCGCAACCCTGTTGTTCGCGGAGGTCGGCACGGAGTCAGTAAAAGCGGCACGCGAAGAAGTCCCGTACCTGCGCGAACGCCGGCCGGAACTCTACGAAGAATGGGACAACTAGTCGCCCGTCGAATCACCGGAAAGGCCAGCGACCAGCTCATCCACGTATTGCAACGCAAACCACAGCTCGGCCCGAACCTGCGCCTGGTTGAGGTCCATGTCCAGCAGCTCGCCGAGCACGCCGATCTGCCGCCGCACGCTGTTGCGGTGCAGCCCCCAGCAGCTTGGCCGAGCCGTCCCAACTGCCGTTCTCGCTAAGCCAACCGCGCAAGACAGCAAGAAGCGGGTCCCGACGGTCCGGTTCAAGCGCGAGCACGGGTGCAAGGAGTCGTTCGGCCAGCATGGTCCCGGCTTCGCGGCCCAGCAGACCTGAGACAGACCACGTGACCTCATCAACGCGGGCGCTCTTGCCGGTGGAAAGAACGCGGCTTCGCAGGGAGCTTGCACGTTGGTAGCCGCTCGGAGTCCAAGGAGCTCGGTTGGTTCCCCCGATGACCAGCCGCCAGCCCAGCTTCTCCACGTCGGCCAGCAAGGAATCGTCCACCCGCAAACGGGTAATGGCCGCGAAACCGTACTCGGTAATTTCCACCAGTTTGGTATCGAACAGCCTCCGCCACTGCAGCACTTCCCTCACCGGTCCGTCGTCTGCCGCTCCGTCCACCCTGATGCCCTGCACCACCCGCATCTGTGCCGAACGAGTGGAGGACAGGCTCTGCGCCAGCAGGTCCTTGAGCCCGTTGACATGTTTAGTGCCACCCGACGCAACCGAATCCGGGTGCAACAAAACAGCTGTAGCCAGCTGGCTCGGTGCCAATGAGCCACTGGTTCGCTGCCTCACCAACAACTCCAGCAAGCCCACGGCCGACTGCACCACATTGTTTTGCGCAGGCGTCAGCGGTGCATCCGAACCGAGGATCAAAGCGCCAAGGTTGGCATCCTTAGTGCTGCGCAATGGGTGCCCGAACACCAATCCCGAACCCGGCTGTTCGAAACCGTCCATCTCCACCCGTGGACCGCTGCCGGACAGCAACCGCTCCAGGAGAGGTGTCAACAAGGAATGCTCGACGCCGCTGCTGCCGCCGGCGTTGTGCCCCCCCGGGCGCGGACCCGTCCGTCAGCGCCCACCAGAACAGCCCACACGGGCACCCTCTGCACCAGGGCGGCCAACAGTTCATGTTCGGGCCGGGGGGGAGAGGACCGCCCGCATGAGTTGGCGGTTGGTGTCGGCCAGTTGCCGGAAGACCCGCGCGTTGTCAGTTTCCAGAAGCTGGGAGAACTCCAAGCCAATCGCCGCGAAAGGCACAGACTCCGGTACCTCGAACAACGTGAGGTTGTGCTTGCGGCAAGCGTCCAGCAGGACGTCCGGGACGGCGTCGAAATAGGGCCTGATACCGAAGCCGAGGGCCGCAACCTTGGCACCCACGAGCCGCCGTACGTAGCGTCCACCTTGGCCGCCGAGCCGCCCTTCCCAAGGAAAGGCAACCCGGCGGTGAGGAGGAACTCGCCCTCCGGCAGGTACGGCGTAGGGTCTTCGAGCTCACTCGGTTCCACCCACCGCAGCAGCGAGGTCCCGCTGCCGCCGTCGTGAAGCATTTTCAACTCCGGCGGCAGCTGCTCCAGGAACTGCTCGAGCGTGACAAAACTCAGGCGGGCGGTGGCGGGCTCAGGCGACATTGCCCTGCCCGGCGGCGGCCGGCTCCTGGTAGTCGGGGGGGCACTCGTAAGCGGTGTCCTGATTGGCGCTGCTTGCGTAGGCGCGTGGCAGGCGCGGTGCAATCCTGTTGATGATCTCGTCGCCGTGGCTTCCGATCGCGGCACCCCAGTCGTCGGCGCTCGCCGCCCCGCATGCCGGGTCACCGAACAACACTGCGGTGTCCCCGACGTCGATTCCCGAAGCGTCCGGTCCGAGGTCCACCATGAACTGGTCCATGCAGACCTTGCCGATCACCGGCACCGCGCGTCCGGCCACGTTCACAACGGAGCGGCCGCTGATGCCCTTGGGGGGGATACCGTCCGCGTAACCGAGCGGGATGAGCCCGAGGTAGCGCGGTTCGTAGGTGATGGCCTGGTGTTCGTAGCTGACGCCTGTGCCTGCCGGGACCTTCTTGACCATGACCAGCGGCGCCGTCACGCTGAGCGCCGGACGCAAGCCAAAGTCAGCCGGGCTCAGGTGATCGGCGGGGGGGCAAGCCCGTAAATGGCCAGTCCCGCGCGGACCATGTCGAAGTGGAATTCGGGCCGGTCCAGGATATTGGCAGAACTGGAAACATGCCGTAGGTCGGGGCTCAGTCCGGCCTCGCGCGCTTGGTGAACGGCGTCCTCGAACTCCGCGACGGCGGTGGCGTTACCGGGGTGCGCGGGGACATCGGCCCAGGCCAGATGGGTCCAGAGGCCTCGAACACGGAGGGTCCCGTCCAGCTCAGCTTGCCGTGCCTGCGCCACAAGTTCAGCCAGTCTTCCTTTCGTGCACCGCCGCGGCTGAGGCCGCTGTCCAGTTCCAAATGCACGACGGCGGGACGGCCAAGGCGTTTCGCGATTCCTACCAGCACCTCCAGTTGACTGACGCTTCCGAGGGACACATCAATGTCGTTTTCCAGCGCCTCAAGGATGGTGGCGCTTGTCTGGGATGCCAGATACAGCCACGAAAGTATGGGGACTGTGATGCCCGCTTGGCGGAGTGCGATAGCTTCACTGAGCTGGGCTGTGCCAAGCCAGTCTGCGCCAGCTTCCACCGCTGTGCGAGCAACTTCCACCAGGCCGTGGCCGTAGGCGTTGCCCTTGACTACGGCCATGAAGTGCGGCGCGCCGGTGCGATTTTTCAGGGCCTTGACGTTGTCTGAAATGGCAGACAGGTCCACGTTGACCTGTCCGGAAAGGGCTGCAGCGGCAGCCTCTTGATAGTGTGCATTACGTCTCATGGTTGAACACTATAGGTCATTTTGCACCGCGGTGAGAGGTGGCTCACATGCCAGTCTTGTGGAGGGGGGGAAATCGAAACTACTTTGAAGGGACGTCAAGGGTGACTGTGCCTGTGAACACCAAAAACCCGGCCGCGGCAAGCGTCGCCAGGCCAAGCCTCGGCGCGCAACTCCTGCGCCGCAAGCCAATTGGCCAGATGGTCAGCGAAGCCGGCAGCGGCGAAGGCGGAACGCCGCTGGTCCGCAGCTTTGGGGTCTTCCAGCTCACCATGATCAGCGTCGGAGCGACACTCGGCACCGGCATCCTGGTGATCCTCGGCGAATCAGTGCCGCTGGCCGGTCCGGCCATCTGGATCTCGTTCGTCATCGCCGGACTCGCCGCGCTGCTCTCCGCTGTTTCCTATGCTGAAATGGCTGGGCTCGTTCCGGTGGCAGGCTCGTCCTACTCCTACTCGTACGCCACCATGGGTGAGGGCATGGCCTGGATTTGTGGATGGTGCCTGGTGCTGGAGTACGCGGTCTCCGTGGCAGCCGTTGCCGTGGGCGCCGGCCAGTATGTGAACGAGACCCTCGCCGCGTTTGGCCAGTTCCTGCCGGACGCGATGAGCCAGCCGCCAGGGGACGGCGGGCTGGTGAACGTGCCCGCCATGGTGATCGTGATCCTGGCTATGCTCCTGCTGGTCCGTGGTGCCCGTGAGAGTGCGTGGATCAACACGGCGATCGTCGTGATCAAGGTGGGCATCCTGATCTTCTTCTGCGCAGTAGCCTTCACCGCTTTCAATGCCGGCAACTTCGAGCCGCTGCTGCCGATGGGCGCCGCCGGTGTTTCCGCCGCCGCATCCAGCGTTTTCTTCTCCTACATCGGCTTCGACGCCGCTTCCACCGCCGGCGAGGAAGCAGGAACCCCAAGCGCGACCTGCCCCGGGCCATCATGCTCTCCATGGTCATCGTCACCACCATCTACGTCCTGGTTGCCGTTGCAGCCATCGGCGCCCGCCCGTGGGGTTGGTTCGACGGCACAGAGGCTGCACTGGTACAGATCCTGCACGAGATCACGGGTCAGCCGTGGATCGCCCTGGTCTTCTCAGTGGGCGCAGTGCTTGCCATCGCCAGCATCGTGCTGACCGTGCTCTACGGACAAACCCGCATCATGCTCTCCATGTCCCGCGACGGCATGGTTCCCAAAATCTTCGGCCGCGTTTCCCGCCGCACCGGCACTCCGGTGGCCGGCACGCTGATCATCGGTACCGCCGTCGCCCTCACCGCAGGCTTGGTCCCGCTGGGAGCCTTGGCGGACGCAACAAGCATCGGTACGCTCTTCGCGTTCGCGCTGGTCAACGTGGCCGTCATCTACCTGCGACGCAACCGGCCCGACCTGAAGCGCAGCTTCCGGGTCCCGCTGTACCCGATCACGCCGATCCTGGGCACCCTGATGTGCGCATATTTGATGCTCAACCTGGGCGCCGACACCTGGATCACCTTCTGTATCTGGATGCTGGTGGGCGTCGCCATCTACTTCGGCTATGGACGCCGGAACTCAAAGGTAGCCGCGCTCAGCGAGCAGGACTACCGTGAACTAACCACCAGGGCAGTGAGCCCGGAATCTGTGAAAGCAGCAAACTCATGACCATCGCCACAGAACTCCCTCTCATCGAGGAGCCAGGCGCGCCTGACGCGGCCGTTGGAGCACCCATCACCATGCTGAACCCGGACTTCCCGTTCAGCTACGACCACTACCTGGCGCACCCCCGATGGCCTCGGCTCAATCCCGGAGGAGCTTTACGGCACGGAAGTGGCCATCATCGGCGCAGGCCTGTCCGGACTGGTGACCGCCTATGAATTGATGAAACTTGGCCTCAAGCCGTCATCTACGAGGCCGACCAGATTGGTGGACGCTCCGCACTGCGAGCTTCCCATCAGCTCCCGGCGTCGTGGCGGACCTTGGCGGCATGCGCTTCCCGGTCTCCGGCAAGGCCTTCTACCACTACGTGGACCTGCTTGGCCTGGACACCCAGGACTTCCCGAACCCCCATGGCGCCGGCAACCTCCTCCACAGTGATCGAACTCGCAGGCAAGAAGCACTACGCCACCACGCTGACGAGCTGCCGGAGTTCTTCCTGGAAGTAGCCGACGCCTGGAAAGCAGCAGTCAACGATGGCGCTGCCTTCGCTGAGATGCAGGAAGCCATCAGGCCCGCAACACCAAGCGGATCAAGGAACTCTGGAACGCGCTCTTGCCGGAGCTGGACGAGCAGACCTTCTACGGCTTCATCGCCGCCAGCAAGTCCTTCAAAGAGGCCGGCTTTGCGCACCGAGAGGCATTCGGCCAGGTGGGCTTCGGTACCGGCGGCTGGGACACCGATTTCCCCCCCAACTCCATCCTCGAGATCCTCCGCGTGGTCTACACCGACGCCGACGACCAGCACCGCTCCATTGCCGGAGGAGCGCAAAGGCTCCCGGAGGCACTCTGGAACCACGCGCCGTCGGACCTTAAGTACTGGCCGGAGGGCACCTCCCTGGCGTCGCTGCACTCCGGCTCGCCCCGCGGGGCCGTGGACAACATCCGCCGGGTAGAGAACGGCGACCTCCTGGTCCGCGAGAACTGGGGGGGACGCGAAGCCACCTACCAGGCCGTGGTGACCACCTGCCAGTCCTGGCTGCTGTCCACACGCATCCACACCGAGGAAGCGCTGTTCCCGGCCGGGCTGTGGACCGCGATCGAACGCTCGCACTACATGCAGTCTTCAAAGACCTTCGTGATGGTGGACCGCCCGTTCTGGAAGGACATCGATCCCGAGACCGGGCGCGAGGTCCTGTCCATGACGCTCACCGACCGCCTCAACCGGGCCACGTACTTGCTCGACGACGGTCCTGACAAGCCCGCCGTCATGCTCCTGTCCTACACATGGAACGACGACGTGAAATGGCTGGCCCTGACCGCGGACGAGCGCGTGAAGCTGATGTTGCACTCCTTGGAACAGATCTACCCGGGCGTAGACATTGCGAGCCACATCGTGGGGCAACCGATCACGGTGTCCTGGGAAGCGGATCCCAACTTCATGGGTGCGTTCAAGGCCAACCTGCCCGGTCACTACCGGTACCAGCAGCGCCTGTTCACGCACTTCAAGCAGGACCAGCTGCCGGAGCACCAGCGCGGCATCTTCCTCGCGGGCGATGACGTGTCCTTCACCGCCGGGTGGGCCGAGGGGGGCAGTGACTACGGGCCTGAACGCAGTGTGGGGGAGTGGTGAATCACCTGGGCGGTTCGTCCGCTGCCGGAAACCCGGGGGGGCCAGGTGACCTGCTGGACGAGCTCGGCCCGATCTCCCTGGACTAGTCTCCTTACGTTGCGAGGCCCGCTCTGCGCCCTAAACCCTCAGGTTAGGGCACAGAGCGGGCCTCGCATTCGGCGTTTAAGCGTGCATCTCCCGGTGCGCCGCAGCGAGTTCCTTGTAATGCGCGGCGTTGTGCTTGACGCCCTCGAACTCTTCGTCGGTGAGTTCACGGCGGACCTTTGCAGGTACACCCGCAACCAGTGAGCGCGGGGGGGAATGACAGTGCCTTCCAACACCACGGCCCCGGCAGCGATGAGCGAGCCAGTGCCAATCACCGCGCCGTTGAGGATGGTGGCGCTCATGCCGATGAGGCAGTCGTCCTCCACAGTGCATCCATGGACCACAGCGCTGTGCCCCACGGAGACGCGTTCGCCTACCGTGCAGGGGGAAGCCGGGGTCGGCGTGGAGGACTACGTTGTCCTGGAGGTTGGACCTGCGCCGACGCTGATGGCCGCTGTATCGGCGCGGACGGAGACGCCGTAGAAAGCGCTCGAGTCCTCGGCCAACGTGGCCTTGCCAATAATGGAAGCCGTGGGCGCCACGAAGGCGGTTTCATGGATAGCCGGGGGTATCCCCCCCGGCGAATGTGTAAGAGGGAGCCATGGAGTCAGCTTAGTTCCCAACTGAGTCGCAGCAGAGCGCGTTTTGAGCGCTCAAAACGCGCTCAATTGCGACTCAGTTGGGTGCAGGGGTGCGGAGGACCAGGAATTGATAGTGCTGGGACCAGTTTCCTGCGCCGGCCCGGATTCCACTCCCACGCCCTCCGGCCACGTCCGGAAGTGTTCCACCGAGCCGTGTTCGCCAAAGATCCGCCGGACGGTTTCGTCGCTGCGGCGGCTGAAGAACCGCCGCGGTTCCTCAAGGTCTTCAGGGTTCATGACTTCGCAATCCTCACCTGACCAGAGTCCGACGGCGATTGGCGCACCAGGTGCGGTGACCCGCACAAGTTCGCGGACGACGTCGTGAATTCCGCTATTGGGAACATGCAGAAGAGTGCTCATGGTCCACGCAGCCGAAAAGACAGCACCCGGAAACGGCAGGTTCCGCCCGCTGGCAACAGAAGCCTCAAGCCCGGCCGAGCGCGCCAAGTGAACGCTCTCCGAGGACAGGTCCACGCCGGTGTAGTGCAAGCCGGCACGGACGAACTCCACGCCCTCAACCCCAGTGCCGCAACCCAGCTCAAACAACGAATGACGGTGTTCGGACTTCAACAGCCGGATGAACCAATCCCGGCTCTCAACCCGGTGCGGCGTCAGCGCGCGGGTGTTCCGCACCGGTGCCTGGCGGTCGTAGAAGACAGCCAGGTCAGCCTCGTGGTCGGCGTCAGGGATGCCCCCCCGCATACCCCCCCCAGCATAGGAGTGGCGTTAGTTGAACACCACGGTCCGGGTACCGTCCAGGAGCACACGGTGTTCGGCGTGCCACTGGACCGCCTGAGCCAGCGTACGGCCTTCGACGTCGCGGCCCATCTGGACGAACTGGGCAGCCGTGCGCGCGTGATCAACGCGGATGACTTCCTGCTCGATGATCGGACCCTCATCGAGGTCGGCCGTCACGTAGTGGGCCGTGGCGCCGATGATCTTTACACCTCGTGCGTGTGCCTGGTGGTACGGCTTGGCGCCCTTGAAGGAGGGGAGGAACGAGTGGTGGATGTTGATGGCCTTGCCGTTCAACTCCGTGCACAAATCGTTGGACAGGACCTGCATGTACCGTGCCAGGACAGTCAGCTCGACATCGTGCTCGGCAATCAGCTTCAGCAGTTGCGCCTCGGCCTGCGGCTTGGTCTCCGGCGTTACCGGGATGTGGTGGAACGGGATGCCGTAGAACTCCGCCAGCGACTCAAGATCCCGGTGGTTGGACACAATCGCCGGAATCTCAATGGGCAAAGTGCCCGTGCGCTGCTGGAACAAAAGGTCGTTGAGGCAGTGCGCGTCCTTGGAGCACAGGATGATGGTGCGGACCTTTTCGCCCACGGGGTTGATTTGCCAGGTCATGCCGAACGATTCAGCTACCGGCCGCAAGGCCGTGGCCAGTTCGGCCTGGGAGGACGACGTCGATGCCTCCACGCGCATGAAGAAGTTGCCTGTGCTGGGGGGGCTTCCGTACTGCTGGGAATCGGCGATATTGCAGCCGGCATCAAGCAGGCTCCGGCTACCGCGTGGACGATGCCGGGGGGGCGGTCGGGGGGGCAGGAAAGTGTTACTACGAAAGCGGTGGATTCAGTCACACGATCAAGCTACCTGTGCTGCCTTGTTGTACTGTTAATGGGTCGCAACTGGCGTTGGGTGGACTACCACCAGGGAGCGGCAATCATGAAGACCACGGATCGTACGCCTGGGCCGAGGGTCATGTCTTACCGCTGCACGCACGTGACCGATCCCTCCGTCAAAAAGGGGGGGACGCGGGAATGCTGCTGCCGGTAGCCTGACCTGTAGCACCACCCGTTGCCTAGCCAGGAGATTTCCGTGACTACCACAACCACTTCCGCGTCTGTCAGCAACCAGTCGCTTGCCGATCTCGATCCCGAGATCGCAGCAGTCCTTAACCAGGAACTCGGCCGCCAGCGCGGCACCCTGGAAATGATTGCGTCCGAAAACTTCGCCCCCCCGCGCCGTCATGGAAGCACAGGCTCCGTCCTGACCAACAAGTACGCCGAGGGCTACCCGGGCCGCCGCTACTACGGCGGTTGTGAATACGTCGACGTCGCCGAGCAGCTTGCGATCGACCGCGTCAAGGAACTCTTCGGCGCCGAGTACGCCAACGTCCAGCCGCACTCCGGTGCCCAGGCGAACGCTGCAGCACTCTCCGCCATGATCACCCCGGGCGACAAGATCCTTGGTCTTTCCCTGGCACACGGCGGTCACCTGACCCACGGCATGAAGCTCAACTTCTCCGGCAAGCTCTACAACGTAGCTGCTACCAGGTTGAAGAAGACAACTTCCGCATCGACATGGACAAGCTCCGCGAGCAGGCCATCGCTGAGAAGCCGCAGGTCATCATCGCCGGCTGGTCCGCGTACCCCCCGCCACCTCGACTTTGCTGCATTCCGCTCCATCGCGGACGAAGTTGGCGCACTCCTGTGGACGGACATGGCACACTTCGCAGGCCTGGTTGCAGCTGGCCTGCACCCGAGCCCGGTGCCGTACTCCGACGTCGTCACCTCCACGGTCCACAAGACCCTGGCCGGCCCCCGTTCCGGTGTGATCCTTGGCAAGCAGGAGTGGGCCAAGAAGCTCAACTCCAGCGTCTTCCCGGGCCAGCAGGGCGGGCCGCTCATGCACGTGATCGCGGCCAAGGCTGTTGCGTTCAAGATCGCCGGCGGCGAAGAGTTCAAGGAGCGCCAGGAGCGTGTCCTCGAAGGTGCCAAGATCATCGCTGACCGCCTGAACCAGTCCGATGTTGCTGAAGCCGGCGTCTCGGTCCTCACCGGCGGCACCGACGTTCACTTGGTCCTGGTTGACCTGCGCAACTCGCAGCTGGACGGCCAGCAGGCCGAAGACCTCCTGCACTCCGTGGGCATCACCGTGAACCGCAACGCTGTTCCGTTCGACCCTCGGCCGCCGATGGTCACCTCCGGCCTCCGCATCGGTACGCCGGCACTGGCTACCCGCGGGTTCGGTGCCACCGAGTTCACCGAGGTTGCCGAGATCATCGCCGCCGCGCTCAAGGCCGGTACCTCGGCCGACGTCGAGTCGCTCCAGGCCCGCGTCGACAAACTGGCCGCTGACTTCCCGCTGTACCCGCAGCACGAGCAGTGGTAAATCCGCGTTTCCGCGGCTAAGTAACGCATTTCCCGGGCACTGAACCGGAGCTGACGGGATCCGCCGCCACACCTACGGCGGCGGGTCCCGTTGGCATGAGCCATTAGGTCACCCACCAGAAAGAGCAGATGGAATGACACAGTCCACCGCACAGATCCTTGACGGCAAGGCCACCGCCGCAGCCATCAAGCAGAACTGACCACTCGCGTTTCCGTCCTGGCCGCCAAGGGAATCGTCCCCGGCCTGGGCACCATCCTGGTGGGTTCCGACCCCCGGCAGCACCTGGTACGTCGGCGGCAAGCACAAGGACTGCGCCGAGGTTGGCATCCAGTCCATCCGCCGCGACCTCCCCGAAGACATTTCACAGGAAGACCTCCTGGAGGTCGTCCGCGAGCTCAACGACAACCCGGAGTGCACAGGCTATATAGTCCAGCTACCGCTGCCCAAGCACATCGACCAGGACGTCATCCTGGAAGCCATGGACCCTGACAAGGACGCCGACGGCCTGCACCCCCCCATGAACCTTGGCCGCCTGGTGGCCAACGTCAACGGCGAGATGAAGTCCCCCCCGCTTCCCTGCACGCCTAAGGGCTGTGTGGAGTTGCTGCGCCGCCACAACATTGAACTCAAAGGCAAGCGTGTCCTGGTGGTTGGTCGCGGCGTGACCATCGGCCGCCCCATTGGCCTCCTGTTGACCCGCAAGGAAGTCAACGCCACGGTCATCCTGGCCCACACCGGAACGGTGGACCTGCCCGCGGAACTCAAGCAGGCCGACGTCGTGATTGCAGCTGCCGGCGTGCCGCACATGATCAAGCTGAAGACCTCAAGCCGGGTGCATTGTGCTCGACGTCGGCGTCAGCCGTGTGGACGACGGCAACGGTAAGGCTGTTGTTACCGGAGATGTTGACCCGGCAGCTGCCGACGTCGCCGCTTGGCTGTCCCCGAACCCGGGCGGCGTGGGGCCGATGACCCGTGCCATGCTGCTCGCGAACGTCGTGGAGAGTGCGGAGCGCCAGGCAGGCATCGCCTAAGTTCCTCCGACCATTGCAAGGCCCATTACGGGGGGGCTAACCTGCCGAAGATGCCGTGCGCACGGCATCTTCCGCAGGGAACCCCCCGAATTGGCCTCGCATAAGTCAGGGGGGGCACTACTAGTGTGCTGAGGGTGCACAATGAAGCAATCCGCTCTCCGACACCGCCACCAACACAGTCAGAATCGTCGCAATCCGGCTTCGACATGAACCGACCATCCGTCATCAGCGCGCGAAACCTCACCAAGGCCTATGGTGACCTCACCGCCGTGGACAACATCTCCTTCGACGTACCGGCGGGGGGAGTCTTTCGGGCTGCTGGGCCCCAACGGTGCCGGCAAGTCAACCACCATGAAAATGATCGGCGGCGTATCCCAACGTACCTCGGGCACGCTCAGCATCATGGGCTTGGACCCGGAATCCCACGGCCCCGAAGTAAGAGCGCATCTGGGTGTGGTCCCACAGCAGGACAACCTGGATGAAGAGCTTAAGGTTCGCGAGAACCTGATCGTCTACGGGCGCTATTTTGGCCTGCCTTTGAGCTACCTCCGGCCGAAGGCTGATGAGCTGCTGGAATTCGCGCAGCTAACGGACAAGGCCAATTCCAAGGTGGACGCGCTCTCCGGGGGGCATGAAGCGACGGCTCACAATAGCCAGGTCGCTCATCAATGAGCCCCGCATTCTTCTCCTCGACGAACCCACCACCGGCCTGGATCCCCAAGCGCGCCACATTCTCTGGGACCGCCTGTTTCGGCTTAAGGAAAGCGGCGTAACCCTCATCCTCACCACGCACTACATGGACGAGGCTGAGCAACTCTGCGATCGCCTGATCGTGGTGGACAAGGGCAAGATCATGGCCGAAGGATCGCCCGCGGCCTGATTCGCGAACACTCATCGCGCGAAGTACTGGAGCTCAGGTTCGGGTCCGAGCGGAACGCGACCATCGGCGTCGAGCTTCAAGGCATTGGTGAGCGGCTGGAGACACTGCCGGACCGTGTGCTCATCTACGCGCATGACGGTGAGGCCGCGCTGGAGCAGGTCACTGCCCGCGGGCTGCACCCCCCCATGACCTCGTTGGTGCGTCGCTCGTCGCTGGAAGATGTGTTCCTGCGGCTTACCGGCAGGAGCCTCGTTGACTGAGTCGGTGAACAAACCACGCACGACGGCGGAGCAGCCGTTGCGGGCCCACTCGCCTGAGGTTTCGGCCGCCAGGGCGCGTCGCTGGGGTTCCTTCTTCTATGCCGAGCAAGTGCTTCGCGTCATGCGGAATTACGGCTGGTCCGTGATCCTGTACAGCGTAGGGCAGCCGGTGGCGTACCTCTTCGCCATGGGAGTTGGCCTCGCCAGCTTGGTGGACGCCAACAGCGAGGCGGCGTTCGGCGGTGTCAGCTATTTGGAGTTCGTGGCTCCGGCGTTGTTGGTCTCCGCCGCAGTGATGACGCGTCGGGGGGGAGTTTTCGTACCCCCCCATCACGGACGGCTTCAAATGGCGCCGCGTGTTTTATGGTCCGCATGCCTCGCCGCTGACACCGCAGCAGATCGCCAGTGGCCACATCATGGCCAGTTCCCTGCGCTTCCTGTTGCAGTCGTTGGTTTATTTCGTGGTGGTGGCCATGTTTGGCGCTTCGCCGAGTCCCTGGGGGGGCTGGGTCTCGGCCATCGTGGCCACGGTCGCGGCGCTCTCCTTCGGCTTGCCGCTGATGGCCTATGCCGCCAGCATCAAGCAGGACAAGGGGGCAGTTCGCATTGGTGCAGCGATTCATCGTCATGCCGCTCTTCCTGTTCTCCGGGACGTTCTTCCCGCTGGATTCGCTGCCGATCGCAGTTCGTTGGATCGGTTGGATATCACCGGTGTGGCACGGAACTGAGTTGGGCCGGGTCTTCACCTACGGGATGGACCAAAACCCGTTGCTGACCATCACCCACGTGGTGTTCCTGCTGGCGACCGCCACTGTTGGCTGGATACTTGTCCGCCGCCAGTTCGTGAAAAGGATGGGATCTTGAGTGTCCTGACAGGTGGCCACAGCGCCACGGATCTTGCCCGTGAGCGCAAGTTCGGTTCCCTCTACTCCCGCAACGCCAAGGCAGTGGTGGGCCGTGGGCTGATGGCTGCCAGGAGCAGCACGTGGCTGGTGATGGTGTCGGGGGTTCTTCGAGCCTGTGCTGTTCCTGCTGGCCATGGGCGTGGGCATGGGCTCCATAGTGGGCACTGTCCAAGGTCCAGGCGGCGAGGAAATCAGCTATGCGGCGTACATAGCGCCGGCACTCCTGCGGTCTCGGCCATGAACGGAGCAATCTACGATTCCACGTGGAACGTCTTCTTCAAGATGAACTTCGCCAAGCTGTACCAAGGGATGCTCTACACATCCTTGGGGGGGCCGCTGGACGTGGCGATCGGCGAGATCTTCCTGGCACTCCTTCGGGGCCTGCTGTACGCCACGGGATTCACCGCTGTCATGGGGGGTGATGGGACTGCTCACCAGTTGGTGGGCCGTCCTGGTCATTCCTGCTTCGGTGCTGATCGCGTTCGGTTTTGCGAGCTTCGGGATGGGCATCACCAGCTTCATGAAGACCTTCCAGCAGATGGACTGGATCAACTTTTTCCTGCTGCCCATGTTCCTGTTCAGCGCCACGTTCTACCGCTCAGCGTCTACCCGCAGGTCATCCAGTGGTTCATCCAGGCCATGCCCCCTGTGGCACGGGGGGGTGGAACTCCTGCGCCAGATCAGCGTGGGCTCGTTCAGCCCTGCCACTGCCATCCACGTGGTTACTACGTTGTGATGATCGCGCTCGGATCATGCTGACCACCGCAAGGCTGCGCCAGCTGTTCCTGAAGTAGGACCAGCCGGCGCAGCCCGCACAGGTCCTAGGCCGTCTCGATCTCAGCCATGGTCAGCTTTGCGTTGTCGCGCAGGCCCCAGGAGCACAGTCCCATGACTGCCAGCGCGGAGACTGTGTAAATCACGACGCCGATCGGGTCGCCATGCGTGGCGATCAGCAATGCCGTGGCCACAGTGGCTGCCGTGCCGCCACCCAGGCTGAGCCGATTTGATAGCTGGCCGAAATGGCCGAGTAGCGGGAAGCTGCCGGGAACTGTTCGCCAAGGAATGCCGGCAACGGGCCCTGCGGAACAGTGTTCAACGCGCCGCCCAGCGTGAACATGAGGAGGGCAAGCCAGCCGGTGTGTGTCTCGATGGCCGGGAAGAACGCCAGGAAGTAGATGATGAGCATCACCGAACCACCTATCATCACCGGCTTACGGCCGATCCTGTCGGAAAGTATCGCCGCGAGAGGTGCGGAGATGACGCTGGCCAGGGCACCCCCACAGCTGGAACTGAAGTGATTCACTGTCGGAGTAGCCGCGCTGGAGCACGTACGACATGAGGAACACTGTGGCGATGTAAGTGAAGGTGTTGTAGCCGTAGCTGACGCCGATCGACATCAGGATCTGCCGCGGATGCGACTTGAGGACTGCCAGCAGTGGAATCCGGGGGGGTGCTTGGGTGCCGGAAGGGCGTTCGTCCTGGGGGGGGAGGGTCAGCCGGGCAATAAGGCCAGCCAGTACCAGCAGGCCGCCGATCCAGAAGGTACCCGCCAAGCGAAGCTGGCCACTTCGCCGCCCGCGATGGCGTCAGTGAGCGTAAAAACGCCGGAACCCATCAGCACGCCCAACCCGATGCCCATGCTGGTGAAGCTTCCCCCCCACAGTCCTCGGCGACCCGCCGGTGCCGCCTCGATTCCCAACAAGGCAGCGCCTCCCCCCCATTCACCGCCGGCAGAGAATCCTTGAACCAGACGCAATGCGATGAGCAGCATAGGGGCCGTGGCGCCGATCGAATCCGCACTGGGCAGGCAGCCGATCAGGAAGGTACTCCCACCCATCAGGATGAGCGTGAGGATCAGGATCCTGCGCCGGCCGAGACGGTCGCCGAAGTGGCCCAGAACGATACCGCCCAAGGGCCGGGCCAGGAATCCGGCACCGAAGGAAGCGAACGCCACCAATGTTCCGGTCAGAGGATCAAGGTTGGGGGAAGAAGAGCTGCGGAAACACCAAGCTGCAGCCAATCCGTAGATGGTGAAGTCATAAAACTCCAGTGCGGTTCCAAAACAGGAGACGAAGAAAGTACGGGCAGCTGAGACGGGGCGCTTGGACGACGGACCTTGTGGTTCCAGCGCAACATTGGGCTGAAGGGATTGCGGCAAGGAAGTGCCTTTCGTTGGTTGTTTTGTTGGGGTCGTGAGGCTGGTCTGGCTTAGAAGATCAGGAAGCCATCGCGTGCGGCGTCGGCGGGGTTGGCAGCTGCGTAAGCGAGGGAGCAGTCACCGGCATCGACGCTGATGGTCAGTAGCGTCTGCCACTGCTCGTGTCGCGGCGCCGAGGCGTCAGGATGGAAACAGACCACGGATGAAGCTCCCTCTGACGAGCAGAACTGCTTGGCCCGGTCCGCGATGCCCAGGCCGGCGAGCTCCGTCCTCACGCGCCCAAGGTGGGCCAGGCGCTGGGGGGGCGACAACGCGCCGTCGTCGATTGCGTCCTCTTCCGCGAGGACGGGGGGTCCAGGAAGTGGTTCGTGTGGAGCAGCCAGCCGTCGCTGCCGGCATCCACGACGCCGGTGCCGGCGGGAGAGACCTCGATGCTGGCGGCCAGGCGCGGGGTACTGGTGCCGGAAGCGGTAGCTGTGAAAACAGTGAAGACGGTAGAGGCGCTAACTCTTGCTGAGGACGCGATGTCGATAGCTTGGTCGATGGTCGAGGCCTCATCGAGGATGCGGCGGGCGATTGCGTGGACCGGAACTCCAGCGGAGTCATCATCTGGAGTGGGCAAGGATGTTGAAATGCAGGCCGAGTCCCTCACTGTTGACACCGATCTTGCCAGCGTCCCGAACTCCGTGAACGTCTTGGTGGTCCGACCGGGGGGATGGGGGTTACCTCGAGCAAGAGTCCGTCGGGGGGCGAGGTGGTCATGCCAGTCCCAGGTCTGAATGGTTTCCGGCGCCGAAGCCCGGGCTGGTGCGTAGACCGCCGTCGAGCATTCATGGAGCCGACCTTACGTGGTGCCGCCGCAAGAATCTCAGTGCGAGCGTTGACCACACTCATCTCCCAGGTCTCGAGTCCGGCGCCGGTGGCCCAGCCCTCGGCTTCCTCGGCCAGTGCCGGGCACCAGGCGTGGAGGGCTGCGTGGCTCTGCTCCGCAATGTCCCGGACTTTCTGCGGCGCGATGCCAAGCGTGGCGAAGAAGTCAAAGTAGAGCTTGGCGGTATTGCGTGTTTGAGCCTCCCAGATGCGGCCGATGTCGAGGCCGCGCTCGCGGGGATCGGGCGCGGCGGATGTGTGGCGGTGAAGCTGCATAGGTCTCCTTGAGGGAGCCATCCCCCCCGTCGGAGTACGGGTGGGCTCTTGGATGAGGTGGATCACTTGTGACGCTCAAAGTACGGAAGAAAACGTTTTTGTGTAGCTGGTCCGCGAGATTTATCGTTAATTTCGGAAGCCGGGTCTCATGAGATCCCTCGGAGGCGAATGCAGGAGCCCATGGCCCGCGAACTACAACACGGCGCGACGATCTGGGACGTAGCGCGGAAAGCCGGAGTGTCGATCACCACGGTGTCGCACTCCCTCAATGGCAAGGGCAATATCAGCGAGGCCACCCGGGAACGGGTCCGCGCCGTCGCCTCGGAGATGGGTTACGTTGCAGACGCCATGGCACGGGGGCTTCGAAGTTCCAAGATGAATGCGATCGGGCTGGTGTTCCGCTCCTTGGACAGCTTGGGCAACTATGGTCCTAATGGCGTGGACGTCTTCATGAAACTCGCGGGAGCAGCCGCCGCCGAGACGCTGAATCGGAATCTGGGCCTGATGCTCGTCCCCCCCGACTTGAGTCGTGGACCGCTTCCCCCCCGTTTTCCATGTCCCTGGACGGTTACATAGTTTTCGCCCCCCCGCATCTGGATGATCCAGTGGTGGCTTTGCTGGAGAAGCGTGGAATTCCGTATGTGACCTGGGATCGCGATCCGGGCCGCCCCGACTTCCGGAACTGGGTCGCTCACGACGACGCAGCGTCCACACGAGTCGTCCTGGACCACCTGGCAGCAGCGGGCGCTGGATCCATCGCCTACGTGGGCGGCACGGACAGGAACGCCTGGAACTTCGATTGCGAGGCCGCCTACGTTGCCTGGTGCCTGGAAACCGGAAAGGAGCCCCGGATTTATCACGTACCGGAACGGGACGGCGTGGAGGGTGGTCGGCAAGTGGGCGCCAGGATTTTGGGCGACGGCCTGCCCGGCGCAGTTTTTTGCTTAACGGGTAGGCACGCCAGCGGGGCAGCCCAGGCCATGCAGGAACGTGGAGTCCGTATCCCGGGGGACCTGCTGGTGTGCACGGGCTCGGACTCTGAACACTCGCGGCAGCACAAGCCCCCCCGATTTCGGCCCTTGACGTGGATATTCCTGCCGCGGCCGCCGCGCTGGTTGAGCGACTCTGCGAAGTCATGGAGGGTAAGTCGGGGGGGTCGGACCCGGTTCTGCTGGCGGCGCGGTTCCTGCACCGCAAATCCACGTCGCCGGGAAAGACCCGGAATCAGCAGAAGCGCTGATCCTAGCGTGGCATGTTCGCCGTCCGTGGAAGCGGACGGGGCACCTTTCCGCATTTGAGAGAATGGGTTCATGCAATCTCTCGGTGACCCGCACCCGTCCACGTCCCCCCGCCGGTAAAGGCATGTTCAAGCTTCCGCATCGGCGGCCTGGGGGGGATGACAGTTGTCATCATCGCTTTCCTGGTAGCCGTCATCTTTGCGGCCAACCAGAACGATGTTGTGGGCTGGGTTGTTGCCGTGGTCGCTTTCGGGTGGCTTGCCCTTGCAACGTTCGTGGTGCTGAGCATCCGCAAGGCCGCGCAGCGGCCGGTGCCAAACTGAGCGAAGCGCAAAATGCGTTCAACGCCGCAGCCGGCCGCGCGCCGTCGTCGTCCGCTGCTGACAGCGGTGGCACGCGCATAGTTGCCGAGCGCAGCAAAGCCGATGAAGTGCGCGACCTTAAGCTGGACCACTCCTTCAAGATTGTTCAGGTGCAGGTCCGCGTGGTGGACGAGGAACGCGCCAAGGGCGCAACGGCCAACCAGGACACCATCAACCGGGCGCTCGAAACCATCGCCATTACGGCCACGAATGCGCGGGACATGATCAAGTCTTCGGGTGGCTCGGACGAGCCGTGGCCGGCACCATCATCGACTAGAGTGGACCGGGTGAGTACGGCATTGAAGAAGGACTTCCTTCGCATCGCATCAGTTAACGTCAATGGCCTGCGGGCTGCCTACAAGAACGGCATGGCGGAATGGCTGGAGCCACGCGAGGTAGACATTCTCTGCCTGCAGGAAGTGCGCGCCCCCCCTGACGACATCGTCAGGAAGCTGATCGGCGAAGGGTGGCACATCCTCCACACTGAGCTGAGGCCAAGGGTCGCGCCGGTGTGGCCATTGCATCCCGCGAGGAGCCCACCGCCACTCGCGTTGGCGTTGGCGACGACTACTTCGATAAGTCCGGGCGCTGGTTGAAGCGGACTACACCGTCAGGAACACAGCCGGTGACCCCCACCACCCTCACCGTTGTCAGTGCTTATGTGCACTCCGGAGAGGTCGGAACCCCCCAAGCAGGACGATAAGTTCCGCTTCCTCGATGCCATGACCGTCCGCCTGCCTGAGCTTGCGAAACACAGCGACCATGCTTTGGTTGTTGGGGGGACCTCAACGTCGGACACACTGAACTCGACATCAAGAACTGGAAGGGCAACGTCAAGCGTGCCGGCTTCCTCCCGGAGGAGCGGGCATACTTTGACCGCTTCCTCGGCGAAGAAATCGGATGGAGGGATGTCCACAGGGGGCCTGGCAGGTAATGTCGCCGGCCCCTACACCTGGTGGTCCCAGCGCGGTAAGGCCTTTGACACTGACACAGGCTGGCGCATCGACTACCACCTGGCCACCCCGGACCTCGCAGCTGCCGCTTTCTCGGCTGTGGTGGACCGGGCGCCTTCGTGGGATACCCGCTTCTCTGACCATGCACCGCTGGTAGTCGACTACCGGCTCTAAGCTTCCTAAGGTATTGCTCCATGACTAGTTCCACCACGACTGAAACCGGCGCAGCAGCTGATGCTGCGATCGCACCGAAGCCCGTAACGTCAACCAAGCTTGCCGTTGGCGCCAAGCATCGGGTCCTGTCCGGCATGCAGCCTCCGCCGATTCCCTGCACCTTGGCAACTACCTCGGCGCCCTGGTCAACTGGGTCCGGATGCAGGACGAGTACGACGCCGTGTACTTCATTCCTGACCTGCACGCCATCACCGTGCCGCAGGATCCGGCGGAACTGGCCCGGCGGACCAGGGTTACGGCCGCGCAGTACATCGCCGGCGGCGTGGACGTGAACAAGTGCACGCTTTTCGTCCAGTCCCAGGTTCCCGAGCACGCCCAGTTGGCGTGGGTCCTGAACTGCATTACGGGCATGGGTGAAGCCGCCCGCATGACCCAGTTCAAGGACAAGGCACAAAAGCAGGGTTCGGACCACGCCAGCGTTGGCCTGTTCACGTACCCCCCCATCCTGCAGGCCGCTGACATCCTGCTGTACCAGCCGCACGGCGTGCCGGTGGGTGAAGACCAGCGCCAGCACGTGGAATTGAGCCGCGACCTCGCCAACCGCTTCAACAGCCGGTTCGGCGAGACGTTCCAAGTGCCTGAGGCCTTCATTCAGAAGGAATCGGCAAAGATCTACGATCTCCAGAACCCGACCGCCAAGATGTCCAAGTCGGCGGAATCACCGACCGGACTGATCAATCTGCTGGATGACCCAAAGACGGTGGCCAAGCGGATTAAGTCTGCGGTTACGGACACCGAAACCGAGATCCGCTACGACCGCGAGAACAAGCCGGGCGTATCCAACCTGCTGACCATCTACTCGGCCATCAGCGGGACGCCGGTGGATAAGATCGTGGCTGACTATGAGGGGGGGAAGATGTACGGCCACTTGAAGGTCGACTTGGCCGAACTCGTTTCCGGCCACCTGGCACCTATCCGCGAACGTGCCAACGAACTTCTGGCTGATCCCGCAGAACTCGACCGGCTCCTGGCCCTCGGCGCGGACAAGGCACGTGAAATTGCGGCCGCAACCCTCGCGGACGTCTACTCCAAGGTTGGTTTCCTGCCCTACCGCGGCGATGCCTCCCACGGAAACCAGGGAGTCCGCTAAGTCCATGTGCTCCGCTGGCCAGCTCAACGTCAAGACCGGCACCCGACAGGGTGCCGGTCCGGACGACTCCCGCCAGCCCGCTGTTTCCGGCACCGATTGCGGCGCTGGAGACACCATGTGCGTCGGAGTGATCCTCGGTTTCCCGCCGGAGATCGCCCGAGAACTCCAGGAATGGAGGGCCTCCTTCGGAGATCCGATGGCCGAGGTCATCCCTGCCCACATCACCCTGATCACCACCACACCCACCCAGGACTGCCGCCACCCGGGAGCACGTCAGGGAAGTCGCAAGGACCCAGGAACCTTTCGAAATCACCATTTCCGGCACGGGTTCTTTCCGTCCCGTCTCGCCGGTGGTGTTCGTCAACGTGGAGGAAGGCTTTGAAGAGTGCGTGCAATTGCACGAGAAACTTCAAACCGGCCCACTCGAACGGATGTTGCCGTTCCCGTACCACCCGCACGTCACCGTAGCGCACGATGTCGCCCAGGAAAACCTCGATGAGGCCGAAACGGTCCTCAGGGATTACCGGGCGACCTTCCCTGTGGTTAGCATGGGACTTTACGAGCACGACACCAATGGAATTTGGCAGCTACGGGAAGAGCTCGACTTTGGCGGCGATACTGACGAAGCACAGCAAGCGGATCCAAGCCGCAGAGGCGGACGTTCCTCCGCTGCCAACTGAGCTGGCGAAACTCAAACTCCAGCTTCTCCGCAAGCGGCAGGATTGGGGCCATGCGAAGCGCGCCGGCGAGGGCTTCCCGAAAAAGTTGGGTGCATTCTTTGCACTCTTCCTCGCCAGGCTGAATACCAACCGGGCCATGCGTTCCTTCCAGCACTACACCCGGCAGCACGGGCCGTTGTTGAGCGCCGGTATCGGTTTCAACATGTTCTTCTCCGTGACGGGTCTGCTCACTACCGCTTCGCCATCGCAGGCATCGTGTTGGGCGGTAACCCCCCCGCGCTGCAGGACGCCGTGATCGACAGTGTGGCCGCGGCTGCCCCCCCGGGCTCCTTCAGGTGGACGGCGGCGAAGGGCTGGTGGATCCACAATCCCTGCTCAACCCGTCGGGACTTGGGTGGACGGCCGTCATCGCAGCGATTGTCACGGTGTTTGTTTCCCTGGGCTGGATCGCCAGCATCAGGGAAGGCCTCCGGGGGGGTGATGAATGCTGACCCCCTTGGTTCGCAACCCGATCCTTCAAAAGCTCATCGACGCCGGCACCCTGCTGCTCCTCGGCGTTATCCTTGTCATCAGCGCAGGCGTCTCGCTCGTCTTTGGGACCGCAGCGGACTGGCTTATTGCTTTGCTCAAGCTTGATGAGGGCGTTGTCGAGCCCATAGCGGCGACCGTCAAGATCGTGGTCCCGCTTCTGTTGAACTGCGCGACGGCGGCCGTGCTGTTCCGCATTGCAGGTGGCCTGAAGCTGGGACGCCGCGCATTCCTGGAAGGCGTGGTGCTGGCGGGCTTTGGGACCACGGTCCTGCAGTTCTTCAGCACCGAACTTCTGGCCCGGTCCGGCAACAATCCGGTCCTGGCATCGTTTGCCATCATTATCGGGCTGCTGATCTGGTTCAATCTGGTGAGCCAGGTGTATCTCGTATCGGCGTCGTGGTCTGCTATTCGCGAGGCTGACACGGCATCGGGGGGAGTCCCCCCCCGCAAGAAAGTCCTCGGTTCGCGTCGCGTGGCGCCCCCCCGCTCCTGACAGTTTTATCCGGAGGCCGCCATGAACAACCAACTGTGGATCGCCTGTCTGCTCGGGGCTGCAGCGGGACTTGTGGTTGGCCAGTTGGTCTTCAATTCGCCCTTTCTGGGCATCCTCATTGGAGTTGGCCTTGGTGCCTTGGTCGGAGCCGCGGTGGGACCCCCCCGCCGCGGTTAACAGGCGAGGTCCCTTTGCGGTGATATCCCGTAGTGACACTATCCAGCTGCGGCGATGCTAAGGCGCCTTGACCAGCCCCCCCTCCCATGCAACGGCCCAGTCGGCCGGGAATCCGGGCGCGTGCCGGTCCGGTCCGTTGTCCCAGCCTGCGGCCATCAGCGCGACAGCGGCCAGAAGCCCACCATTGCCTGGCAGGTACAGCGGGAGGGAGTCCGTCTGCCGGTTGTGCCCGTTGGGGGGGAGGACGGTATTTTTGCCCGCGCTCAGGAGGAGCGCATCAACAGCGGCCTCCGGGTCCTCAAGTCGTGCGGCCGTCATGGCCATCACGGGGGTAGTCCCAACCCAGGTGCTGCCCCCCCAGTCCCAGTCTGCCAGGACGTCTGAAAGGGTTGCTCGCATGATGGCCGGATCAATGAGATCAGTCTGGGGGAGGACCCCCCCAGGGCACACAGCATGGATGGATGGTCCGTGCGTATGGTGAACGGTTCGACGTCGATGGCCGCGTAGACGCCATCAACTACATGTGGTTGCACCAGGCCATCCGCCACGTCCCACCATGCCTGTACTGGTTCCAAACCCAGCCGTTCCCGCCAGGCAGCAGCAGTCCGTAGGCCCCCACTGCCAGTACGCCAGTTCGAACGTGGGATTAGTGACCTTGGCCCGCATTGAGCCGTAGCTCTCTTGCGCCGGAATCAGGGGGGGAGGGCCCAGCTCAAACCCGCGCGACGTGGGATGCGCGAAGCTGGCCATGAACCCGGCCGATTCGAAGACGATCTCCGCGAATTCCACCAACACTTCCAGGCTCGGATTGGCGCGGTACACCAGTTCGGCCAGGTGGATGGGGGGGTGGGGGGGTTGCTGCCAGATCAGGAAGGTTCCGATGGGGGGGCTCGGGCTTTCCCGCCCATCCGGTCCTACCTGCTTCGGCCAGCGAACGCCGTCGAATCCTTGCGCTTTCGCCGTCTGCCGCGACGTCTCCAGCACTGTGGAGTACCACCGCAATGACGGCAGGAGCAGTTCTACACGATTCCACTGCGCGAAGTGCGCAGCATGCCACCAGTGCATCTCCAAGTGGAAGCGGCCGCGCCACGAATTGCAGACCAGCCCGGTCTCCTGCGGCGGCAACGAACCCGAGCAATTGATCGCGGTCAGGTATTGGGACAACACGATCCTGCGCTCCAATTCCTTGGCCCTGCGATCATCCGTGGCATCAAGCTCGATCGCCCCCCTCCCGAAGACCAGAATGCAGGCCAATAGCTGCGGACGCGTCCGCCACACCGAGCGCAGGAGAACGTCCGACGCCGGAACCGGCTTGGTTCCCGGAACTCACTGACCGTGTGGGGGCCGGCGAGCCGGTTGTTGCCTCGGGGGGATGCAGTCACCGTCTCCGGCGGACAGGAAAGCAATGGTGACATCCATAGCGGTGACGGCGGAGGCGGGCGAAACCCGGAGTCGGTGCTGCGCGGTCTGTTCAACGGTCAGCTCGTGACCTGTGATGACCACTTGGTAGCGGGAATCGTCCAGCTCCCGTTGGGCTGTCCACGCCGCGGCACCGCTGTGTTCGCGCGAGCGATCCGGGCCTCGAGGGAGGTGGTGTGGGACTCCGGGTGCTTCCAGTCCGCGGCGTCATGCCATGCCTCGGACCCGTAGGGAAAGTCGACACCTACAACTAAGCCGGCAGCAAGTGCTGGCGACTCCACACGAATGCCGAGCTCATCCCGGTCGGGGTGGCACGCCGTCGTCACTGTGACGGGATGACCCGCCAGCGTGAAGCGGCTGGTTACGACGCCGGTCCAGAGGTCGAGCGTTTGTTCAGCGTCAGCGATGTCGGCTGGCATGAGGTGACGTTCCACGTCGTCTTCCACCCAACGGAAACCGATACGCCCCCCCAAATCCAGCCGGTGCACGTTCGCCCGGAGCCACGTTTCGGCCAGGGAGGTGTCCGTTTCACGGTCGTTCACGATGTCTCCCGCCATGTCCACGTAGGGGGACCGGGCCACGGGGTGAATCGTAGAGGACGGTTGAGCCGGCGAGGTCGTAGGGCTGTGGTGCGGGAATCGAGTGCCAGCCCCACTGTGACTGCGTCCCCCCCAGAAGCGTTCCCGGGGGGGCAAGTCATCACGTGCTCCCACGGGGGGGTAGTGGTTGGGGGGGAACGACTGAAGTCCGGTGAGGTCCACGGTGAAGGCGAATTCTCCGTTACCCACCGACACCGGGCTTCGCGGGTCCAAATTCTGCTGCCGCACGTTGTGTCGCTGGACCAGAGCCTTACGATCGATGGCGGGGGCCAGCGGGCGCGGGCTCAGCTGAAGCCAGGACCACGGTGTCCTTGAGCTCACGGAGCGGGAAAAAAGCCGCCCGTTCGTGAGGGCTGTTATTGGGCTGATGAAGGGTGAGGAACAGGCTGCCGTCCAAGGCCCGGCCGATCATGCCATGCCCCCCCATCGGTGCCCCCACAGCGCTCAGTTTCCTGGGCCCAGGGTCCCAGCACTGTGCCGGACTCGCTCCTGGCAACGCCCATGGAATAGCCCTGGTCACCAAAGCTGGACCACAGCATGATGAGCCTCCCGCTGCCAAGCCTGAACAAGAACGGGCCGTCAGTGACATACGCGGGGGGGACTCCCTTTCCCGGACGGACGGGACATCCAGAGCGCGGGCCCACGGTGCTTCGGACGCGCTGAACAGGAAGATAGGCTCGCCCATGGCATGCCGCAGGTCCGGGCTGAGGCGCTGGGCCAGGATGGTGCCGTCATGGACCTGCTTCCACTCATGGCAGAACACCATCATGGTGCCCCCTTCATGGTCAACATGGAGCGTACCGTCCAGGCACTCCCAATCAGGTGGAGTGACGGGACCATCGCTCCAGGGTTCGTAGGGACCTTCCGGCTTGGTGGCAGAAAGTACCTGCGTTCCCCCCCGTGAACGTCCAGGAGCGGTAAACGTCGCAAACATGAAGTAGCGACCTTGATACTCATGCACCTCAGGCGCCAATACTGTTCCTGGCTCCAGAACCCGTCTGGTGGGCGAAAGGCCTCAATAGGGCCCTCCCACAGCAACAGGTCACTGCTCCGATAGCAGTCGAATCCAGTGGCCGGCCCCCCGACCAGATGTTCTTGTCGGTGCTTCCGAAGAGCAGGTATTGCCCGCATTCCGGAAGTGTAACCACGTAGGGGTCCCGGATCTGGATCTGGTCCAAGTGGTGGGTCAAAGCGTGCTCCTTAGGGCGGCCTAAATAGTTCATGGTGAAAACTATTGACGAATATACAGCGTCTTGATACGTTTCAGGAACCGTTTTCTTGAGTCTGAAAGAAGCTTACCCAATGGCGCGTAAATCTCTCCGAAGTATCCGCAAATCCATAGCATTCTTCACGGCGGTAGGCCTGCTCGGGCTTACCACAGGCTGTTCCAGCCCGACGTCCAACCAAGCCGAAGACGGCCCTGTAGAGATCCGGTTTTCGTGGTGGGGGGGCAATGCCACCCGTGCCGAATTGACCAACAAGGCCATCAAGGAGTTCGAGGCCGCTAACCCCCCCAACATCAAGGTGAAGCCGGAGTACGGAGACATCGGAGGCTACTTCGACAAGCTGGCTACCCAAGTGGCTGCAAACGACGCCCCTGATGTCATCACCATGGGTGGTGCCTACCCGGCTGAGTACGCCAACCGTGGCGCACTGCTGGACCTCTCCAAAGTTGAAGGGTCCCTCGACCTCTCCAAAATGGACCAGGGGGGGCCCTGGAAAACGGGCAGGTGCAAAGCAAACAGTACGGTGTCTCCACAGGTGCCAACGCATTGGCCATCGTAGTGAACCCCCGCCGTCTTCCAAGCTGCCGGGGGGGTAGCCCTTCCGGATGACAGCAAGTGGTCCTGGGATGACTTCGCCAAGACAGCCGAGGACATCACTGCCAAGAGCCCCAAGGGAACCTACGGGACAGCCACTGTCCTCACGCATGACTCATTGGATGCCTTTGCGCGTCAACGGGGGAGAATCCCTGTACACGCAGGATGGCCAGTTGGGACTTGGCAAGGAAACCGTACAGGACTACTTCGATTTCTCCGTCAAACTCAGCGAGTCAGGTGCAGCACCCAGCGCCTCCGAAACCGTGGAGAAGCTCAACGTCAGCACCGAGCAGACACTCATGGGTATGGGGCAGGCCGGCATGATGCTGACCTGGACCAACTCCTTGACCGCGCTCAGCAAAGCATCAGGGGCCGGATTGAAGCTGCTGAAGCTGCCCGGTGAGACTCCCACGCCCGGCATCTGGCTCCAGTCTTCGCAGTTCTACACCATCTCTGCCCGCAGCAAGCACACGGATGCGGCCGCCAAGTTGGTCAGCTTCCTGGTGAACAATGAGGCCGCCGCAAAGATTATCCAGAGTGACCGTGGCGTGCCCAGCAACTCCGGCATGCGCACGGCCATCCAGGACCTGCTGACACCCCAAGGAAAGGTAGAAGCTGCTTACATCGACCAGATCGGCAAGATGGACTTCGCCCCAACGTTCATCGGTCCCACCGGTTCAACCGCCGTCTCCGAGATCACGGCCCGCACCAACACCGAGGTCCTGTTCAAGAGGCTGACCCCGGAGAAAGCTGCCGAGCAGTGGCTCAGCGAAAGCAAGGCGGCCATCGGCAAGTAGGTACCCATGTAGGTCGCAGATAATGCCGTTATAAGAGCTCATAACGGCATTATCTGCTACCCAGTTGGGCCGACAGGGGGCATCAGCCAGCGTCGCGGACCTCAAGGTAAGGGTCCGCCCAGGCGCTGATGATCCGCGCAACCCGTGCTGCCTGGCCCTTCCCGGTGAGGAGATGCTCGCTGCCCTCCAGGGAGATGAAACTCCGGGGGGTGTCGGGCAGTCCTGAAGATCTCGCTGGCGTTGTCGATTCCCACGGTGTTGTCGGTGGGGGAGTGCATCACCATGAGCGGCTTGTGGAGGGTGCGGATGCAGTCGCGCAGATCGGCGCGTTCCACGTCCTCCACAAAGTGGCGGCGAACCTCCATGGGCCGTCCGCCAAGGTCAACCACCGCGCTGCCATCGCGCAGGATGGACTCGATCTCGGTGTCGAACATGTGCTCAACATGTTTGGGCTCGTAGGGTGCGCCAACCGTCACGACGGCGTTGAGGCCGGGAATGTCGCGGGCTGCGGCCAGCACCGCTGCGCCTCCAAATGAGTGGCCCACCAAGAGCGAGATTCCCCCCCGGCCTTGCTCCCGCATGAAGTCCGCAGCCAGGATGGTATCGGCTACCTTGACGCTGAAAGACCCCCCCGCAGACCATTCACCTGCGGAACTGCCCAAGCCCAGGTTGTCGAAGCGCAGCATCCCCCCCACACCTTGCTCCGCGAGTCCTTTGCAGATCCGGGATGCGGCGGGGGGGCTGTCCTTGCCGAGAGTCAGGCCGTGCGAGTACAGGCCCCCAGCCCCCGGACGGGGGCCCTCAGGCACGTCTACGACGCCGGCCAGGGTGTCGCCGGTACTTCCCGTGAAGCTGATCTTCTCAGAGCGTGACACGCTGATCTCCTTGCGTTGCGGTGACGGTTGCGGTGTAACCCGGTTACGGACGCGGATTAACGACGACGCGCACCCACCATCAGTGGTGAGCGGCGCCGTCGTCGTTTGGTTCCTTTGGGGACCGGCGAAACTAGATCTTGCGGGCCAGGATGGCCTGCTTGACCTCGGCAATTGCTGGGTCACCTGGATGCCACGGGGGGGCATGCTTCCGAGCAGTTGAAGGTGGTGCGGCAACGCCACACGCCTTCTTTGTCGTTCAGGATCTCAAGGCGCATGTCGCCGGCGTCATCACGGGAATCGAAGATGAAGCGGTGGGCGTTGACGATGGCAGCCGGACCGAAGTACTGGCCATCGGTCCAGAAGACCGGGCAGGACGAGGTGCAGGCGGCGCACAGGATGCACTTGGTGGTGTCGTCAAAGCGCTCACGGTCCTCGACGGACTGCAGGCGTTCCTTGGTGGGCTCGTGGCCCTTGTTGATCAGGAACGGCATGACTTCGCGGAAGGACTGGAAGAAGGGTTCCATGTCCACAATCAGGTCCTTCTCCACGGGGAGGCCCTTGATCGGCTCGACGGTGATGGCTTGGTGGTGTCCAGGTCCTTCAGCAACGTCTTGCAGGCGAGGCGGTTGCGGCCGTTGATGCGCATGGCATCCGAACCACACACGCCGTGGGCGCAGGAGCGGCGGAAGGAAACGCTGCCGTCAATCTCCCACTTGACCTTGTGGAGGGCATCCAACACGCGGTCCGTGCCGTACATGGTCAGTTTGTAGTCATCCCAGCGTGCTTCGTCCGAGATTTCGGGATCGTAGCGGCGGACACGCAGCGTGATGTGGAAGGTGGGGGGGATTTCACCGTCGCTGCAACGCTTGCCGGGAGCTCGATCTTGGAAGCGGGCTCTGCCATTTCGGTCGTCATTAGTACTTACGCTCCATCGGCTCGTAACGGGTGAAGATGACGGGCTTCGTCTCAAGACGGATGCCCGCAACAGATTCCGCCGAGGAGTCGACGGTGACGGAAGTGTCCAGGTAAGCCATGGAGTGCTTCATGAACTTCTCGTCATTGCGGTCCGGGAAGTCCTCGCGGTAGTGGCCACCGCGCGACTCTTCACGGTGCAGCGCACCGACGGTCATGACCTTGGCCATGTCCAGCAGGAAGCCCAGTTCCACTGCTTCGAGGAGATCCAGGTTGAAGCGCTTGCCCTTGTCCTGAACGGTAACGTGCTTGTACCGCTCTTCGAAGGAAGCGATGTCGCGGAGGACCTGCTCCAGCGATTCCTTGGTGCGGAACACCTGCATATTGGCGTCCATGGTGTCCTGCAGTTCCTTGCGGATCTGCGCAACACGCTCGGTGCCGTTGCCGGTGAGCAGGCCGTCCAGGATGCCGCGGGTCATTGCCTCGGGGTCCTCGGGAAGCTCCACGTAGTCAGCTGTCTTGGAGTACTCCGCAGCGGCGATGCCCGCGCGCTTGCCGAACACGTTGATGTCCAGCAGCGAGTTGGTGCCAAGACGGTTTGAGCCGTGCACGGAGACGCAGGCAACTTCACCGGCTGCGTAGAGGCCCGGCACGATTGTGTCGTTGTCCTGCAGCACTTCGGTGGTGATGTTGGTGGGGATGCCGCCCATGGCGTAGTGCGCCGTGGGGGGGAACACGGGAACGGGATCGGTGAACGGTTCCACACCAAGGTAGGTGCGGGCGAATTCGGTGATGTCCGGAAGCTTGGCCTCAATGTGCGCAGGCTCAAGGTGGGTCAGGTCCAGGAGGACGTAGTCCTTGTTCGGACCACAGCCACGGCCTTCGCGTACTTCGTTGGCCATTGCGCGTGCCACGATGTCACGGGGTGCGAGGTCCTTGATGGTGGGGGGCGTAACGCTCCATGAAGCGCTCACCCTCCGAGTTACGCAGGATGGCACCTTCACCACGCGCACCCTCGGTGAGGAGGATGCCCAGGCCGGCGAGGCCGGTCGGGTGGAACTGGAAGAACTCCATATCTTCCAGGGGGATGCCGCGGCGGAACGCGATGCCCATGCCATCACCGGTGAGGGTGTGCGCGTTGGACGTGGTCTTGAAGACCTTGCCGGCGCCGCCGGAGGCGAACACCACGGACTTGGCCTGGAAGACGTGCAATTCACCGGAGGCGAGGTCGTAGGAAACCACGCCGGCAACACGCTTCTGCTTGTACGGGGGTTCCGTCTTCGCGTACTGCGTCTTCTTCGACGATCAGCAGGTCAAGGACGTAGTACTCGTTGTAGAACTCAACGTTGTGCTTGACGCAGTTTTGGTACAGCGTCTGCAGGATCATGTGACCCGTACGGTCGGCTGCATAGCAAGCACGGCGGACGGGAGCCTTGCCGTGGTCACGGGTGTGGCCACCGAAGCGGCGCTGGTCAATCCGGCCCTCGGGCGTGCGGTTGAACGGCAGACCCATCTTTTCCAGGTCCAGCACGGCGTCGATGGCTTCCTTCGCCATGACCTCGGCTGCGTCCTGGTCAACCAGGTAGTCGCCACCCTTGATGGTGTCAAAGGTGTGCCATTCCCAGTTGTCTTCTTCGACGTTGGCCAGTGCTGCGCACATTCCACCCTGGGCTGCACCTGTGTGCGAGCGGGTGGGGTAGAGCTTGGTCAGTACCGCGGTGCGTGCTCGCTGACCGGATTCGATCGCGGCGCGCATGCCGGCGCCACCTGCACCGACAATGACGACGTCGTACTTATGGACCTGCATACCAGATGCTCTCTCTTTCAAAAATTCAGATGGTCGGCGGAGGCTGCTCCGCTACGTCAGGCGAACCGGCTTACTCCAGGGAGCGGCCGGAAGGCGCCGCTACGGGGGCCGGGCAGAAACCGCCAGGCAACTGAACGCCGTCGACGACGGGGGGGCACGGGTTGAAGGTGAAGATCACCAGCGTGCCGAGGATGATGATGACCAGGGTGGCCGCGTAGAGGACCATCTTGAGCCAGAAGCGCGTGGAATCCTTCTCGCGTAGTCGTTGATGATGGTGCGGACGCCGTTGGTGCCGTGCAGCATGGCAAGCCACAGCATGGCAAGGTCCCAGAACTGCCAGAACGGATCGGCCCACTTGCCGGCAACGAAGCCGAAGTCGATTGCATGGATGCCCTCGCCCACCAGCAGGTTCACGAACAGGTGGCCGAAGATCAGCACCACCAGGACGATGCCGGAGAGACGCATGAAGAGCCAGGCGATCATTTCGAAGTTGCCACGGCTGGAGCCGGTGCGGTTGTACTTCGGAGCGATCTTCCCGGAGCCGATTTTTCCGCTGCGTGGGGGGGATTCGATGGTTGTCATGGCTTAGTGGCCTCCCAGCGCGAGGGAAAGGTGGCGGATGGCGAAGCCTGCGAACGTGACAAGCCACAGCGCAAGCACGACCCACAGCAACTGGCGCTGGTACTTCGCGCCCTTCTTCCAGAAGTCGATGGCGATCACACGCAGGCCGTTGAAGGCGTGGAAAATGATCGCGGCGACCAGGCCCGTTTCACCCAGGGCCATGAGGGGGGGGTTCTTGTATGCGCCAATGACGGCGGTGTAGGCCTCAGGGGACACGCGCACCAATGAGGTGTCCAGCACATGGACCAACAAGAAGAAAAAGATCACTACACCTGTAATGCGGTGTCCAACCCAGGACCACATGCCTTCACGGCCGCGGTACAAGGTGCCAGCTGGTTTTGTCGGCACTGATTAAACCTTCCTGCAACACAGCGGCGCTGGCATGGGATCCACGCGGGGGGGAACGCCTGCTGCGAGAGCACTCGTAGCTCACGCCTAAATCTAGGCTTCGCTAACAGCATATTCAATTTAGGACGGGCTTCTCTGCTTGTTAATTCCATGTTTCCTGCCGATATTCAGGCGATTTTCGGCACTGCCTGAGACGAACGCCACACGTGTGTCCTGCTGCGGGGGGGGCTTGCCGCCCGGCACAGGATAAAGTGTTGCGGTGAGTACAGAAGACGCGAAATACCCGGAATCGCCATTGAACCGCTTCCATGCGGTTATTCCGGCGGGCGGTGTGGGGGGGACCCGGCTATGGCCACTCTCGCGTGCCGCTGCGCCCAAGTTCCTCCACGACCTGACCGGTTCCGGCAGCACGTTGTTGAGGGCTACCTATGACCGCCTGGAACCTTTGGCTGGTGAACGGGTCCTTGTTGTTACCGGCGAAGCGCACCGCGCCGCCGTGTGCCGCCAGCTCCCCGAAGTGGGGGATGACGAGTTGGTGTTGGAAAGTGAGCCCAAGGACTCCGGTGCCGCCATCGGGCTTGCCGCAGCCATCCTTTACCGACGCGATCCGGACACCATCATGGGGGGGTCCTTTGCCGCGGACCAGGTCATCAGCCCGGACGATCTCTTCCAGGAGACCGTGCGCGAGGCGATCTTTACTGCGGCCACCGGCAAGATCGTCACCATCGGCATCAAGCCGACCCATCCCTCCACTGGATTCGGTACATCCGCTCCGGTGCGGCACTGAATGTTGAGGGCGCCCCCGAATGCGCTTGCTGTTGCAGAGTTCGTCGAGAAGCCCAGCCAGGAAGTGGCCAACAAGTACGTCGAAGCCGGGGATTACGTCTGGAATGCGGGCATGTTCGTCGCTCCGGTGGCTCTCATGCTCAAGCACCTTGAGGCCAACCAGCCGGAGCTGTTCAAGGGCCTTCAGGAAATCGCCGACGCTTGGGATACGCCGCAGCGCTCGGAAGTGACGTCGCGCGTGTGGCCCACGTTGCCGAAAATCGCCATCGATTACGCCGTGGCTGAGCCCGCAGCGGAAGCTGGAGACGTCGCGTCGTGCCTGGCACTTTCCGTTGGGACGACGTCGGCGACTTCGCCGCGATCGGGCGCCTCAACAACGCAGGCGACGTCGACGAAGTAACGGTGCTTGGCGAGGGCGCACGCGTCTTCGCGGAGAACGCCAGCGGCGTGGTGGTGTCCGATACCAAGCGCGTCATCGCGTTGATTGGTATCAAGGACGTGGTCATTGTGGACACGCCGGACGCACTTCTGGTCACCACCAAGGAACACGCCCAACTGGTCAAGGGCACTGTTGACGCCCTTAAAGCCAGTGGAGACACGGACGTGCTGTAAAGCAATTGCTTATACCGTGAGCCACCTCTTTGGTTGTCCTGCGTCTGAACGCAGCGTAACCAAGAGGTGGCTTTCGTTCTTCGGGTGCCGCGCATGGCTAGAGTTGTGACGTGCGCAATTACACGACTGAAACCGAGCCCGCTCCCGTTGTGAGTCCTTGGTTGATGAACTGCTTCCCGGACTCATCGACTTCCGGCGTGACCTCCATGCGCACCCCGAGCTTTCCTTCAAGGAATTCCGCACCACCGACAAGCTGGTGGAGCGCCTTGAGGCAGCCGGGCTGAAGCCGCGGCGCCTGGAGGAGACCGGACTGACGGTGGACGTGGGCGAGGGCCCCCCCATTGCCACAGCCCTTCGCGGGGGATATCGACGCACTGCCGATCATTGAGGAAACCGGCCTGCCGTTCGCGTCGAAGAACCATGGTGTCACCCACGCTTGCGGCCACGACGTCCACACCACTGCCATGCTCGGCATCGCCTCACGCTGCAACGGATGCACAAGAACAATCCGCTGGGGGGGCACGGTCCGGATCATCTTCCAGCCTGCCGAGGAAACCATGCCGGGCGGCGCACTGTCCTGCATTGAGCAGGGAGTGCTTGAAGGCGTGCCGCGTATCCTGGCGCTGCACTGCGATCCCCCCCGGATCAACGTGGGCCAGATCGGTACCCGCATCGGTGCCATTACCTCCGCCTCGGACACCATCAAGATTGAGCTCTCCGGACGCGGCGGACACACGTCGCGTCCGCACCTCACCGAGGACCTCGTCTTCGCGTTGGCGCAAATAGCGGTCAACGTCCCGGCTGTCCTTTCGCGTCGGGTGGATGTCCGCAGCGGCGTATCGGTGGTGTGGGGGGGCAAATTTCGGCCGGCTCCGCACCGAATGCCATCCCGGGCTCCGGCTACATGGCCGGAACCATGCGTTGCCTGGATCGCGATGCCTGGCATAGCGCGGGGGGGAGTTGTTGGACGACGTCGTCAGGCAGGTCGCCGCGCCCTACGGCGTGGACGTCCATCTTGAACACACCCGCGGCGTGCCGCCGGTAGTGAACTCCGAGCATGAAACGGCCCTCATCGAAGCCTCTGCCCGCGCGGAACTCGGCGAAAACGCGGTGGTCCTCACTCCTCAGTCCATGGGTGGCGAGGACTTCGCCTGGTTCCTGGCCGACTTGCCAGGGGGGGCCATGATGCGCCTGGCACGCACACCCCCGGTGGCGAAGAATACGACCTCCACCGTGGTGACTTCATCGTTGATGAGCGCGCACTCGGCTACGCCATCCGCGTGCTGACGGCCGCTGCCCTCCGCACCATCCGCGATCTCGAACAGTAAACCCGACTGAGTCGCATTTAAGCGCGTTTTGAGCTGTCAGAACGCGCTTAAATGCGACTCAGTTGGGTGCGGGCGGCCGGGATAGGTTGTGCACAATTGAATTGTGCACTATCGTTTTAGTCATGAGTGATGCACCCCGCCTCCGCCACCAGGTCTGCTTTGCGCTGTACTCGGCATCCAAAGCGGCGACGGCGGTCTACCGTCCTGTGCTGGAGGACCTTGGCCTGACGTACCCGCAGTACCTGGTGATGCTGGTCCTCTGGGAGCAGGAACCGCGCAGCTCCGCGAACTCGGTGCTGAACTGGGCCTCGACTCGGGCACCTTGTCGCCCCTGCTCAAGCGGCTGGAGGCCATGGGGCTGGTGGAACGACAGCGCTCGGCCGAGGATGAGCGCCGGGTGGACGTGTCCTCACCGAGGCAGGCACCGCCTTAAGTGCCCGGGCAGGCTGTGCCCAAGCGTCTCGCAGATGCCGCCGGCCTATCGCCCGATGAAATCGAGCAGCTACACGCAACGCTCGGCAAGCTCACGGCAGCGCTGAACAGCTCACTCTGACAAACCTCCGGAAAATCCCGGGACATCCATTCCCAAAGAGAACGGAAACACCATGAAGACTCTTTACACCGCCGAGGCACTGGCATCCGGCGAAGGCCGCGACGGCAACGCCCGCACCAACGACGGCAAGCTGGACGTCGCCCTCGCCAGCCCCGTGGAGCTCGGGGGGGCAACGGCGAAGGAACCAACCCTGAGCAGCTGTTCGCAGCCGGCTACGCCGCGTGCTTCCACTCGGCTTTGCGACTCGTGGGTCGCAAGGAACGCGTTGACCTCAGCGACTCGGCCGTTGCCGCCAAAGTCCACTTCGGTGCGCTGACGGACAGCGAAGGATATGGACTGGCCGCCGAACTGGAAATCGCGCTGCCCGCCCTGGACCGCGGTACTGCGGAGCAGCTGATGGCCAAGGCGCACCAGATCTGCCCCTACTCCAACGCAACGCGCGGCAACATGGCCGTAGACCTCAAGCTCGTGGAGTTCGCAGCATGAGCGCCGTGGCAACCGAAACCCGCGAAATCCAGCTTGCCTCCCGCCCGGTCGGCCGCCCTGCTCCGGAGAACTTCCGGCTGGCAACAGCGCCGCTACCCGAGCTCGCGGAGGGCCAGCTCCTGGTGAAGAACCAGTTCATGTCCGTGGATCCCTACATGCGCGGCCGCATGAATGACGTCAAGTCGTACTCGGCGCCGTTCCGCCTGGATGCAGCGCTCGACGGCGGTGCAGTGGGTGAGGTCATCGCGTCCCGTTCGGACGCGCACAAGGTGGGTGACGTCGTCGTGCATCAACTTGGCTGGCGCGAGCACGCGGTGGTGGACGCCGCCGCGACTACGCCGGTTCCGTCGGGGTTGGCCCCCCCACCTCGGCGTTCCTTGGCGCGCTTGGCATGACAGGCCTGACCGCCTATGCCGGGTTGCTGAAGGTCGCTGAGTTCAAAGAGGGCGACGTGGTCTTCGTGTCCGGGGGGGCGGCAGGTGCGGTCGGCTCGATGGTTGGCCAGATCGCCAAGGCCATGGGCGCTTCCAAGGTCATCGGCAGCGCCGGATCGCCGGAGAAGGTTGCCCGCTTGCTGGAGCTCGGCTTCGATGCTGCGTTCAACTACAACGATGCTCCCGTGCTGGACCAACTGAAGGAAGCGGCGGGGGGGAGCGCGGCATTGACGTCTACTTCGATAACGTCGGCGGCGAGCACCTCGAAGCAGCACTTGCCACGCTCACGGTTGGCGGCCGCGTCGCAATGTGCGGTGCGATTGCCCAGTACAACTCCACGGAGCCCCCCGGTGGCGCCGCGGAACCTGGCTGTGGCCATCGGCAAGCAGCTCACCCTGCGCGGATTCCTGGTGGGCGGGCAGCGACAGCACGCCCCCCGAGTTCGCGCAGAAGATGGCCGGCTGGCTGGCCGATGGTCCGTCAGCTACGACGAAACAATCGTGGACGGACTGGAGAATGCACCGCAGGCATTCATGGACCTGTTGGACGGTGCGAACACGGGAAAGATGCTGGTTCGCCTCTAGCTCACGCGTGAAACGCGTGTGACTTGCGCACCCGGCTACTGCTTGGTAACAAAAGGTCAACAATCTGACCTGGAGTGATCATTTGTGGTAGCTGGGTGTGTTGCAGGCCACTAGTGTTGGTTTCATCAATGCGCTTCGGCGCAGCTGCGAGCATCAGTGAAAACAGAATTTCTGCCTCAGGTATAGGAAACGGACACTCATTGACCATCCGTCGTAGCGCCAATCACTTTCTTCCTGGAGGAAAATTGAAGAAACCACTGCGTGCCACCCTGAAGCGCGGTTCAATGGCCGGTGTTGCCACCCTCGGTGCAGCAGCGCTCCTGCTGACCAGCTGCGGCCAGGCTCCCGACGCCGGATCCGGCGGGGGGGCGACCAAGAGTGACTTTACTGGCTGCATCGTGTCGGACTCCGGCGGATTCGACGACCAGTCCTTCAACCAGTCCTCATTCGAGGGCCTCAAGAAGGCAGAGTCTGATTTGGGCATCACGGTAAAGTCGGCCGAATCCAAAGCCAACAGCGACTTCGAAACCAACCTCAACGGCATGATCTCCGCAGGCTGTAACCTCACTGTCACGGTTGGCTTCCTTTTGGGCGATGCCACTAAGGCCGCCGCAGAGAAGAACACCGACAAGCACTTCGCGATCGTCGACTACACGTACGAGACTCCGATCGCCAACGTCAAGCCGATCGTCTATGACACGGCCCAGGCTGCATACCTTGCAGGCTACGCGGCCGCAGCTACCACCAAGACCAACAAGGTGGGTACCTTCGGCGGCATCAAGATCCCCCCCACGGTTACCATCTTCATGGACGGCTTCTACGACGGCGTACAGGCCTACAACAAGGCCAAGGGCAAGTCAGTACAGGTTGTTGGCTGGGACAAGAACACCCAGGACGGTTCGTTCACTGGCGACTTTGAGAAGCAGGACACCGGCAAACAGGTCACCATCAACCTGCTGGACCAGGGCGCGGACATCATCATGCCCGTAGCCGGACCGGTTGGTAAGGGTGCAGGTGCTGCTTTGAAGGAAGCCAAGGCTGCCGGCAAGGACGTCAAGCTCATCTGGGTTGACTCCGATGGCTACCTCACCGCTCCCGAGTACAAGGACCTGATGCTGACCTCCGTGGTCAAGCAGATGGGCGAAGCTGTTGAAGCCGTGGTGAAGGACGACACGGAAGGCAAGTTCAACAACGAAGCCTACGTCGGAACGTTGGAGAACGATGGCGTTGCCCTCGCCCCGTTCCACGATCTCGACTCCGCTGTCACTGCTGAAACCAAGTCCGAGCTCGATGCCCTGAAGGCCGACATCGTATC
The DNA here is from genome assembly GCA_001313365.1 of Paenarthrobacter nitroguajacolicus JCM 14115. The sequence goes on from BBFS01000014.1 coordinate 44,417, forward strand.
CGGCAAGCTGGTTGTCGAATCGGCAGCGAGCCCCCCCAAGAAGTAAATCAATTCCTGGACGCGCCGCCAGTACCGAGTCCCGGTACTGGCGGCGCGTTTTTGCCCTGACTACGCTGGGCTTCAAAGCCAATGGCTTTGGAGCAGTACAGCCGTCCCTCGGACTCACAGAACGGTGGGAGTTGTGAAACTCGAATTGAAGGGGATCTCGAAAGCCTTCGGGACCTTCTACGCCAACCAAGACATCGACTCGTGGTCGAATCCGGCCAGATCCATTGCCTCCTCGGCGAAAATGGTGCCGGCAAATCAACCCTCATGAACGTGCTGTACGGGCTGTACGAGCCAACAGCCGGCCAGATCCTGGTAAACGACCAGCCGGTCAATTTCCGTGGACCGGGTGACGCGATGGCGGCCGGCATCGGCATGGTGCACCAGCACTTTATGCTGGTCCCCCGTCTTTACCGTGGCGGAAAACGTTGCCCTCGGCGCGGAACCGACCACGTTCGGCGGTGTGCTCAGCATCGACGAAACCCGGAAGAAAATCCGGGAGATTTCCGATCAATACGGCTTCGACGTCGATCCTGACGCCTGGTGGAGGACCTCCCCCGTGGGCGTCCAGCAGCGGGTTGAGATCATTAAGGCCCTGGTGCGTGAGGCAAAAGTCCTCATTTTGGACGAGCCCACTGCCGTGCTGACGCCTCAGGAAACCGATGAACTGCTGGACATCATGAGGCAGCTCAGATCCGGCGGAACGTCCATCGTCTTCATCTCGCACAAGCTCCGCGAAGTGAAGGCTGTCTCGGACGTCATCACCGTCATCCGCCGCGGCAAGGTGGTGGGAGATGCGCCTCCACTGCGTCAGCCACGGAACTGGCGTCCATGATGGTTGGGCGCCCGGTGAGCCTGAGCTTGAACAAAGCTCCCGCGCAGCCTAAGGAAACCACGTTCGTGGTGGAAAACCTGACAGTGCGCGCGGCGAACGGCACCAATGTGGTGGACGGAATCAGCTTCGACATCGCCCAAGGTGAGATTCTCGCCGTCGCCGGTGTCCAAGGCAATGGCCAAACGGAACTGACCGAAGCCATCTTGGGTGTCCAGGAGCATGTAACCGGCTCCGTGACGCTTGATGGCAAGCAACTGCTGGGCCTCCCCCGTCAAGGACGTCCTGCGCTCCGGCGTCGGGTTTGTTCCGGAGGACCGGACGGTAGACGGGTTGGTTGGGCCGTTCTCCGTGGCAGAGAACCTGGTCCTGGACCTTTACGACCAAGCACCCTTTGCCAGTGGCATCAGCATGAAACCTGCCAAGGTTGCAGAGCACGCGAAGGCCAAGATCGAGGAATTCGATATCCGGGCTCCTTCCGCGGCATCGGCTGCCGGAACTTTGTCCGGCGGCAACCAGCAGAAAGTGGTCATGGCCAGGGAACTGTCCCGGCCCTTGCGGCTGTTTATCGCGAGCCAGCCCACACGCGGCGTGGATGTCGGTTCCATCGAGTTCCTGCACAAGCGCATCGTTGCCGAGCGCGACGTCGGAACGCCGGTCATGATCGTTTCCACTGAACTTGATGAGGTCATTGAGCTCGCCGACCGGATTGCCGTGCTTTACAAAGGCAAGCTCGTGGGCATTGTCCCTGCTGGAACACCCCCGCGACACCCTTGGCTTGATGATGGCCGGCGTCGGCCTGAAGGAGGCTCCGATGACAACTAAAGACGAGTCAGGCAAGGACCAAACACCCGAGGAATCCACCTCCGAAGTGCGGGCGGCAGACGTCGCCTTGGACACCGCCGGAGGGACACTGGAACCATCCATAGTGCCTGTTTCCTCCCAAAGCGGGGGGGACCCGGGACACAAGCAAGGCAGCCTCATGCGCCGGATCGTGATGGGCAGCGGCTTTGTCTCCGTCCTGGCGGTCATTGTGGCGCTGTTCCTCGGCGGCTTGCTGATTGCCAGTACGGACGCCAGGTGACCAAAACCGCAGGTTACTTGTTCGCACGCCCCACGGACTTCCTGAGTGCGTTGTGGACAGCCATGACCGAGAGCTACGTTGCACTCTTCCAGGGCGCTGTGTTCAATCCACGTGAAGGCTTCAAGCCCTTACTCGAAACAATGACTGTGGCAACCCCGCTGATCTGTGCCGGCCTTGGTGTCGCACTGGCATTCCGCGCCGGCTTGTTCAACATCGGCGCCCAGGGGCAGATCATCATCAGCGCCACTCTCGCTGCCTACGTAGGGTTCGCCTGGCACCTGCCGTTCGGACTGCACCTGCTGGTGGTCATCATCATGGGCGTCTTGGGCGGTGCTCTGTGGGGGGGCGCCATTGTGGGCATTCTCAAAGCCCGGACCGGCGCGCATGAGGTCATCGTTACCATCATGCTGAACTATGTGGCCTTGTTCTTGCTCGACTTCCTGCTGAACACTGCTGCTTTCCGGCGTCCGGGGGGGACAACAGCCCCATTTCGCCACGCCTCGATGAATCGGCAACGTATCCCGTCCTGATCCCGGGATCCCGACTCCATGTGGGCTTTCTGGTGGCAATCGCGCTGACCTACGGTGTGTGGTGGCTGCTGAACCGATCAACCATCGGCTTCGAGTTCCGTGCCGTCGGTGCCAACCCCGTCGCAGCGCGGACCGCCGGCGTCAAAGTCTCCCGAGCCACGATCCTGGTGATGGCCATGGCCGGCGCCCTCGCCGCGTTCGGTGGTATTGCCCAAGTGGCCGGTACCGAAAAGGTGCTGACAGGCGGCGTCGCTGCCAGATCGGCTTCGACGCGATGACTGTTGCCCTGTTGGGACGCAGTACACCGTGGGGGAACGTTCTTTGCCGGACTGCTGTTCGGAGCTTTCCGGGCAGGCGCAGTGCAGATGCAGATCCAGACCGGGACGCCCATTGACATCGTGCTGGTGGTGCAATCGCTGATTGTGCTCTTCATCGCCGCGCCGCCCCCCCTCATCCGTTCGATCTTCCGGCTTGAGCCCAAGAAGAAGAACAAGAACAAGACACCGAAGGCGGCCCCCCCAAAGCTGCCCTTGCCAACGCCACCGGAGGTGCCAAGTGAGTGCGACAACCACCGCTCCCAAGTCGGGATCAACGGCCCTGCCAGCGTTCCGGCCTTCCATGAAGGTTCCGCTTTCGCTCGGCATCCTGGCGCTCATAGCCTTGGTCTTCTTCGGCTTCCTTGGCCCGGACCAGACAGCCGAGATGAAGATCAGCGACGCCGGCGACGCCGTTGCGGTCCCTGCCCTGATGATTCCAGGCAGGTGGGCGGAATTGTCCTCGGCATCCTGCTGCTGGCCATGGCTGCCTACTCGATCTACCTCTGGACCCAAGGAGAGCGGTCGCCCAAGTGGCTGCCCATCGCGTTTGCAGTGGTGTTCGTGTTCGCCTTGCTTGTTTGGATCGTGGCAGGCGCCCGCCAGCCTCCATCTCGCTGGCCGGCCTCGTTGCCGGCTCGGTAACACTGGCAGTGCCACTGGTCTTCGGCTCGCTCTCCGGCGTGCTGTGTGAGCGTGTGGGCGTTGTGAACATTGCCATCGAGGGACAACTCCTGGGCGGAGCATTCACTGCCGCCCTGGTGGCCACCATGACGGGGGGGAGCCCGTACATCGGCCTGATTGCAGCCGCTGCGGCAGGTGCTGCCGTGTCCATGGTCCTGGCCGTGTTCAGCATCAAATTCCTGGTCAACCAGCTCATCGTCGGTGTGGTTTTGAACGTGTTGGTCTCCGGCCTCACAGGCTTCCTGTACGGCACGTTGATGGTGCCCAACAAGGAGCAGTTCAACACCCCGGGCCGGTTGGACATCCTGCCGATCCCGCTCCTTTCGGACATCCCCCCCATCATCGGCCCATCCTGTTCGAGCAGTCCATCGCGGGCTACCTCATGTATATTGCGGTGGCCGTGGTGTGGTTCGGCTTGTTCAAGACCCGCTGGGGCCTCCGCGTCCGGGCAGTCGGCGAACACCCGCAGGCTGCCGACACGTTGGGTATCAACGTCAACGCAACCCGTTTCTGGAACGTCACCTTGGGCGGTGCCATCGCGGGCATCGGGGGTGCCGTCTTCACACTGGTGACCATCGACTCCTTCACCAAGGACATCTCCGGCGGCCGGGGTTTTATCGCCCTTGCTGCCTGATCTTTGGGCGGTGGAACCCGATCGGCGCGTTCCTTGCCTCGCTGCTGTTCGGCTTCGCCTACAACCTGCAGTCCATCCTGGGCATCATCGGTACCCCCCCGGTACCGAGCCAGTTCATGGCCATGCTGCCGTACCTGGTGACCATCTTCGCGGTGGCAGGTTTGGTGGGTAAGTCCCGGCCACCGGCCGCAAGCGGCATACCGTACGTGAAGGGTTGACGATGCCAGCGGAAGTTATCGACTGGCAGGCCTTGGAAGATGCAGCAAAGCAGGCAATGCAACGGGCGTACGCGCCATATTCCAAGTTCCCGGTGGGGGGCTGCGGCGCTCACCGAGGACGGCCGGATCGTCAGCGGCTGCAACGTTGAGAACGCCAGCTACGGCTGACTCTCTGCGCCGAATGTGCCTTGGTCGGTCAGCTCCACATGACAGGCGGCGGCAAAATCGCCGCGTTTTACTGCGTGGATGGGCAAGGCAACATCCTCATGCCGTGCGGGCGTTGCCGCCAGCTGCTCTATGAATTCAGGCGCCCGGAATGCAGCTCATGACAACGCAGGGAATCAAATCCATGGACCAGGTACTTCCTGACGCCTTCGGTCCCGAACATCTGGAGGAAACCACGTGACCACCACTGAAGCGTTCGACGCCGTCCAGATCATTTCCATCAAGCGGGACAAGGGCACGCTCACTCCCGAGCAGATCGACTGGACCATTGATGCCTACACCCGCGGCGTGATCGCCGAGGAACAGATGGCGGCACTGAACATGGCCATCCTGCTGAACGGCATGGACCGCGCCGAGATTTCACGCTGGACATCGGCCATGATCGCCTCGGGCGAGCGGATGGACTTTTCGTCCCTGACAAGGCCCGACGGCGGCCGGAAGGCTACCAGCGACAAGCACTCCACCGGTGGGGGGGTGGGCGATAAGATCACGCTGCCGTTGGCGCCGCTGGTGGCCGTGTTCGGTGTCGCAGTTCCGCAGCTTTCGGGCCGCGGCCTCGGCCACACCGGCGGGACGCTGGACAAGCTGGAGGCCATCCCCCCGGGTGGCGGGCCAACCTGAGCAACGACGAAATCATGGCCCAGCTTCAGGACGTCGGCGCAGTCATCTGTGCTGCAGGTTCAGGCTCGCACCCGCGGACAAGAAGCTCTATGCCTTGCGTGACGTCACGGGAACGGTGGAAGCCATCCCGCTGATTGCCTCCTCGATCATGAGCAAGAAGATCGCCGAAGGAACAGGCTCCTTGGTGCTGGACGTCAAAGTGGGTTCGGGCGCCTTCATGAAAGACGAAGCACGGGCCCGGGAGCTTGCAGAGACCATGGTGGCCTTGGGCAAGGACGCAGGTGTGCACACCGTCGCGCTGATCACGGACATGTCCACACCGTTGGGGGGGTTGACCGCGGGTAACGCCATCGAGGTGGAGGAATCAGTGGAGGTCCTTGCCGGTGGCGGTCCGGAAGACGTCGTCGAACTGACCGTCCGCCTGGCCGAGGAGATGCTGGCCGGTGCCGGCATCCACGATGCCGATCCCGCCGCTGCCTGAAGGACGGGCGGGCCATGGACGTCTGGAACCGGATGATCGAAGCCCAAGGTGGAGATCCCCGGGCCGCGCTGCCCGTGGCCAGGGAATCCGAGGTTGTCTACGCTCCGGCGGACGGCGTCCTGGTGGAACTGGACGCGCTTTCCGTGGGTATTGCCGCCTGGCGCCTGGGTGCTGGCCGTGCCCGCAAGGAAGACCAGGTTCAAGCCGGTGCCGGAGTACGGCTGCACGCCAAGCCCGGCGCGTTGGTCCGGGCAGGCGAGCCATTGATGACACTCCTGACGGATAGCCCGGAAAAGTTCGACCGGGCCAAGGAAGCGCTCCAGAGTGCCGTCGTGATTGCTCCTGAAGGGTCACGTCCGGCGCATCAGCTGATCATCGACCGCATCGCCTAGGCTTAAGTGTCCCGGGCTGTTTCCAGGAACAGCCGGGATACTAGCCATCCGGCGCCTGTGGGGGGGAGCCGGCTATCGTAAGGAAACCGTGCAGGGCATCAACGATTTCATCCTCGCCGCGGCGGAACAGCCGTGGGTGTTGGTCCTGGTGCTGGCCTGCTGCGTGATTGATGGTTTCTTCCCGCCCATCCCCAGCGAATCCGTGGTGGTGGGCCTGAGTGCCGTGTCCGGCAGCAGCGGCTCACCCAACGTGTGGCTGCTGGGCTTGATGGCAGCTATCGGCGCGTTCTCCGGGGATAACATCGCCTACATCATTGGACACCGCATCGGCATCCAACGCTGGCGCTGGATGCGCACCCAGCGGATGCAGGGCGCCTTTCGTTGGGCGGGCAAGGAACTTCGACGCCGGTCAGCCTCGCTCATCATGGTGGCCCGGTTCATCCCCATTGGCAGGGTGGCAGTCAACCTGACGGCCGGCGCAACGCACTTCCACCACCGCAAATTCGTAGCCCTGACCGCCATGTCGGCCGTCCTGTGGGCAACGTATTCGGTGATCCTCGGGTACTTCTTCGGTGTCTGGTTCGAGGACAACCACCTGCTGGGTGCCGTCATAGCGATCGTGGTAGCCGTGATCCTGGGAATCATCATCGATCGCATCATTAGCAAAGTCCGGGGGGGATCAGTGCCTTTGGATGGCAAGAACATTCCTGAGGAAGACGCCCCGACTCCACCCACGGTATGACGACTCTTGCCCCGGAAGATCAGCCTGGCGGTTGACGACCACAACCTCATCAAACCGATAGCGTTAAACGCGTGATCCCAAGGCTGGGACGTAGCGAACGACGTCCCGGCCGTGGGACACTAGAGCGACTTCCGTCACATCGTCAAGTCACATTCGTCTAGGAGCTACCCCCGCGTGGAGTTTTTGAATCAAATGCTCGAGCATGCAGCCGGGCAGCCCTGGATATACCCGGTACTTCTGGTTTTCTTTTTCATTGACGGATTCGCCACGATTCTCCCCAGCGAAACAGCCATTGTGGGCCTCTCGGCGCTGTCCCTTCACAGCGGAGAACCCAACCTGTGGATTCTGGGTGCAACTGCCTTGGTAGGTGCCATGGCCGGCGACAACATGGCTTACATGTTGGGCCGCAAGATCGGCCTCACCCGCTGGAAGTGGATGCGGCGACCCAAGGTCCAGAAAATGTTCGCGTGGGCACAGTACGAGTTGGACAAGCGCGGTGCGGTCCTGATCTTCACCGCCCGCTACATTCCGTGGGGTCGGGTAGCGGTGAACTACGTCGCCGGGCAGACCGGATTCCGCCACCGCACCTTCTTCTGGCTGGACGCCTTCGCCTGCATCACGTGGGTTGGCTACTCAATCGGCATTGGCTTGCTCGCAGGTCAGTGGGTACACCACAACCCGCTCCTCGCGTCGGAATTGCAGTGGCCTTCGCCGTGGTCCTCGGTATCGTGGTGGACCATGCCTTGCGCTGGTGGCACAAGTACCTTGAGAAGAAGGACCAGGCCCGTGAAGCGGCCGCAAGCAGTGCAGCTCCCGCAGCGGAGCCGAATCTGTCGCAAAAAGCAGTTGCCGGGGGGGCCGACCTCTCCAATCCTGCCGGCTAAGGACCTGCCGAGGGCGGCGGTGGGGGGGACTAGTCTTAGTACGTGACTGAGCCCATTCTTGACGCTGCCCCTGCCCTTGACTTCGATCTGAAGAGCCTTCCCAAGGTTTCCCTCCACGATCATCTGGACGGAGGACTCCGCCCGGCCACCATAATCGAGCTGGCTGAGGCCGCCGGCCACACCCTGCCCTCCACCGATCCGGTGGCGCTGGGTGAATGGTTCCGTGAATCCGCGGACTCCGGTTCGCTGGTCCGCTACCTCGAAACGTTTGACCACACCGTCGCCGTCATGCAGACCAAGGAAGGCCTGTTCCGGGTCGCCAAGGAATTCGTGGAGGACCTGGCCGAGGACGGCGTCGTGTACGGCGAAGTCCGGTGGGCTCCTGAACAGCACCTGCAGCAGGGCCTGACGCTGGACGAAGTTGTGGAAGCAGTCCAGACCGGGCTGGAAGCCGGCATGGATTCCGCCGAAGAGCGCGGCCAGCAGATTCAGGTCGGGCAGCTCATCACTGCCATGCGCCACGCTGATCGTGGTCAGGAAATCGCCGAGCTGGCCGTCCGCCACCGCGCCAACGGCGCGGTCGGTTTCGACATTGCCGGCGCTGAAGACGGCTTCCTCCCGTCCCGCTTCAAGGACGCGTTCACCTACCTGGCCGAGAACAACTTCCCGGCAACGGTCCACGCCGGCGAGGCTGCCGGCCTGGAGAGCATCCAGTCTGCCTGGTGGACGGCCGTGCCTGCGCCTTGGCCATGGCGTGCGGATCGCCGAGGACATCTCGGTGGAGTTCGAGGACAACTCCGACGACGACGGCGAGGACACCATCGGCATGGTGACCATCGGCAGCGTGGCAGCATGGGTTCGCGACCGCGGAATCGCCCTTGAAATCTGCCCTTCCTCCAACCTCCAGACCGGTGCCATTTCCGGCTTTGGCGACGGCATCGAAAGCCACCCGGTGGACATGCTCTTCCAGCTCGGCTTCAACGTCACCATCAACACTGACAACCGCCTCATGAGCGGCGTGACGCTTACCGACGAGTTCGAACTCCTGGTGGAGACCTTCGACTACGACCTCGATGATCTGCTCGAGCTGACGCTCAACGCGGCCGAGGCAGCGTTCCTGCCGCTGGACGAGCGTGAAGCCTTGGTTGAGTACATCAACGATGCCTACGCCAACCTCGGCTAACGATTCCAGCCTCCCGGAGCTGCATGGGTCCACAGCAGTCGGGGGGGAGCTGCTGGGGGGGACCATTGCTGCCTTGCGGGAGCACTGCCCGTGGATGGGCGCCCTGACCCACGAGTCGCTGGTGGAGTACCTGATCGAGGAAGCCTACGAAGTGGTTGATTCGATCGAAGCCGGTGCTGTTGATGAGGAGCTCCGCGGCGAGCTGGGCGATGTGCTGCTTCAAGTAGTGCTTCATGCCCGGCTCGCCGAGGAGCGCGGCAGCTTTGATTTCGGGGACGTGGCGCGCAGTATCAATGCCAAGATGGTCCGGCGAAACCAGCACGTCTTCAAGGCCGACGGTTCCCTGCAGGAGAGTTTCCCGGCCAGCGTCGAGGAAATCATCGTTAAGTGGGACGCCGCCAAACGCGCGGAGAAGCCGGAGCGGAAGGACCCCTTCGAGGGGATCCCGCCGCACCTGCCGGCGTTGGCAGGAGCGCAGAAGTCCTTCGACCGGGCAGTCCGCGCCGGCATGCCCGTTGACACCCAAAGCCGACTGGCCGCCGTCGGACTTCCTGTCATTCCGGCCTCGGAAGAGGCGCTGGGGGGGGAGCTGCTGCTCGCCATCGTCGCGGGTGCCCGGGAGCAAGGACTCGACGCCGAACGGGCCTCCGTGCCGCAGTTCGATCGTTTCAGAACAACCAGGCGCAGCCTTCATGACGTGAGCCGTTGGAAGCCGTGCCGTAACGTAAGCCACTCTCGACTACGCTAGTAGCGACGAGGACGTTGAGAATTTCCCTCCACATTCCTGTAATTCGCCCATAAGGAGCACATCCATGGCGCTTATCGATGCCATCCACGCACGCGAGATCCTTGATTCCCGCGGAAACCCGACCGTAGAAGTTGAGGTCCTGCTCTCCGACGGCCAGATCGGCCGCGCAGCAGTTCCCTCCGGTGCCTCCACCGGCGAGCACGAAGCCGTTGAGCTTCGCGACGGCGACAAGGGCCGTTACCTCGGTAAGGGTGTCCAGAAGGCCGTTGACGCCGTCATCGACGAGATCTCCCCGGCCTGATTGGTTTCGACGCCACTGACCAGCGCAGCATCGACCAGGCCATGATCGACCTGGACGGTACGCCCAACAAGGGCAAGCTCGGCGCCAACGCCATCCTGGGTGTTTCCCTGGCCGTGGCCAATGCAGCTGCTGCTTCTGCTGACCTGCCGCTGTACAAGTACCTGGGCGGCCCGAACGCCCACGTCCTGCCCGTTCCGCTGATGAACATCCTCAACGGTGGCTCGCACGCCGACTCCGATGTTGACATCCAGGAATTCATGATTGCCCCGATCGGTGCCGAGACCTTCTCCGAAGGCCTGCGCTGGGGGGGCGTTGAGGTCTACCACAACCTCAAGGCTGTCCTGCAGGAAAAGGGCCTCTCCACCGGCCTCGGCGACGAGGGTGGCTTTGCCCCCCAACCTGCCGTCCAACCGCGCTGCACTGGACCTGATCCAGGAAGCCATCAAGAACGCCGGCTACACCCCCCCGGGCACGGACATCGCACTTGCCTTGGACGTTGCGTCTTCCGAGTTCTACAAGGAAGGTGCTTACCAGTTCGAAGGCAAGGCACTTACTGCCACCGAGATGAGCGCCTACTACGCTGAGCTCGTTGCCGACTACCCGCTGGTTTCCATCGAAGACCCGCTGGACGAGAACGACTGGGAAGGCTGGAAGACCCTCACCGACACCATTGGTGACAAGGTCCAGCTTGTTGGCGACGATCTCTTTGTCACCAACCGGTCCGCCTGCAGCAGGGCATCGAGACGGCCACGGCCAACTCCCTGCTGGTCAAGGTCAACCAGATCGGTTCCCTGACCGAGACGCTCGACGCCGTTTCCCTGGCTCAGCGCTCCGGCTACACCACCATTACCTCGCACCGCTCCGGCGAAACCGAGGACACCACCATTGCTGACATCGCCGTTGCAACCAACGCGGGCCAGATCAAGACCGGTGCCCCCGGCCCGCTCCGAGCGTGTTGCCAAGTACAACCAGCTGCTGCGCATCGAAGAAGAACTCGACGACGCCGCACGCTACGCCGGCCGCAGCGCGTTCCCGCGTTTCAAGGGCTAGCCTTCAGCGAAAACACGTAACCGGTGGCTATGGTGGAAAGACCATGGCCGCCGGTTCTGTGTTTAACTCCGGTTCTGTTCACCACAGGCCAGGTCAGCAACAGCAAGCGCAGCAACCCGCCAGGCAAGCACCGGGCATTACAGGAGTGTCATGGCCACCCGTCGTCCAAAGGTACCCAGGGCCGACGCCCTTGGTCGCCCGTCAAGTGGTGCCCGTCCGTCTAGTGGTGCCCGTCCGGTCGGTGCATCCGGCGGGACCGGCAAGGGTTCTGAAGGCGCAGGTTCCGAGGGCGCCGACGTCATCAAGGCCGAGTTCGGCGGGCCGCGGGCTTCGTCAAAGACATCGACGGCGGCGGTTGGCGCCAAAGCCCCTGGCAACAGCAAGACGCCCACCGGTACCAAGGCGGGCAAGGAGAGCAAGCCGGCAGGCACTTCCACGAAGGCTGCGGACAAGGGCACGGAAAGACCACGGCCCGGGGCGAAGGATGACCGGGAGCTGGATCCCGTACCGGCCAAGGCGTTCTCCGGCCGGATGCTCGCACTGGCTGTCGTGATGATTGCCATCACTATCCTGCTGGCCCCCACCGTGAAGATTTTCCTCGAGAAACGCGCCGAAATTTCAGCGCTGGAAGCGGAAATTGCGAGCAGGAAAGCGGAGCAAACCGAGCTGAACAAGCAGCTTTCCCGGTGGCAGGACCCCAACTACGTGAAACAGCAGGCCCGCGACCGCATTAACATGGTTATGCCGGGTGAAACAGGTTACTGGGTGTTTGGGGGGAGAAGAAGCCGCCGGCACACCGGGTGGCCGCACCGGCTCCGGATCGTCGGCAAACCCGGAGAATCTGCTGGGTGGACGCTCTCTGGGAGTCAATCAGACGATCGGCAACTGACTAGACGCGGTGCCCGCCGCCGTCGTGTCGCATGGGACGCGACAAAAGGGGGGGCAGGAAGGTTGGCAGCGCAAGTGGAAGAGAACACGGCAGCCGTGCCGCAGGAATCCCGCCAGCCATCAGCACACGATCTTGAGGTACTCAGCCGACAGCTGGGCAGGCCGGTCCGGGATGTTGTCGAGATCCCGGCGAGGTGCGTCTGCGGCAACCCCTTGGTGGCAGCGACAGCCCCCCCGGCTCAGCAACGGAACACCGTTTCCCACCACGTTCTACCTGACCCACCCGGTCATCACTTCAGCGGTGTCCCGCCTTGAAGCTGGCGGGCTCATGAACGAGATGAACGAGCGACTGACCGCTGACCAGGAGTTGGCCGGCGCCTACCATGGCGCGCACGATGCCTACCTGCAGGCCCGCAACCAGATCGCTGATCGTTCCGGCACAGGGGCAGTGCCCGAGATCGACGGTATCTCTGCGGGCGGTATGCCCACCCGCGTGAAGTGCCTGCATGTCCTGGTGGGGGGGCATTCTTTGGCTGCCGGGCCGGGCGTCAATCCGCTGGGGGGACGAGGCACTGGATGCCATCACTGAATGGTGGACCAAGGACCGCTGCTATTGCGACGGCGCCTGGGACACAGCCGGCGAGGCTCCTTCACGGGATTTGAGCCGCCATGGTCCGCAGGGGCTGCCTGACATCGTGGGGGCGTCCCGCGCCGGTGCGGAAGTCCAAGATTGAATCCCTTGACGAGCAGGAAGGCACTGCATGAGCCGCGTGGCTGCCATTGACTGCGGTACCAACTCCATCCGGCTGCTTATCGCTGATGTCTCAGACGGACTACCGGATGCGCAGGGTCCGCTGACCGACGTCGTGCGTGAAATGCGCGTGGTGCGGCTGGGCCAGGGCGTCGATGCCACGGGCGAGCTGGCTCCGGAGGCCTTGGAGCGCACCTTTGCTGCTACGCGGGACTACGCCCGGCTCATCCAGGAACACGGTGCCGAACGAGTCCGTTTTGCCGCTACTTCGGCAACTCGTGATGCCAGTAACCGCCAGGTCTTTGTGGACGGCATCCGGGATCTCTTAGGCGTACGGCCAGAGGTCATTTCAGGTGACGAGGAAGCTGCGTTGTCCTTCGCGGGGGGGCCAGCAGCGTCCTGCCGGCCACGGGGGGGAGGACGCCATCCTGGTGGTGGACCTGGGCGGAGGGAGTACCGAATTCGTACTGGGCGACTCCAGCGGCGTTATCGCAGCGCGCTCGGTGGACATTGGGTGCGTGCGGTTGACTGAACGTCACCTTCGCAGCGATCCGCCCACGGCTGCGCAAATCACCGCAGCAGAGGCCGACGTCGATGCCGCACTTGATCTTGCCGCTCAGGCGGTACCGCTCGACCGCGCCACAGCGGTGGTTGGGGGGGTCGCTGGTCCATCACCACCATCACCGCGCACGCGTTGGGCCTGAGCAAATATGAGCCGGCCGAATCCACGGTGCTTCGCTGGATGTCGAAACCATCACCGACGCCTGCACCAGCCTGCTGGAAATGACGCGCGAAGAACGTGCTGCCCTTCCCTATATGCACCCGGGACGCGTGGATGTGATCGGAGCGGGTGCTTTGGTTTGGCGCCGCATTCTGGCACGGATGGAAACGGTCAGCAACGGAACCATTCGCGCGGCTGTTTCCAGCGAGCACGACATTCTTGACGGCATCGCCCTGAGTATCCGGGACGGCGAATGACGTTGCGGCACCGACGCACCCTGTCCGCTGCGCTTGCCACCATGTTGGCCGGCGGGGGGGCGCTTGCAGGTGCGCTGTTGTCCGCGCCGGCAGCCAACGCGGATGCTTGGCGCGACAAGGAGTACTGGCTCAAGGAATCGGGTGTCACCAACGCCTGGCAGGTGTCCAAGGGTGCCGGCGTCAAGGTCGCGATCATCGATAGCGGTATTGACGGAAGCCACCCTGACCTCAAGGGCGTTGTAGTCGGTGGGACGGATGTCTCCGGGGGGGCCGGGGGCTCCGAACGGACAAAAGAGTATCGGCGCCAAGACCGAACACGGCACCCTGGTGGCTACCATGCTCGCCGGGCGCGGCCACACCACGCCCACCCCGTCGCCGTCGCCATCGGCATCAGGGTCAGCAGCTCCAAAGCCGGCCGCACCTCCACCGCCACCCACCACCCCCCGCCCGCCGGGGGGACCGGACGGGATCACGGGCGTGGCGCCCGAAGCGGAGATTCTCGCCATCTCAACGTGGCTCGGTTCGCCCAACCCGGGCGGCAAGACGGACCAGGAGCAAATACCTGAAGCCGTGCGCTGGGCGGTGGACAACGGTGCCAAGGTCATCAACATTTCCCTCGGCAGTACTTCGCCGGATTGGCCGCAGAGCTGGGACGCAGCGTTCCTGTACGCGGAGCAAAAGGATGTGGTGATTGTTGCCGCAGCGGGAAACCGGGTGGGTGGCAACGTGCAGGTTGGTGCCCCCCCGGCAACTATTCCCGGCGTCCTCACGGTAGCCGGGTTGGATGGTGAGGGACGCGCCAGCGTCGACTCATCGTCCCAGGGCATCAGTATTGGAGTAGCTGCTCCGGCGGAGAAACTGGTGGGCGGCATTCCCGGTGGTTCGTATGCCGAGTGGGCAGGAACGTCCGGAGCGGCACCCATCGTTTCAGGTGTGGCAGCACTGATCCGTTCCAAGTGGCCGGAAATGAGCGCTACCCAGGTCATCAACAGGATCGTCAGCACTGCCAAGGATGCCGGCGCCCCAGGCAAGGACCCCCTCTATGGGTATGGCATCCTCAACGCTGAGGCCGCGCTGAAGAACGACGTACCCACCACCAGCACCAACCCCTTGGGTTCCATCGCGGACTGGATCCGCGTCCACCGCCGCGGCGTCTTCAGCGAACCCTCACAAGCGCCCGTGGCGAGTCCTACCAGCGCCGCTCCGACGCTTGCCGATCCGACTGTCCCCGTCGCGAAGACGCCGGCCACCGTGGACGAAGCCCTTCCTGCCGCCGTCGTGCTTGGTTTTGGAGCGTTGTTCATTGCCCTCGTTGCAGGTGCCGCGGTCCAGCTGCGAAGGTCCTAAGGGACCCGCCAGTAGCCACTGAGGAGGCCGAAACAGGCGCCCTTTTGAAGGTGGATCCGCCTGCCCGGAAGTAGTTAGTGAAGATTTTCACAAAGTACTGTACTCTGGACTCATGGCAACCACCCCAGAGCTCATTGACCGTCCCCCGGGTTCTCGTCGTCGGCGGCGGCTACGTCGGCCTGTACGTAGCACTCAAACTGCAGAAGAAGATCGCGAACGCAGGCGGAATCGTCACCGTCGTTGATCCACTGCCGTACATGACCTACCAGCCCTTCCTCCCGGAAGTAGCCGGTGGCAACATCGAGGCACGCCACGCCGTCGTCTCCCATCGTCAGCACCTCAAGCAGACTGAGCTCATCCAGGGCCGCGTCACCAGCATCGACCACGCCAACCGGACCGCGGTTATCGCCCCGTCCGACGGCGGCGAGAACTTCGAGATCCCGTACTTCGACGTCGTGATCGCAGCCGGCGCCATCACCCGCACGTTCCCCATCAAGGGACTCGCGGACAAGGGCATCGGCCTGAAGACCATCGAGGAAGCCGTTGCACTTCGCAACAAGGTGCTGGAGCGCATCGAATCAGCTTCCACCATGACTGACCCCGCAGAGCGTGCCAAGCGCTGACCTTCGTTGTGGTGGGTGGCGGCTTTGCCGGCATCGAATGCCTCACCGAAATGGAAGACCTCGCCCGCGCTGCTGTGCGCAACAACCCCCCGCATCCGCCAGGAAGAAGTCCGCTTCATCCTGGTTGAAGCCATGGGCCGCATCATGCCCGAGGTCACCGCCTCGCAGGCCGAGTGGGTTGTGGAGCACCTCCGCAGCCGCGGCATCGAAGTACTCCTGAACACTTCCCTTGACAGTGCCGAGGGCAACCTCAAGCTGATCAACCTCCCGGACAAGACCCCCCCGCCGGTGAAGTTGAAGCAGACACCCTGGTATGGGCTGCCGGCGTGCAGGCCAACCCGATGATCCGCTCCACCGACTTCCCGCTGGAACCGCGAGGCCGCGTTCGCGTCCTGCCTGACCTGCGCATCGCAGGCGATGAAGGCATCGTGGAGAACGCCTGGGCAGCCGGCGACATCGCCGCTGTTCCGGACCTCACGGGCAAGGGTCTGCCGGACGGCACCTGCGTCCCCCCCAACGCCCAGCACGCCCTGCGCCAGGCCAAGAAGCTCGCTAAGAACCTCTGGGCCTCCCGCTGGGACAAGCCGCTGCACGACTACAAGCACAAGAACCTCGGTGCTGTAGCCGGTTTCGGCGAGTGGAAGGGTGTTGCAAACATCAACCTGCTCGGCCGCATCGGCCTCAAGGGCGGCCTCGCCTGGCTGGCCCACCGTGGTTACCACGGCATGGCGATGCCCACGGTGGAACGCAAGTTCCGCGTGATCCTCGGCTGGATCCTGGCCTTCTTCGCCGGCCGCGACACCACGCCGCTGATGGACCTGGACAACCCGCGCGGTGCCTTCGTGGCCGCAGCGACGCCTGCTCCCAAGCCTGCTGCCGCTCCGGCACCGGTGGAAGCCAAGCCGGTTGCCGAGGAAGTCAAGACTCCGGTAACTGCTGACGCCAAGTAGTACACGCTCGACGGCGGCCGTCCCCTTGCGGGGGGATGGTCGCGTCGGCGTTTAACGCCGTCGCCTGGGCGGGCGCGCTAAAGCTGCCCCCCTAGACTGTTGCCATGTCCGGTGAAACTGATCTGAAGACGCTCCTGGAGTCGCTTCATCCCGTAGCCCGCGATGGCGAATACGTATACGCTCTTTGGCCGCACGGCCGGCCTTTGGAAGGTGGCATCGAAGCGGCAGTTCGCGAAGCCGAAGGCCTAACGGTAGTCCTTCACCGCGACGAAGCCGATTCTTTGGGCCTTAGCTACGATTTCGTGGCCACATGGATCACGC
Organism: Paenarthrobacter nitroguajacolicus JCM 14115; assembly: GCA_001313365.1. The sequence continues at coordinate 61,243 of BBFS01000014.1, forward strand.
TCCAGGTCCATTCGGCTTTGGAAGCCGTGGGGGCTCACTGCTGCTGTCAGTGCTGCGCTGACGCACGCGGGGATCAGTTGCAACGTCCTGGCAGGTTTCCATCACGATCACCTGTTGGTGCCGTCGGAGGACGCGGGCCGGGCCATGGACGTGCTGCGGCTTCTTGCCCGCGGCGTGGTTCTGCGTTCGGAGCGGCCCGAGGACCGGGCCGAGATCCTGGAACTGACTGCACGGGCGTTTTCTGTCTCCCCCCCGGTGACCGGTGAACCCGTTGAAGGCACGCCGATTGAAGTGGGGCTCTTGCGAGAGCTTTTTGAGTGCAGCGAGTACGTCCCGGAACTCAGCATCGTGGCGGAAATGGGCGGTGAAATCGTGGGTCACGCCATCAGTACGCGGGGGGGCTGGGTGGGAGAGCTCGAAATGCTGGGCTTGGGTCCCATAGGCGTGCTTCCACCCTTCCAGCGGCGCGGGGTTGGTTCGGCGTTGATGCGCGAGACGGCGGCTCGTGCCACGGCACTCGGAGAACCCGGAATCGCCTTGCTCGGCAGCCCTCTCTACTATCCGCGTTTCGGCTATGTGCCAGCCACCTCCATGGGCGTTGAACCGCCTGAGGCGATGTGGGGCGAGCACTTCCAGCTTCTACCCCCCCTACCGGAATGGCCCGACGCGTCCGGGGGCACCTTTCGCTACGCCGCGCCATTCAACCGGCTCTAGCTGGGATACCATGGTCCGGGCGCCCCAGTAGCCCAATTGGCAGAGGCAGCGGACTTAAAATCCGCGTGTTGTGGGTTCGAGTCCCACCTGGGGCACAGACGCAAGGTGAGAGCTCTTTCTCCCTTCCTGTGCACGGTTCTCCTCTTCAGTGACTTTTCCCAGCAAGCTCGTAGATTCCCCCACAGGCAACGAGTGTTATAGGGATGTGACCTGAATCACTTATGTTCCCGGGGGGGCAATTGCACTAGTTTGAGTCTTAATCAGGAACACCTGAGTAATCGCATCAAAGGCAGTTCGCACCTTTCGATCGAGGAGACAACGAATGTTTGATCTTTCCCCCAGCGGCGCCCCGAGCCGCCAAGCTAACCGCGCTTGGCATTGGGGGGGTCGCTCTCTTGGCCACAGCTTGTGGTGGGTCTTCGACACCTACCCAGACTGGGTCTCAATCCGCCGCCGCGGCAGGTATCGCCTGCCCGGCACCGAGCGGCGGGGGGCGGGGGGGCCGGCAACAGCCAGGCTGCCACCAACACGGGACCTGTACCTCCCTCGACCACCACCACGGCTACGCCGCTTAAGCTTGGATCGCTCCTGCCGACAACGGGGTCGCTGGCGTTCCTCGGCCCGCCTGAAATTGCCGGTGTCAACCTCGGCGTCAAGGAAGTCAACGACGCCGGTGGCGTTTTGGGTGCCCCGGTGGAAGTAACCCACCGCGACTCCGGTGACACCAAGACCGACATCGCCACGCAGTCCACCACAGCCTTGCTGGGCCAGGGTGTGAGCGCAGTAATCGGTGCGGCCTCGTCCGGCGTTTCCAAGACGGTCATCAACCAGATCACGGGCGCCGGCGTCATCCACTTCTCCCCCCCGGCGAACACCTCACCTGACTTCACCACATGGGATGACAAGGGCCTCTACTGGCGCACGGCACCGTCCGACGTCCTGCAGGGCAAGGTCCTCGGCAACTACATGGCTACCTGTGGTGCCCAGACTGTTGGCATGATCGTTCTCAACGACGCCTACGGAACCGGTCTGCAGAAGAACGTCAAGGAAGCTTTCGAGGCAGCCGGCGGCAAGGTTGTTGCAGAAGAACTCTTCAACGAGGGTGATTCACAGTTCAGCAGCCAGGTGGACAAGGTCCTCGCAGCCAAGCCCGATGCGATCGCGTTGATCACCTTCGACCAGGCCAAGAGCATCGTCCGCTGATGACCGGCAAGGGCGTCAAGCCCACGCAGCTGTTCATGGTTGACGGCAACACCTCGGACTACAGCAAGGACTTCCAGGCAGGCACCATGAAGGGCGCACAGGGAACCATCCCCCCCGGTACGTTCGCCAAGGACGCCTTCAAGCAGAAGCTCCTCGCGATCGATCCCGCCCTGAAGGATTACAGCTACGCAGGCGAGTCCTATGACGCCGTGAACCTGATTGCGCTGGCATCTGAGGCAGCCAAGAGCACCAAGGCACGGACATCGCGGCCAAGCTCAAGGAAGTCTCTGAAGGCGGCGAGAAGTGCACCGACTTCCCGTCATGCGTCACCCTGCTCCGCGAGGGCAAGGACGTTGACTACGACGGCCAGTCCGGTCCGGTAACGTTCTCCGATGCCGGCGACCCCACCGAGGCATACATCGGTATCTACGAATACCAGGACGACAACACCTACAAGCCGGTCCGCGAAGAGTTCGGCAAGCTCTAAGCTGAACGCCAGCTAGACCGCAGTTAGCAACGGGTCCCTTCCTCACAAGGAAGGGGACCCGTTGGGCGTTAACGAAGCCTCACACAGGCTGTAGACCTACCATGTCCTCATGAAGCCAACCCGGGAAGCCCGCTCCATCGCCGTGGTCATCAACGCCGGTTCACGCAAAGGTTCCGCGGCTCAAAAGTTGGTGGTCGACAGCCTCGCAAAGGCAGGGCTCCCGGTCTCCGCGATGTATACGGTGTCTGGGGGC
>BBFS01000015.1 GCA_001313365.1 Paenarthrobacter nitroguajacolicus JCM 14115
CCTTTAGGCGCATGCATCGGCGCCTCAAGTCCGGCAGGGTAACTGCCCGTCGTGAACGCGTCGTGTGCGACATCTCTGTTTCAACAGCCCGGTCGGATGCGCCGGGCAGGTCTTGTGAGCGCTTGGCTGCCTGTGGAACTTCTCGGGGGGCGGTCGCCCTGCAGCCGTAGCGCTCATGGCCACTCTAGCTTTCGCGGCGTCGCGATGCGTAGCCGTGGGCGCCTAGGGGGGGCGTTGTATGTCACACTCCCGCGGCCTCCGTGACGCAAAGCACGCAATCCTCTTGGCGTCGAAACACCGTGTGGAATGCGGAATATGGCCGCTGGCTGGGACAATAGCTTGAAGCACACGCCCAAAGGGTGTTGGCTGTTAGTAATGGAAGTCACTGCAAAAGGAGGAAACGTGAGCGAGGCCGACGCCGCCACATCGGTAAATGTGGCGGAAAGAATGGGTTTCAAAGATGGGGATCTGATTCAGGAACGCGGCTACGACGACGACGTCGATTTCGACTTGCGTGACGACATCGAAGATGTCACAGGCTCCGAGTTGTTGGATGAAGATGATCATGACGTCGTGGATGCTGTTGTTTTCTGGTGGCGGGACGCGACGGTGACCTTGTTGATGCCCTGATGGATTCGCTCACCAACCTGAAGGAAGGCGGGGGTTGTTTGGGTACTGACGCCAAAGTCAGGCCGTGACAACTACGTTTCTCCTGCAGACATCCAGGATGCCGCCCCCCACTTCAGGACTACACCTGACTACATCGGCAGGGGGGGTCTCAAAGGACTGGAGCGCCACGCGTTTGGTGCCCAAGAAGAACAAGTGACAGCAGTCCAACAGGCTCCGGCCAGGTGCTCGTTCCTGAAACGGGGCAGCTTGCACCGGATTTTGAACTGCTGAATCAGTACGGCGAGCCTGTCCGTTTGGCGGACTACCGGGGCCGCAATGTTGTCCTCGTGTTCTTTCCCTTTGCTTTCTCCGGCATTTGCACCGGCGAACTCTGTGAGATTCGCGACAACATCGCGGACTTCAAAGATTCGAATGCCACGGTACTGGCGCTGTCCGTAGATAGTAAGTTCGCACAACGGGCCTACGCGGAGCATGAGAACTTTGGCTTCGACCTCTTGGCGGACTTCTGGCCGCATGGGGCCGTGGCACGGGACTACGGCGTCTTCGATGAAGCGAGTGGAATGGCCCTAAGGGGGACGTTCATCATCGACGCTACAGGTGTCATCCGCTATGTCGTTGTCAATCCCCCCCGCGGCCAAGCGAGGGACTTTGCCGAGTATCGCCGGGCGTTGTCGTCCTTGGCGGACCAGCCGTCATGAACCATCCCAGGCCCGGAGTCGGCATGACTGGATTTGCCAGCATGCCATCCGCGCCCGTAGGGCAACTTGACCCCCGAAGAGTTGCAGGCGCTCGAAGTTGCCGGGGGGGATCTCCTAAGCGGGAAGCGCTTAGCTGTACTCACCGGAGCCGGGTTGAGCACTGATTCAGGGATTCCTGACTACCGTGGGCCCGGTTCTGCGCCCCCCCGGAACCCCCCCATGACCTACCAGGAGTTCGTGGGAAGTGAGGCAAACCGGCGGCGCTATTGGGCGCGGAACCACATCGGTTGGTCCCACCTCAGGCATGCCGATCCTAATGCCGGCCATAAGGCAGTCGCGGTTCTGGAACGTCGCGGCCTGTTGTCCGGTCTCATTACACAAAATGTTGACAGGCTCCATGAGGACGCCGGAAGCATCAACGTGGTGGACTTGCACGGTCGATTCGACCAGGTGGTTTGCCTCAGCAATGGACACACCTTCACCCGGCGCTTGATCGCAGCAATCCTTGAAGAAATCAATCCTGGTTTCCTGGAGGCGGCACTGGAGTCCGGTGTAGTAGAGATGGCTCCGGACGCTGACGCAACAGTTGAGGACCACGAGCTCATTACCTCGTTCGTGATGGCGGTCTGTCCCATTTGCGGTGGGACGTTGAAGCCGGACTTTGTCTACTTCGGTGAGAACGTCCCCAAGGACAGGGTGGCCCGCGCCTACGAGATGGTGGATAACGCGGACGCCCTCTTGGTGGCGGGATCGTCGCTGACGGTTCAGAGCGGACTGCGGTTCGTGCGCCACGCCGCAAAATCGGGAAAACCAGTGGTCATCATCAACCGGGGGGGAACTACCCGCGGCGACGACTTTGCTCAAGTGAAATTGGAACTGGGAGTCAGCGGCGCATTGGACTACCTTGCGCGCTCCTTGCCGGATCTTCCACAAGCTCCTGCGCCGATTGGTGTTTCGGGCGGTTGATCATGTAGAGTCATTGTTCGTTGGTTGAAGCGCGGAGGAAGTTACGAAGCACGGAAGCCGCGGTTTGGGTCTTTAGCTCAGCTGGTAGAGCGCCACGTTTACACCGTGGATGTCATCGGTTCGATCCCGGTAGGACCCACCAAAAAAACCCCGTCATTCAAGTCGAAAGGCTTGGAGGGCGGGGTTTTTGTTTGCCTCCTTCCAGCTGCCCGCGATCTTGAATGTCAGACCTGCACCCTACGGTTTGTTCCATGGAGCACGTACACATCGTCACAGTTGAGCCAGGCGCCCCGGCGGTCATCATGAGGGGGGCGGCCGGGAGTGGCGCATGGTGGTGGAACCAGTGCGGTGGTTTGAGCGGGTTGCCTGGTGGGAGCAGTCCCGCCGGATGCCAGGGGGCAAGGGCGGGTTGATATTGAAGTCTGGCAGGTCCAGGTCCGCCTGGGGGAGCAACCCACGGTCCGGCATCGCTACCTGGGAACTCGTGAGGGACGGAACTGGTGGGGGCTGGCGCCTCCGGGGGCGAGGAACTCGCTGCTGCTTAGCTGACGCCGGAAATGGATGAGCTCTCCACCACGACTATTGGGGGGATGCCGCGGTGGAGAGCTCGAAGATGAATATACAGAGAACTTTTTGGTTTGGAAAGTACGGTCTCACCGGAGACGGCGCGTTGGCCCAACTCACCCTGCTGAGACGCCCCCATTCCACTATGATGAGTATTGTTCAGCAGAATGAACAGTCGAATTGCGATGTCGAAGGAGAATCATGGCCGATTCCCGCACCTCCCGTTCCGAAGCTGGGCGCTTCGTCGCCGGCGCCTGCCGTCACCCGCGCTGCAGCCGTGTTGGAGGTGCTGGCCGAGTCGCCTACGGGCCGACTGACACTGAGCGATCTCTCGCGTGAACTCGGAATTCCCAAGTCCTCCACGTCCAACCTGCTATTGGCGCTGGAAGAAGCGCGGCTCATTACCCGCCAAGGTGCCGACTTTGCCTTGGGGGAGGAAGCTTGTGGAACTGGGAGCTGCATACCTCAGTCGCCTGGACGAGGTGCAGGAGTTCTACAAGTACTGCGAGCAAGCGCCTACGCTCTCGGGAGAGACTGTGAGAATTGCGATGCTCGATGGCGACCATGTCATCTATTTGGCACGGTACGAGGGCCATCCAGCGGTCAGGCTGACGTCCAACATCGGCGACAAGATGCCTGTCTCGCTCTGCAGCGTCGGCAAGGCCCTGATTGCACAGCTTCACGATCACGATATCGACGCGATGTTCCCGGATGGCATGGAGTTGCCCACCATGACCGCGAACTCCCTCAAGACTGCGGAGGAGCTCAAGGCCCAGATTTCCACCATCCGCAAGCAGGGGGGGTACGCCTTCGAGGATGAGGAGTCCACGGTAGGCGTAGTCTGCCTGGCCGTGCCGGTCCCTACCCACGGGGCACATGGCCCAAGCCTTGGCCTGTCGGTGACAGCGCTCAAGGCCACCTACTCGGAGGAGCAGGGCGCCTCATGGTCAAGGAACTTAAGGAATTGGCGCGTTCCCTGGGTAACCCCCATGGGTTAGTTCTTTTCAAACGCTCGAAATAAATCTGATTACAACCTTGGCAGCGCGTTCAACAAGCTGTACGCTGTTCATCATAGTGATCTTGGCGGTGATGCCATCACTATCTCGCTGGGCCAACGGGGGGGCCCGGGGGGTGATTTTGAGGGAGTGCTTGTGATAACTCGTGCAAATGAAAAGCTCGCGGCCGAGGCCGGGGGGGACGCTGTAGTTGAGCCGGAACAGCTCCGGCGGGCTACGCTGGCCAGCTCTGTCGGCTCCGCGCTGGAGTACTACGACTTCTACATTTATGGCTTGGCTTCGGCGCTGATCTTCGGTCCGCTGTTCTTTTCTCCGCTGGGCCCTGACGGCGCGTTGATTGCGTCGTTCGCCACCTACGGCGTTGGCTTTGCTGCCCGTCCGTTTGGCGGTTTGATCTTCGGCTACATCGGGGACAGGTTCGGAAGGAAAATGGTCCTCATCCTCACCATCGCTTTGATGGGAACTGCAAGCTTCGCCATTGGCCTCCTTCCCACCTTCGAACAAGCCGGAATGCTCGGCGCTGTATTGCTGGTCACGCTGAGAATCATCCAGGGGTTGGGGGGGGCCGGAGCCGAGCAAGCCGCGCTACGACCCTGATTTCAGAAGTGGCTCCGCGCCGTCGTCGTGGGTTCTTCGCTTCATTGCCGTTTGTCGGCATTCAGTTGGGCACGCTCCTCGGTGCCGGCACCTTCGCGCTCATTGCCATGGCGGACAAGGCTGTCCTTCAGGGGGGGTGGCTGTGGCGGGTGCCTTTCCTGGCCAGTTTCATTCTGATCGCCGTGGCCATTTTCATCCGTCTCAAGCTCAAGGAAACGCCCGCATTTCAGGAGTTGGAGAAGCACAAGAACGTGGTCAAGAACCCCATTGGCGCTCTCTGGAAGCACTCCAAGAAGAACGTGTTGCTCGGTATCGGTCTTCGCATGGGTGAGAACGGCAACTCTTCGATCTACTCCGCGCTGCTGGTGTCCTTCATGAGCATGCCGGCGGGCGTGTTCGCTGGTAACAACTCCATCGGTCCTGTGGGTTTGCTGATCGCGGCCGGTTTCGCCGCCGTCATGGTGGTAACTTTCGGTGCCTTGTCCGACAGGTTCGGCCGTGTTCCTGTGTACCGCTACGGCGCACTCTTCCAGGCGATCATCGCGGTTCCTGCCTTCTACCTGGTCACTTTGGGGGGAACGTCACGTTGGTATGGGTAGTCATGGCGGTAGGCATTGCAATCGGTGTTCAGTCGATGCTGGGCCGCAGTGCCCTCTCTTGCCCGAACTGTTCGGATCCCAGTACCGCTTCACCGGCGTCGCATGAGTCGCGAAATCTCGGCGGTTCTGGCTGGCGGACTTGCACCGCTGCTCGGCGCGCTGATGTTGGCCGCCACCAACCACTCATGGCTGGTCCTGGCCATCTACTCCCTGGTCCTGGCGCTCATCTCATTCGTGACCACATTCTTTACCCCTGAGACGGCTGGCAGGGACCTCGTCAGTACCGAAGACGCAAAGTAGGTTCCGCAGAAGCACCTGCACCGGGAACACTCAAAACAGCGCGGCACCTCCTTCAAGAGGGTGCCGCGCTGTTTTGCGCCTGAACACAAAAATGAGTGGCTCAGACTGTGGTGGAAATTCGCGGGTGGCAGTGCAGAATTGGTGCAGCGAAAGAGGAGCGTGTCGATGACGGCAACCAAGGGCCTTGCGTCACCGGAGAGTACCGGGCAGGTCCGGGCCGGGGGGGAAGGGAAGACTACGTTTCGGCCTGAGATCCAAGGCCTGCGTTCCTTGGCCGTACTCATGGTCGTTTCATACCACATTTGGTTCGGCCGGGTTTCCGGTGGAGTGGACGTCTTCCTGCTGATTTCGGCGTTCCTGATGACGGTGCAATTCGTCAGCCGTTACGAGGACGCGCGGCCGGTATCACTGGTGCGGCACTGGCTGCACCTGTTCTGGCGGCTGCTGCCTGCCGTCGTCGTGGTCCTGCTTGGCACTCTCGCGGCCACGTATGTGTTCATTCCCCCCCGCACACGCTGGATCGAAATAGTCAGCCAGGGATGGGCTTCGCTGTTCTACGTCGAAAATTGGCTGCTCCAGCGCCAGGTGGTCAATTACTACGCGGCAGACCACAGCTTGGCGAGTCCTTTTCAGCATTTCTGGTCGCTGTCCATCCAGGGGCAGGTCTTTATTCTCTGGCCGGCCATCTTCGTTGCCACGGCCTGGGTGTGCCGCCGTCTGAATCTGCGGTACCGGGCCGTGCTGCTTGGAGTCTTCGGGCTGATCTTCGCAGTATCGCTGGCGTATTCGATCTACTTCACGGCGGCCAATCAGGAATTGGCCTACTTCGATACCTTTGCCAGGTTGTGGGAGTTTGCCTTGGGCACGCTGGTGGCGCTGTTGCTTCCGTATCTTCGGCCCGGGCGGGGACTGCGAAGCGTGCTTGGCTGGGCAGGGGTGGCCGCCATGCTGAGCTGCGGCGCCCTTCTTCAGGTGCAGACCGCGTTTCCTGGGTTTGTGGCTTTGTGGCCGACCCTTGCGGCCGTGGCAGTCATTGTCGCGGGGGGGCAATCGGGCAGCCGCTTCGGAGTTGACAGGATCCTTTCGTCCAAGCTGTTGGTGGGTCTGGGATCTACCTCCTATGCGCTCTACTTGTGGCATTGGCCGCTGTTGGTGATTACTTTGGTGTGGATCGGCCAAGACCATGCAGATGCGATCACCGGCACCTTGATCGTGGGTGCGTCGCTGCTGTTGGCGTTCCTCACTACCCGGTTTGTGGAGCAACCCTTGCGTGCATGGCGATGGCCGGAGGCCAAGCGCCGGCGTCTGGCGTTGTCTGTATTTGTTTGTCTTGCGGTCGCTGCCGCTCCGATGGTGCAGTTCGGATACCAGCAACAAATGGCGAAGAACATTATCGCTTCGCAGAATGCCGACGATAACCCGGGGGGGGCGCGGGCGTTGCTACCCGGATATGTCGACCTTGTTAGCGAGGGCGCGCGGACGCTGCCCACCCCCCTGAGCAGCTGCCGGAAGATTGGGGAAGGCTCGACGGCGCATGTACCGGAGATCTTCGTCCAACGGATCCGGTGCTGTTTGCAGAGTGCCAGCAGAACGACATCGGTGCTGACGCCGAGAGGACCGTCTTTGTGGTGGGTCAGTCCCATTCGCTGCAGTGGCTTGGAGCCATCGGCCCCCTGGCCAAGGAGCACCAGTGGCGTGTCCAGGCCATCACGTTCGGGGGGGCCTGCCCGTTCATGACCGAAACGGACGAGGTAGGGGGGGACGAATGCAACGCCTTCAACCGAAACGTCCGGGAACACATCCGTATCCATCAGCCCGATGCTGTCTTCCTTGTGGGGGGGACGGCAGCAGTTACAGACTCACCGGAGGAGGACCTCACTTGGGGTCTTGACGAACTGGTTGGCGAGATCACTGACCAGGGCATTGAGGTCATCGCCATGAGGGACAACCCGCGCTTCTCATTCAGCCCGAGTGAGTGTGCAATGGCGTCCGGCGTAGAGGACCCGCGCTGCCGTCCAGCCCAGTCGTCGGTGCTTGCCGAAAGCAATCCCTTGGATCAGTTGGAGGGTACTTTCACGGGGGGGTTGTCCATCCTGGACATGACGGACCTGATCTGCGACGGATCTTCATGCCCGGGCATCGTTGGCAACGTGTATGTCTACCTCGACGACAACCACCTCTCGAGTACCTACGTCAGGACCATGACCGAGACGTTGTCCGAGAGGTGGTTTGACGCCACAGGATGGTAGTTTCCGGCCTAGTAGAAGTGGACCGGATCAACCAGGTGGGGGGAGTTCGCCACCGTCCAGGAATGTGCGCAGGTTGCTGCAGAAGCGTTCCGTGATGAGCCGGTTTTCCGCTGTGCTTAATGCCGAGGTGTGCGGTGACACCAGGACTTTGGATGATTCCACAAAGGGCTGTCCTGCGGAAGTGGCTCCACCGCGAATACGTCGAGGCAGGCGTATGAGACCTGGCCGTTGTTCAGGGCTTCCAGCAAAGCGACCTCATCCACTACGGTGCCGCGGCCGACGTTGACGAATACGGTTCCAGGCTTCATGGCGGAGAAAATGTCCTTGTTGAACAGCTTCTCCGTGTATGGGGTGCCGGGCAGTGTGTTCACCACTGCGTCGCGTCCGCCAGCAGGCCGGGGGAGGCCCTCATTGGTGGTGACCTCGTCGATCCCCCCCTCCATCGGTTCCACAGTGCGCTTCGTTCCACTGACCTTCATCCCCAAGGCCAGGGCGATTCGAGCAGTCTCCATGCCAATCTCGCCGAGGCCTGCGATGACCACTTTGGAGCCGTTGACCAGCTTGGTGGGCGTCCTCAGCTCGGGCCAGTTTTTGGTGGCCTGGTCCTGCGCCATTTCGGCGCTGCGCTTGAACCCGTTGAGGATGCCGAAGGCTGAGAACTCTGCCAGGGGGGGCAGCGCATGGACACCCGCGGATGTCGTCACGCGGAACTTTTGAAGGGTTTCCGTGTCCAGGCCGGATGCCTTGACGGCGCCACCCGCTCCGGCCGCCATGGCGTGGATCCATTGCAGGTGGGGGGGTTGCTGTCGGCTATGCGCGCCAGTCCGGCCGGGCTCTCGTTAGGGAAGCCGTACAGGACCTGGGCCCTGTTAAGCATGGCCCAGTAGCGTTCCTCCTGCTCCGGCGTGCGCTTGAACTCCGGATCGCCAGCGTGATCGGCGGGGGGGAACCTTTCCGGCGGAAGAAGTGCGGGATCGTAAAAAACGGTTACAGAGGGATCTACAGCGCGGATCAGCTCTACGTGCTCTGCTTCGAGCGGCACAGCGATGGCGATGGTAAGTTCGTCAGTCGTCATGGTGTTCATCATACTGAATGGAGGCTAGGATATTGAACAGAAATCTCCTGGATGACCACAAAGAAGTGAGGTGTTACCTACCGTGACCAGCAAACGCGTGGGCTTCGTCGGCCTAGGACTCATGGGAGCGCCCATGGCTTCCAACATCGCCGGCGCAGGATGGAATGTCACCGCCTGGAACCGCTCCGACACCGTTTTTGAGGACCTCTCCGGCGTCCGCCGCGCAGCCAGCGTCGCAGAGCTGCGCAACGAAAACACCATCATCTTCATGCTCCCTGACCTGCCCTTCATTGAGGAAGCGGCCACGGAATTGCTCGAGTCATGGCGGAACGATCCACCCGACCGGGCACCGCCGTCGTCATCATGAGCAGCGTCTCACCCACCGCAGTCCGGCTGTTCGGCGAGACTGTTCACCAGGCATCCGGTGGCAACGCCACGGTGGTTGATGCGCCGGTCAGCGGCGGCACCTCCGGGGGGGCACAAAGCGGAAGTCTGGCCATCATGGTGGGCGCGACAGAAAGCCAGTTCGAAGCGCTCGAGCCGCTCCTGGGAACCATGGGGGGGACCACCGTGCGGCGCATGGGTCCTCTGGGATCGGGGGGGTCGCTCGCCAAAGCCTGCAATCAACTCATCGTGGGAACCACGACGGCGGCGCTTGCCGAAGCAGCCGAACTCGCGGAACGCTCCGGCATGGATGTGGTGGCGCTTTACGAGGTCCTCTCGGGAGGGCTGGCCGGAAGTCGGGTGCTGGACAACGTAGGCCCCCCCCGCCTGGCTGCCAAGGACTATGCCCCGACAGGGCCGGCCAAGTTCATGCATAAGGACTTGGGCTTCGTGCTCACCAGCGCTGAAGCAGTTGGCTCTGCCGTCCCCATGGCTTCGGCGGCAATCGATTTATACGACGAACTCAAGCGCCAAGGACTCGGAGACCAGGATCTCGCCGTGGTTCGCCAGGCCATCGCAAACCTGAGCGTGGCAGCCGCGGCGTCGAACAGCAACTGACCGGGGGGGCAACTGAAGAAGAGACGGCCCAACCGAAGAAGAAATGACGTACAAACTATGAATGGACTTTTTGATCTGACCGGCCGGGTTGCGTTGGTCACTGGTTCAAGCCGGGGGGATCGGTAACGCCCTGGCCAGGGGGCTTGCGGATGCCGGAGCACCATGGTGCTCAATGGCATCAATGCCGAAAGGCTGGAAGCAGCCCGGCAGGCCATGGCTGCTGACTACCCGGAGGGAAGGGTCCACAACCTGGCCTTCGACGTCACCGACGCCACGGCCGCCGCTGAAGGAATGGCCTGGGTGGAGGAGAACGTGGGTCCTCTTGACATCCTGGTGAACAATGCCGGAATCCAGCACCGTGTTCCCATGCTGGACCTTGATGTGAAGGACTGGGAGCGTGTGATTACCACCAATCTCACCAGCGCCTTCCTTGTGGGCCGGGAAGCGGCCCGGCACATGATCCCCCCCCGGGGACAGGGGGAAGATCATCAATATCTGCTCTGTCCAGACGGACCTGGCCCGTCCCACCATTGCACCCTATGTGGCGGCCAAGGGTGGACTTCGCAACCTGACCCGCGCCATGACTGCAGAGTGGGCTGCCTCCGGCTTGCAGATCAATGGCATAGCGCCCGGGTACATCCACACGGAAATGACCCGGAACCTGGTGGATGATGACGATTTCAACTCGTGGATCCTGGGCCGGACGCCGGCCAACCGGTGGGGGGGACAGTAGCCGATCTTGCCGGGCCAACTGTGTGGCTCGCCTCGCAGGCATCCAATTTCGTGAACGGCCAGACGATCTTCGTCGACGGCGGAATGACGGTGGTGGTCTGATGGGCATCAATCTCCCGGCCTTCGGCCCCCCCGCCGTAGTCGCCCACTGCAAGGGCGATCTCAGGATTGAAGACATTCCCCCCCTGACGGCACCTGCTCCCGATGAGGCGGTGGTGGAGATCGCCTACGGTGGGATCTGCGGGTCAGACCTGCATTATTGGCTGCATGGTGCAGCGGGGGGGAGTCCGTCCTCAAAGAACCCCTGGTCCTCGGGCACGAAATCGTAGGCGTGGTGGTCCGGCAAGCTGTTGATGGTGCCGGCCCCCCCGGGGTTGGCACACGTGTGGCTGTCCATCCGGCTACCCCCCCTGCCTCAGGTGACGTCAGGTACCCGGAGGACCGGCCAAATCTGTCCCCCCCGGGCTGTACGTACCTGGGCAGTGCTGCCCGGTACCCGCACACGGACGGCGCGTTCAGCCGCTACGCCAACCTGCCCACGCGAATGCTGCGACCGCTGCCGGAAAACCTGGACCTTCGCACCGCTGCCCTGGTTGAACCTGCCAGTGTTGCCTGGCACGCGGTAGGACGCGCAGGAGACGTCAAGGGAAAGACCACGCTTGTGATCGGCAGCGGCCCTATTGGTGCGCTTGTGGTCGCCGTTCTCAAGCGTGCCGGTGCGGCCAGGATCGTCGCTGTCGACATGCACGACAAGCCCTTGGAAATCGCCCGGGCCGTTGGCGCCGATGACGTCCTTAAGGGTGATGATGCGGATGCCATCGCCGCCGTGGATGCCGATGTCGTTATTGAATCCTCTGGAAGCCATTTCGGGCTGGCCTCGGCTATCAAGGTGCTACCCGGGGCGGCAAAGTGGTGATGGTGGGGCTCCTGCCGTCGGGACCGCAGCCGGTGTTCATCTCACTGGCCATCACCCGCGAGTTGGAACTGCTTGGCTCGTTCCGCTTCAACAACGAGATCGATGAGGTCATTGATGCCCTGGCTGATGGCTCGCTGTTTGTCGATCCTGTGGTGACACACGAGTTCGACCTCGCCCAAGCCCTGGAAGCCTTTGAAGTGGCGAAGAACTCAGCCGAATCCGGCAAGGTGCTGCTGAACTTCCGGCAGTAGCTGGCTCGTGGCGACAGTTAGTTCCGCGCGATGGGGGGGACGAAGACGCGGGGGGGCTGGTCATTCCAGCTGGGTGCCAACTCCGCGATGGTCTGCCGCATGATCTTGGCGGCGGCATCGCGCGCGACGGAACCGTCGCCGGCGTCGATCGCGTGTGCAACATCCATGTGCCACTGAAGCGCCTGCTTTTGGGGGGGTGTTCCGGCATGAGCCCATGGACGGTGCGGCCGGTGAGGGTTTCAGTGACCTGCCCAATAAGGTTGGCAAACATTTCGTTCCCGGAGCCGGAGAGGACCAGCGCATGGAACCGGATATCGAGGTCAAGGAAGCGGGCCATATCGCCGGCATCACCGGCTTCCTTCATGGCCAGGGAGATGCCCACCAGCTCCTGCCGAAGACTTTCGGGTGCGTTTCCTGCGGCCAGCTCTGCTGCAACAGGCTCGACGGCGGAACGGAGTTCGGCCAGCGACCTCAACTGGGCGCCACGCCCCCCCTCGCCGGCAAGCCGCCAACGGATCACCAGCGGATCGAAGGGATTCCAACGGTGGGCCGGGAGGACCCGGATGCCCACCCGCTTAATGGTCTCCACCAGCCCCCAGCGACTGCAGCACGCGGACAGCTTCACGGACAACGGAGCGCGAGACTTTGAGCTCGTCTTCCAAATGCTCGGCCAGCATGACGTGGCCTGTAGGAAGGGCGCCACCGACAATCCTGGTGCCCAAATGCTCTACGGCGCGGTGGTGGAGGCTGGTTGACATAGAGGTAAGCATAGTGGCGCGGGGGGGACGTCCCGTGCGCTGTCGGATCCGGGTCGGCATCATAGACTGTTTATGACGCGGCGCCGTTCCAAAACGTGGGCGCCGCTTTCCGGCCCACGGTTTTAATACGTATGGTTTATTACAGCCCCTGGTTTTGAATTCGCTTCCTGCGTGCCCCCAGGGGGGGTAGGTGGGACTGTTTGCACACGAACGAATTGGAGTTTGATGTCAGCACACATCGGTGTCACCGGCCTTGCGGTGATGGGCGCCAACCTGGCCCGCAACCTCGCCCGCAACGGCTTCACCGTGGCTCTCCACAACCGCTCCGTGGAAAAGACTGACGCCCTGCTCGAAAAGCATGCACGGACGGCGACTTCATCCGCACGGAAACCCTGCAGGAACTCGTCGACTCCCTCGAAAAGCCCCGCCGCGTCCTCATCATGGTCAAGGCAGGCGCTCCCGTTGACAACGTGATCGAGCAGCTCGAACCGCTTCTCGAAGCCGGTGACATCATCATCGACGCCGGTAACTCGCACTACGAGGACACCCGCCGCCGTGAAGCCGCGCTGGCTAAGAAGGACCTCCACTTCGTAGGCGTCGGCGTATCCGGTGGCGAAGAGGGCGCACTGAACGGCCCGTCCATCATGCCCGGCGGCTCGCGTGAGTCCTACGACGCCCTCGGCCCGCTGCTGGAGAAGATCTCCGCGAAGGTCGACGGCGAACCGTGCTGTGCATGGATCGGCACCGATGGCGCCGGCCACTTCGTCAAGATGGTCCACAACGGCATCGAATATGCCGACATGCAGGTCATCGGCGAAGCATTCGACCTCCTCCGCTCCGGCGCCGGCATCGAGCCCGCCGAGCAGTCCAAGATCTTCGCTGAATGGAACAAGGGCGACCTGTCCTCCTTCCTGATCGAAATCTCCGCCGAGGTCCTGGGCCACGTTGACGCCAAGACGGGCAAGCCGTTCGTGGATGTGGTCGTGGACGCTGCGGGCCAGAAGGGCACAGGTCGCTGGACGGTCATCTCCGCCCTGGAGCTCGGTTCTCCGATCTCAGGCATCGCCGAATCCGTCTTTGCCCGCGGCCTCTCCTCCCAGGCCGAGCAGCGCAAGCTTGGCCAGGAACTGCTGGCCGGCGAAGAAGCCTCCGTGGAAATCCCCGAGACCTTCGTCGAGGACGTCCGCCAGGCACTGTACGCCTCCAAGCTGGTCTCCTACGCCCAGGGCCTGGACATGCTGACTTCCGCTGCCAAGGAATACGGCTGGGACCTCAAGCTGGACGAGATCGCTTCGCTCTGGCGCGCTGGCTGCATCATCCGGCAGAACTGCTCAAGGACATCACCAAGGCCTACGCCGCCGAAGAGAAGCCCGCCAACCTGCTGTTCGCGCCGGCCTTCACCAAGGCCATCGCGGAGGCACTCCCGGCATGGCGCCGCGTGGTAGCCACCGCCGTCCAGCTGGGCATCCCGGTACCGGTGTTCTCCTCCTCGCTGGCCTACTACGATGGCCTGCGCCGCAAGCGCGTTGCCGCTGCCCTGATCCAGGGCCAGCGCGACCTGTTCGGTGCACACACCTACGGTCGTGTGGACACCGAGGGCACGTTCCACACGCTGTGGGGCGAAGACAAGTCCGAGATCTCGGCCGTCGACACCCACTAGCAGCAGCTTCCCGTCAGAGGCCGGTTCCTCCCAGTTACGCTGTGGGGGACCGGCCTTTGCCGTACCCAACTGAAGGAGACCAGCCATGGCACCCCCCCGTATCGCTTTTGTCACCGGGGCTTCAACGGGAATCGGTTTCGAAACTGCCGTCGCCCTCAGGTCCGCCGGTTTCACCGTCTTTGCAGGGGCACGCCGTGTGGACAAGATGGAGCCGTTGAAGCAGCATGGCATCACGGTACTGTCCTTGGACGTCACTTCGGAGGAATCGATGGCGTCTGCTGTTGGCCTGGTTGAAGCGGCACATGGGCGAATCGACTTGCTCGTCAACAACGCCGGCTACGGCTCCTACGGCTCACTCGAGGAAGTTCCACTGGCTGAGGGCAGGCGCCAGTTTGAGGTCAACGTCATGGGCCTGGCGAGGATGACCCAACTCGTCATACCCGGGATGCGCCGCTCGCGTTCAGGCAGGATCATCAATGTGGCGTCGATTGGCGGCAAGATCCATGAGCCTTGGGAGCGTGGTACCACGGCACCAAATTTGCCGTTGAGGGAATGAGTGATTCCCTGCGCCTGGAGCTGGGGGCCGCACGGCATCGACGTCGTCATTATTGAACCGTCGGGAACGGACAGTGAATGGGGCACCATCGCGGGCGAGGGCCTGTTGGCTGCCTCCGGCGGAGGGCCCTACAGCGAGCAAGCCCACGTAGTGGCTGCCGCACTGGCATCAACATCCGGAACCGGTCATGTGTTGTCGACCCCCCCGGCGCGGGTTGTGGCGAAAACGATAGTACGGGCCGCAACGGCAAAACGCCCCCCCAGGACCCGCTACCCGGTGGGCAGGGGGAGCCTGGAGCGTCCTGGCATTGCGAAGGGTTCTTCCGGACCGCGCCTTCGACGCTGTCTTCTGGAATTTTTACAGAAGGCTCGCCGGCTAGATCCGGTATTCGATGTAGTACTCCGCCGGATCCACAGCGGGTTTGGTTTCCGACCGTGCATCGCGGTGTCGCCATGTGGCCGGAATGCCTGTGATGATGGATTCCGCTGGCGCGTCCTTGACCACCACGCATTGGCGCCGATTGCGCTGCCGGCACCGATGGTGATGGGCCCAAGGACCTTTGCGCCTGCGCCGATGGTCACGCCGTCACCGATGGTGGGGGGGTGCCGCTTGACCTTGGCCAGCGAACGTCCGCCGAGCGTTACTCCGTGATAAATCATCACGTCCTCGCCGATCTCTGCGGTCTCACCGATCACCACCCCCCCATGCCGTGGTCGATGAAGAATCGGCGGCCGATGGTGGCACCGGGATGGATTTCGATTCCGGTAAGGAACCTGGCCAGCTGGGAGATCAGGCGCGCGGGAAAACGGAGCGCCGGATTCTGCCACAGCCGGTGCGTCACACGGTGGGCCCAAATGGCGTGCAGGCCGGAGTATGCGAAAAAGTTCTCAAAAGAGCCTCGAGCCGCCGGGTCGTGGGACCGGGCGGCATCGAGGTCTTCCTTAAGCCTTGCGAAGAAGCTCACAAAGACCTTTCTACAGGAAATGAAGGCGTGCGGGCGAAGTGTTAGCCGCGGATGTCGTCGAACAGCACCGTGGAGATGTAACGCTCTCCAAAGTCACACACGACGGCGACGATCAGCTTGCCGGCGTTCTCGGGACGCTTGGCCAGTTCCAGTGCACCCCCCACACGATGGCGCCGGAGGAAATGCCGCCGAGGATACCTTCACGAGCGCCGAGTTCACGGGCTACGCGGACCGAGTCCTCCAGAGTCGCGTCCAGGACTTCGTCGTAAACGTTGGTGTCCAGGATTTCCGGAACAAAGTTGGCGCCGATTCCCTGGATCTTGTGCGGACCGGGCGCTCCACCGTTGAGGATCGCGGAGTCCTTGGGCTCGATAGCGACAATCTGCACGCCGGGCTTGCGCTCCTTGAGGACCTGGCCAACACCTGTGATGGTGCCGCCGGTGCCTACGCCAGCAACAAAAATGTCTACTTCGCCATCGGTGTCTTCCCAGACTTCCTCGGCGGTCGTGGTGCGGTGGATCGCCGGGTTGGCCTCGTTGGCGAACTGCTGAGCCAGATGGAGTTCTCCGTGTTGGCGACGATTTCCTGTGCCTTCTCGACGGCGCCACGCATGCCCTCGGAACCGGGCGTCAGGACAATTTCCGCACCGTACGCACGCAGCATGACCCGGCGCTCAGTGGACATGGTCTCAGGCATGGTCAGGATGACCTTGTAACCGCGGGCTGCACCCACCAGGCCAGTGCGATGCCGGTGTTGCCGGAGGTACCTTCGACGATGGTTCCACCGGGCTTCAGGGCGCCGGACTTCTCGGCGGCATCAATGATGGCCACGCCGATACGGTCCTTGACGCTGTTGGCCGGGTTGTAGAACTCAAGCTTGACTGCAACGGTGGCGTCGAGGCCTTCGGTCAGCCGGTTCAGACGGACCAGCGGGGGTGCGGCCGACAAGCTGCGTGACGTCGTCGTAGATCCTTGCCATGAAAATTACGCCTATCTCTGAAGAGGGATTGCTGAGGTCAGCCTAACCAGCAGGATCGAAACCCTGCTAAGCAGTAAGCCACGCAGAGTAATATTTCCGGGCCTTAGCCAATTTCGGGTTAATGATCACCTGGCAGTACCCCTGATACGGGAACTTCGCATAGTAATTCTGGTGGACTTCCTCGGCTCATGGAACTCGGGAAGACGGCTGACCTCGGTCACAATCGGATCGGACCATAGGGCCTGGGCGCGCTCGATGGCTTCCTCGAACAGCACCTTCTCTTCCGTCGTTGTGTAGAACATCGAGGACCGGTACTGGGTTCCCACGTCATAGCCCTGACGGTTCAGCGTGGTGGGGGGGTCGTGCAGGGCGAAGAACATGTCCAGGATGACTTCCTCCGGAACCACGGTTTCATCGAATGTCACCGCCACAACTTCTGCATGGCCCGTAGTACCGGAGCACACTTCGTAGTAATCGGGATTGCGGACGTGGCCGCCGGTGTAACCGGATACAACCGAGCTGACGCCGCGGGTCTTCTGGTATACGGCATCAAGGCACCAGAAGCAGCCGCCGCCAAGTACGAAAGTTTTCATGTTCTCTTCAATGGATCGGAGGGCCTGATGATTCCCGCTTCACCTTACGGGAGAATTACGGCACCAGGGAGGTGCTGCCGGTGCGGCAACCGCCCGATCGGGCCCAGTAGGGAAGAATAAGAGCATGGAAGCAGTAAACACCGACATTTCTGATGCGGATTCCGTCGAAGAAGACGAAACAGTTGACGCCAGCGGTGATCCTACGCTCGGTCAGGTGTTGCTGGCTGTCGAGGAACTCTGGCCGGAGTCCCTGGCTGAAGACTGGGATGAGGTGGGCCTTGTTGTCGGCCGACCCAACGCCCCCCGTCACCAAGATCCTCTTTGCTGTGGATCCCACGCTGGCCGTGATCGATGAGGCCGTGGAGTGGGGGGGAGCCGAACTGCTCATCACCCACCACCCCCTGCTTCTCAAAGGGGTGAACTCTGTGGCAGCCACGTCCGCAAAAGGCCTCGCTGTCCACCGGTTGATAGAGGCCGGTACGGGCCTTTTGACCGTACACACCAATGGTGATTCAGCAGTGGGCGGGGGGGTTTCCGATGTCCTGGCCGACGCTTTCGGATTGGAGAACGTCACTCCGCTGACTGCTGCAAGCAACGGCCTTCCGGAGGAGGGCATCGGCAGGGTAGGGGGGGACCTCCCTGAACTTGAAACGCTGGGTGATTTCGCAGCGCGCGTCTTTGAGATGCTGCCCGCTGTCGCCGGGGGGGGAGTCCGGGTGGCTGGCGATAAAGACGGCCTGGTCCGGCGTGTCGCAGTTTGCGGTGGAGCCGGGGACAGCCTGTTCGACGCCGTTCGGGCCAGCCATGCGGATGTGTACGTCACGGCAGACATGCGTCATCACCCGGCATCGGAGGCCCGCGAAGGTGCCACAAACGGCCGGCCCTACCTGATCGATGTTTCGCACTTTGCCAGTGAATGGCTGTGGCTGCCTGCAGCCGCCGAAGCGCTGGGTAACGTGCTCGCAGACCAGGGCTACGACGTCGAGATCCGCGTCAGCGGCACCAACAGCGACCCATGGGACTTCATACTCACTCCCGGCGGGGACTAGAGTCTAGAAAGATACGGGCAGCCCTGACAGATAGTGGCGGTCCGGCCGGACTGATCCCCCCCAGGACCGGTGGCGATTAGCGGAGGTAAGCGTGGCGAAAGCAGCACCGGCAGAACAATTGAAATTGCTTGAACTGCAGGGGGGGCTCGATGCCAAGCTCAGGTCGCTTGCCGGCCGACGGAAGGTTCTGGAAACAGATCCACGCATCACGGACCTCACGGATGCGTTGAACGTGGCCAACGGCGAACTTGGCGCTGCCAAGGTTGCCGTCCACGACGCCGAGGCCGAACTTCGCCGTGCGGAAGCCGACGTTGAGCAGGTAGCCACCCGCATTGAACGCGACGAGACCCGGCTCAACAGCGGCACCGGCCTGTCCAAGGACCTGGTGGCGCTGCAGAGCGACATTGCCTCACTCAATAAGCGCCGTTCGGACCTGGAAGACGTGGAGCTCGAAATCCTGGAGCGCTGGATACGTTGCGGGAGCGTCAGGCTGCCCAGCAGGCGATCGTGGACGACATCCAGGGCTCGTTCGGCAGCATCCGGGCTGAGCTGGACGAGGCTATTGCAGAGATTGCCGCTGAAGAAACCGTGGTCCGCGGGCAACGTGCCGCTTTCGCGGAATCACTGGACGCGGGAGTGCTTGCCATCTACGAGAAGACCATTACCAAGCGGGGAGTCGGTGCAGCCCGGCTGTTCCACGGTAAGTCCGAAGGCTCCGGCATGATGCTCAGCCCCGGCGACCTTGCCGAAGTCAAAGCAGCCGCAGAGGACGACATTGTTTTTTGCCCGGACTCAGGTGTCATCCTGGTCCGTTCGGCGGAGTGGAACTGACGCAGCCCAACCTCAGCTGGGCAGGAGCAGTCAGTTGGACAGGATGATGTTGAGCGCGTGCGGCTTTCGGGCCGTTCCCTCAACAAGTTCTGTTCTCCAGATTTCCCGTGCGGCCTTCAGGAGCTGATCCGGGGGTTGCCGGCGCTTGCCACGCCGGGTCAGCAAGTGTCGCGCAAGTTCCCCCCCGCGGGTGTGTTTGGCGAAGTGGCTGACAACCGTGCGCTTGCCGTTCGCCTCGTTGAAGACGTTGACATTGACTGTCTGCGTCGCCGGGGGGGAGCCCAGGCCGCGGCGTAGGTGCTGGAGCGGCAATCGACCAGGAGCTCACCTTCAGCACGTGAGGCGAGGGCGGCGTTAAGCTGCGGTTTCCAGTAGGAGGCGAGGCGTCCGACGTCGGGCAGTGCAGTTCCCATGGACAACCGGTAGGCGGGCACATGGTCGCCAAAGCCGATGGCGCCCCACAGTGCGGAAACCACCAGGATGGATTCGTTCGCCTTCCGGCGCTGCGTCGGGGTCATGGTGTTGTAGCCAAGGGCGTCATACAGAACCCCTGAATAGACCTGATGCGCGGGAGCGGCCGGTTCGGCATGCAGCCGCGTATTACGTTCGACGTCGTCCCGCAGCGAGGCGCCGACGCCCAACAGCGCAAGTGCATCCTCGTGCGCGCTCACCGTGCCCAACGCTTCGAGTACTTTTGCCCGGTGCGGGTTCAGCTCAGGGAAGCTGAGCGATTCCCAGTTGATGGAGGGGCCGTTGGCAGCGGGGGTCTTGCCTTCGGAAGGCGGCAGCAGAATCAGCACCCGTCGATATTACCGGGGGGGTCTTTGGGTGGTCCCAACGCCGGTAGACTGGACGGCGGATGGGTCGACCAGGCGGTCGCGCGTCACGAAAGTGGCTCGAGGAACGTCCGGGCTCCGTAGAGCAGGGTGGTGGGTAACGCCCACTCGGGGTAACCCGCAGGCCAGTGCCACAGAGAAGAGACCGCCTGCGCGTCGTGATGTTTGCATCGCAGCGCAGCAGGTAAGGGTGAAACGGTGGTGTAAGAGACCACCAGCTCCCTGGGTGACCGGGGGGGAGGCTAGGTAAACCCCACCCGGAGCAAGGCCAGACAGGACACGCTTGAGGGCTGCTCGCCCGAGTGTCCGGGTAGGCTGCTGGAGGGCGTCGGCAACGGCGTTCGTAGATGGATGGCCGCCACTCCCTTACCGGTAACGGCAGGGGGGGATGACAGAACCCGGCGTATCGGTCGACCCATCCATTTATTACTCCCGAATTTCCGCCGTGTGAGTGATTTCACGCCGCGGGGGGGCGGCCTTCACCGCTTCCTTCCGCCCTAGAATGGTTACTGAACGTAGATGTTCTGCCGCCGGGACTGCGTTCGCAGCCGGCGGATTTTCTTTGCTCTCGTTCAAGGCGCTGTGGGTGGACCGAAGCCCGCCGGCGCATGAGCCGCAGGACTACTCCGGGCGGCCGCTGCCATCTGCATACGAAGACGTATGTGGTTGACCCAAGGAAGGTAGTTCTGTGAGCCAGACGTCAGATTCTTGTCTTGATAAGTGGATGGGCCGGGAGCTCTCGCCGAGGCCATGATTCCGGTGATCGGCCGGTTGTACCGGGAAAACAACGTGGTCACGAGCATCCACGGCCGGAGCCTGATCAACAAGTCCACCATGAACATCCTGAAGGCCCACCGCTTTGCGCGCCGGATGAGCAACCACGAGCTGCTGCTCGAAGAGACCGCACCGCTGCTGAACGCCCTGTCCGAGCTGGAACTCGGCGCAGCCGCCATTGATATCGCACGTTTGACAGAGAAGTTCCGGGCCGAAGGCAACGGCGCCTCGCTGGATGAGTACCTGCGTGCCGAGCTCGCCGAAATCGTGGGAAAGCGTGGCGCAGACGACCGCACCAGCACCGACGTCGTTCTTTACGGCTTTGGCCGCATTGGCCGCTCCTGGCCCGCATCCTCATTGAGAAGGCCGGTGGCGGGCACGGCCTGCGACTCCGCGCGATCGTAGTGCGCAAGGGCGCCGAGAACGATCTTGTGAAGCGCGCCAGCCTGCTGCGTCGTGACTCGGTGCATGGTTCCTTCGAAGGCACCATCCGCGTGGACGAGGAAGCCAACACCATCACCGCCAACGGCGTGCAAATCCAAGTCATCTACTCGGACAACCCGGCCACTGTGGACTACACGGCCTTCGGTATCAAGGACGCCTTGTGGTGGACAACACGGGCCGCTGGCGCGACGCCGAGGGTCTCTCCCAGCACCTGCAGAGCAACGGTGCTTCCCGTGTGCTGCTCACTGCACCGGGCAAGGGTGAGCTGAAGAACATCGTCCACGGCATCAACCACCGGGACATCTCCGATGATGACAAGATCGTCACCGCGGCATCCTGCACCACCAATGCCATTACGCCGGTGCTGAAAGCCATCAACGACAAGTTCGGGATCATCCACGGCCACGTTGAGACCGTGCACTCCTTCACCAATGACCAGAACCTGATCGACAACTTCCACAAGGGCGATCGCCGCGGCCGTTCCGCGGCCCTGAACATGGTCATCACGGGGGACTGGTGCCGCCAAGGCCGTAGCCAAGGCACTTCCGGAACTGCAGGGCAAGCTCACGGGCAATGCCATCCGCGTTCCTACTCCGGATGTTTCCATGGCCATCCTGAACCTCAACCTTGAAAAGGGAACCACCCGCGACGAAGTCAACGACTTCCTCCGTGAGATGTCCCTGCACTCCGATCTTCGCAAGCAGATCGACTACATCGACTCTCCCGATGTTGTCTCCACTGACTTCGTTGGCTCACGCCGCGCGGGCATCGTTGATGGCCTCGCAACGATTTCCAATGACAAGAACCTCGTTCTGTACGTCTGGTACGACAACGAGTTCGGCTACTCCTGCCAGGTTGTCCGTGTCATGGAAGAAATGGCCGGCGTAAACCCGCCGTCGTTCCCGGCACGCGACGTGGTTGCTCCCATCGCAGTGCTTGAAGGCGCTGGAGCTAAGCACGCCGAAGTATTCACGGGTTTCCCGGCTGAGTCACTGGTATCAGCCGGGAAACCTGACCAAAATGGGTTCATGGAAAACGAATCAACGTTGGAACATGAGACCACCCTGGAGCACGCCCTGGACGTCGCAAAGGCCAACCACAAACAGGCCCAAAAACTTCTGGATCAAGCTATTGCAGCCAACGCTTCCGGCGACGTCCCGGATCAGCGCGTGGAACAACTGCGAGGCCTCCTCGCGCTGGCAACAGAGGACCTGCAGCGCGTAATGCGTGAGCAATAACCCACTGAAGCATCCCATCTCCGCAGTGTGACTTCTCCTGCACACTGTGGATATCGACTCTGACTGTCGGGGGGGCCATGTCCTACGCTCGTAGGACATTGCTGTTTCCCCACTGGATGGAGTCCCTTGAGTATCACTTGGTCTGCCTACAAACGCGCGCGGCGACGGTCACGTCAGGCGTGGGCCATTCTGGGACTGGCCGCCGCAACCGTGGTGGCAGGGTTTTCCTGGTATTTCACCACAGGACAATTCACGGCCGCTGAACCATGGGCCGCCGGCCCTAGTGAAGCGCCCGTCTACAATCCCGGCTGGATGAAACCCCTTCGCGGTGGGGGGGTGCCCGTTGCCCCCGGAAAAGGCGAGCGACGCTTGGAGCGAATCCCGGTAAAAGGGCGCGCGGCCAAATCGGACTACGATAGGGCCGCATTCGGGCAAGCCTGGGCGGACGCTGACCGGAATGGGTGCGACACCAGAAACGACATTCTCCGGCGGGACCTTTCGGCGGTCGAATTCACGGAAGGCTCATCGTGCAAGGTTGCCGGTGGTAGCTTTCACGAACCATACACGGGGGGCGCAGGTGACTTTCCGGAGAGGCCAGGACACCAGCGCTGCAGTTCAAATCGATCATGTGGTGGCCCTCGCCGACGCCTGGCAAAAGCGCCCAGCAGCTCACTGTGCAGCAGCGGCAAATATTCGCGAACGATCCGCTGAACCTGATCGCCGCCGACGGTCCCGCCAATGTTAAGAAGGGCGCAGGTGACGCGGCCACGTGGTTGCCGGCTAACAAGAATTTTCGTTGCCACTACGTCGCCCGGCAGGTCTCCGTGAAAGCGGCCTATAAGCTCTGGATTACGCAGGCCGAAAAGGACGCCATGAAGCGGGTTTTGTCCTCGTGCCCGGAACAGCAAACCATCTACAGTGCCAGGTGACCGTGCCCCCCCAGTTGCCAGATGCCGCCGTCGTCGATCCGCTCCAGGACCACGCGCTGGAGTGAGGTTTCCCGCGGGAGCTTATCCAAGTCATGGAGTCCCCCCCGCTGCCTGAAAGTGAAGTAGATGGCATCCGTAGGAGCATCAGTGCAGCGGTCGAGCGTGAAACGTCCGGCAAACGACGCGATGTTGCTGTCCGGCAGGCGCTCGACGAGATACGGGTCCAGCATCCATGAATCACACGTGGCTTTGCGCGCAGGCTTGTCAGGAAAATACCGGGGGGGAAGAAGGATCCCGCCTCCGCAAAACTGGCATCCACCAGCGCAGGGGGAGAGGCCTCCATCTTCGGGTATATGGACGCCAAGAACCCAGCCTGAGCCCCGACCATCGGCCGGAACCAAATGAAACTGCAGTCGGCCAAGCCGGAACAAATTGCCGGCCATGTGCAACGTCAGCCAACTCCAGGTGTCCAGGCCAAAACGGCCATGGACCCGCCTGTTGATACGAAGCTGCAAGCCCATGTCTGCCAAGGATGCGGCCGAGACAGCGGGACTGATTCCCAGCTCCAGATGGTAGGCGTGAACTGAGGGCGCGAAGCGGAGGAGTGCTTCGATCCACACCGTCTCCACAGCGCCGTCGGCCCGAATGCTGTCTACTGGAAAGGTCCCAAGCCTTTCCTGCATCGCCTTCATCGCCTGCAGAACAGGCTCGTCCGGGGGCGTCCCCCCAGAAGGTGCGCACATTCAGTGGCGTCTTCGCCGGTGATGTCCAGGAGCTCAAAAAGCTCTGCGTGAGGGCTGGCGGCCATGGCTTAGTGCCCGAACGGATCTGGGTCGACGCCAGGCATCCAGGTCAGGCCCGGCACACCCCAGCCGTTTTTCTTTGCTTGCTTGAGGGCCTTCTTTGAGTACCGGTCCACGAGACGATTGACGTAAAGTTCTCCGTCCAAATGGTCGAACTCG
Source organism: Paenarthrobacter nitroguajacolicus JCM 14115 (assembly GCA_001313365.1). The sequence continues at coordinate 24,168 of BBFS01000015.1, forward strand.
TGCTGCAGGATTCTGGCGAACCAGCCTGTCGCTTCGAAATCCAGGGGTTTGCCGTCACCGTCAAAGCCCTGAACCCGTGTCCATTCAGCGCGCTGCAGCGGGTAGTACTCGCCGGGGGGGAAGGACAAGCAGCCCTCAACGTGTTCATCGGGATCCGGGAGTGCGCCGGAGACCTTGGACAGCGTCAGCACGGGGGTTGACTACAACACCCTGTTCGGGGACGTCGTCATCGTTGGCGTACTTGTAGACAAAAAGGCGTTTGCCCACGCCGATCTGGGGCGCGGCGAGCCCTACGCCGTTGGCAGCGTCATTAGTCTCGAACATGTCCGCGATCAAGGCGCGGAGTTCGTCGTCGAAAACCTCGACTTCACTTGCCCGGCGGTGCAGAACAGGTTCGCCCCAAATGGTGACTGGCAGGACGGTCATCTCAGTTTTTCCTTCATCTAGCGCTGCGGTCCGGAAGCGGCCTTGGTCCGCTTTTTGGGTTAAAAGCAAAGGCCGCACCGGATAACCGGTGCGGCCTTTGTGGAAACCGGCTCTGGAGCCAATCTCGGTGGGGGGGTGAGCTACGGGGGGGTTGAACCCGCGACCTCCTGGACCACAACCAGGCGCTCTGCCAACTGAGCTAAGCCCACCATGTGCCTTTTTGGACTGAACCGTTTGACCGGCTTTCCTTCAAGGCAACGACAAATAGCTTACCTGCTGTTTTGGGGGTGCAAAGTCCACTTTTGCCGGTTTTGGCAAAAAAAACTCAAAAAATGGTGCAGATCACACTTTTTCGCTGGACCCCAAGGTCTCTGCGGTAGCCATGATGTCCTTGGAAATGCGCTGTGCCGTTGCCGTGTCCGGTCCCGGCGCCGGCACAAAGACAGCCTGGCGGTAGTAGCGGAGCTCGTCAATGGAGTCCTTGATGTCGCCCAGGGCGCGGTGACCGCCATGCTTGGCCGGGGGGGACTGGAAGTACGCGCGCGGGAACCAGCGGCGCGAGAGCTCTTTGATGGTGCTGACATCGATCACGCGGTAATGGAGGTGCTCGACGATGTTGGGCATGTCCCTGGCAAGGAACATGCGGTCTGTTCCCACAGAGTTTCCACCCAGGGGAGCTTTGCGGGGGATCCGGAACCCACTTCTCAATGTATTCAAGGACCTGTGCTTCTGCCTCTGCCATGGTCTTCCCGTGGGGGGAGCTCGTCCAGGAGCTTGGAGCGGGTGTGCATGTCCCGCACGAAGTCATTCATTTGTTCCAGCGCTGCGTCATCCGGCTTGATGACGACGTCAACGCCGTCGCCCAGAATGTTGAGCTCGGAATCCGTCACCAACGCTGCAACCTCGATCAAGGCGTCGTTCGTGAGGTCCAGGCCGGTCATTTCGCAGTCGATCCAGACGATGCGTTCATTAGTAATAGGCACGCGCCAAGCCTATCCCTCAGTGGCTTACAAGTGCTCCGATGGTACGATTTTTGAGCGCGGCAGTGTCGTTTCTTCCTGTTGCCGAAAGCCCCCATGACGCAGAATTTTGACCCGAACACAGCGGGTGAACGATTGGATGACGACTACATGACGGTGCCAGTACCCGCCGCCCGGTTGGCAGGGACAGCGACGCCGTCGGCTGACGCCGATGCCGGCGAGGTAGATAACGCACGTTCGCCGCTGATCGCCGGCTTCGTTGGTTCCATGTTCATGGTGTTTGGCTCACTGGGGGGTCGGCTGGCTTGCTCCGGTCTCGGAACTTCGCCGACTCCCGCTTTTCATCTGGATGCGCACCGAAGGTGTGGGCGTCGGACTTTCCATTGTTTTACTGGCCATCGGCGGCATGCTGCTCGTCCGCGCCTGGCTTCGTCTGGGCCAGCGGGTCCGGGTCTGGGGGGGAATGGAAGCCCGAAAAGCCACGCTGCAGGCGGTGGTGGCCTGGGGGGGTCTGCCCATGATGTTCACTGTTCCCCTCTTCAGCAGGGACGTTTACGCGTATATCGGCCAAGGCCGGTTGATGGTGGAGGGCATCAATCCTTATGAGAACGGCATATCGGCGCTGCCCAACTACTTCCAGTTGGGAGCTGACAAGCAATGGACAGAGGCGCCGGTACCGTACGGACAGCTGTTTCTTTGGATTGAACAGTTTGTGGTGTGGGTGACCAACGTCCAACCGGAAGCAAGCATCATGCTCTTCCGCCTCGTCGCTGCAGTGGGTGTGGTTCTCTGCATCATCTACGTGCCGAAGCTGGCCGAACTCCACGGTGTAAATCCCCCCCACAGGGCACTATGGCTGACAGCTGCCAATCCGCTCTTTCTCACTAACTTCATTGCCAGCGTCCATAACGACGCCTTGATGATCGGGCTGGCACTGGCAGGCCTGTACTACTGCGCAACCCACCGGGTCATTCGCGGACTGGTGCTGGTCACGCTCTCCATCTCAGTCAAACCGATCACGGTGGTATTCCTTCCCTTCATTGGACTTCTGTGGGCCGGCAAGCATGCCTCATGGCCGCGCAGATTTCTCTACTGGTTCCTGACAGCGGCTCTGAGCTTCGGGCTCCTCTATGCACTCAGCCTGGTCAACGGCTTCGGGTTCGGATGGATCAACGGCTTGTCGGCGCCCGGGAGCGTAGCAATCTGGTATGCGCCCGTTGGTCTTATCGGGTTGGCTGTCGGATCGATTTCCAGCGTTTTGGGATTGGACGGCCAGGTCATGGCCAAGGTGGTTTATGACGCCGGCAAGGTCCTCATGGTTGCTGCTGTTGCCTGGATGATCTTCCGGGGGGGAGACTACGACCGGCTCATGCGGCGGCTTACGTTGGCATTTGCTGCCATTGTCCTGCTGGCACCAATGATCCAATCCTGGTACGTGGTGTGGTTGATCCCCCCTGTTTGCCGTGACCGGCATCCGCAACGACTGGCAGGTCAAGGCACTGTACTTCGTTGTGTCATTCTTCATGGTCTACGCCATCTCCGACCAGTTGGACGTCTTCCCGTACCTTCAGAGTGAAGACCTGGGCTTGGCACTGTTGCTGGCCCGGATCGGGGGGGCGGCTGTTATTGCGTTGTTCTTCGCCATTTACCTGATTTTCATGGATCCGAAGACCAAGAGCTTGTTCCGGGTGCGGGACGAATCCGGACTGCGTCCGATTATCTGAAGTCCCGGCCCTGTCCGGCCTGCTGCGTTCCGCGTCAGTCGGACGGCAACAGCCGCAATGCCTCGCGGGCGGACAGCGGACTCAACGCGGCTGAGTTGTTGGCAGCGAACGCCTTGACCCATGCTGGATCTGTTTTGCTGTACTCACGGAGCGCCCACCCGATGGCCTTGCGGATGAAGAATTCATTGTCGGCGAGGTTCGCGGAGATGACCGCTGACAGGAGGCCGGTATCAGTCTCTGACTTGGCCCCCCTAGCTGTGCAGTGATCGCCGCCCGGCGAATCCACATGTCGTGGTCAGTGGACCACTGCAGCAGTACCGGCGTCATCGTGGGCCGGTGCGCAAGAAGAAGCGCGCAGATCCGATGTGAGACCCCATCGACGAGGTCCCACCATGCACCCGTCCGGATAATTTCCTCATATAGGGGGGGATCATCTGCAGGTCTTCTTTGACCATTCGCAGGCCTGTCAGGTCGATGGCTGCGTATCGCTCTTCGCGGGCCTCCGCGTTGCGCCACAGCTCAAGAACGGCTTTTTGCAGCTCAGCTGGCGAGGTCACCGGAACTGCTTTACTGCAACCTTTACTATCCTGCGAACCTCGGGAACCCGGACACCCCAAGAAGGCATGTCGGACTTCAAGTAAGCCTGCTCCGGCGCCGCGTTCGGCATCAGCGGCTGATCGGAGCGTTGATCGGATCGACTCCACGAGGACATTGGGGCTCATGCCATAACTCTAGGTCGGTGACGGACGACGGGGTGTGAGCCGCTGCGCGAGAACTGTGGTCCCCCCCGCTGTTCGGCCACCGTAGAGTGGGCATATTCGGCCCGCTGTTCCTTTTCGCGGCCATCGGCTCCCGAACTCATATCGGCAACAACGAACTCCCGCCGGCAACAACCAACTTCACATCGGCCACAACGAAGGAACCTTGATGTCAATGCTGAAATCACCGGACCAAATCGCGATGATGCGCGAGGCCGGTCGCGTAGTGGCCAATGCACTGTCCGCAGTCCGGGAGCAAGCTGCAGTGGGTGTTTCGCTTAAGGAACTCGACGACGTCGCTGCTGCCGTAATCTCCGATGCCGGGGGCAAAGCCTGCCTTCCTGGATTACCACCCACGCTGGGCGGCTGTGCCGTTCCCCCCCGGCGTCATTTGTACCAGTGTCAACGACGCGTGGTGCACGGGATCCCCCCCAATGGATACGTACTGGAGGACGGCGATCTGCTCAGCGTCGATTGTGGTGCCTTCGTGGAAGCTGGTGCGGTGATGCCGCCGTCAGCTTCGTCGTAGGGGACGGAGACCCGGCGGATCATGAATTGGTGAAAGCAACGGAAGCCGCACTTGTCCGCGGTATCGACGCTGCCCGCATAGGAAACAAGATGGGTGACCTTGCCTATGCGATTGGTGGCGAGGCGAAACGTGCCGGATATGGGCTGTTGGCTGATCATGGAGGGCATGGCATAGGACGGACAATGCACGCCGAACCTCCTGTCCCTAATCTGGGACGACCTGGCCGGGGCATGAAGCTCGAAGAAGGCCTGGTCATTGCCATTGAGCCCATGTTGATCCTGGGCGGCAAGGACGACTACTACCACGACGAGGACGAATGGACTCTTCGTTCGGCAAACGGGCGACGCGCCGCCCACAGCGAACACACTGTGGCCGTCACGGCTGACGGGCCGATGATCCTCACTTTGCCGTAGTTTGCCGACCCTCCTTATCGAGCCGCACCACGCTTTTTGAGGCGTACCACGGCGGCCGGGAACTGATTCGGACACGGAACTGAAGCCGGCAGCCTTGAAAAGAGAAAGCGTGCCGTGGAACAGGTCCGAGGCCGTCGCTTTGGTCCTATGATCCGTATCCACCGGATAGGCCTCGATGACGTTCGCACCGTTGTTGAAAGCGTGATCCATCGCGGCAGCAAGCAGAGCGGACGACACTCCGGTGCGCCTGTGGTTCGGTGCTACAACAAAGCAACTGACGGCCCAAAGATCGAGACCGTCCTCCGACCGGATACCTGCCTCTCTGAGGACCTGGGATCGTTTCAGGCGCGGATACCTGGCTCGTGGTTCCACTGCGCACCAGCCGACCGGACGACCATCCCGGAACGCCAGTACGCCGGGCTCAGGACCTGTTTGGAACGATGACTTCAACAATTCCCTGCGGTCACCGGGCGATGTTCCGGCCCAATCATTGCCGGTAAGGGCGAACCACCGGCACCAGCACCGGGAGGGTTCGCCCTTGGTTCCGAACAATTCCTCAACAGCCGCCCAGGTGGCAGGAGCTGTCTCGATCTTCGAAGCAGGATGGCCGTGTTCCATGGACCCACAATAGGCCGGGCCCGCGTTGCTGGTCCCGTGGACGCCGGAATCGTGGTGCAACGATCACACGCCTGCACCCACCAGTTCGCCTGTTGTGGTGTTGACCAGTAGGGGGGGACCGGTGCCATCAGGACCGTCAACGTCCCTCACGATGGACTCGTCTTCCGGTGGAACTTGTTCGTGGTCGTCCGAGTCCCAGTCATTGCTGCGGTCAGGGGGTGCCGGGTACCTCGCCAGCAGGTGCTGCATCGGCAGGGGCTGAGGCGCCGGTCATTCGGGTGAAGTTGGCAGAGCCCCACATTAGGTCATGTCCCACTGATTCGGCGTCGATTTCGGCTACGTGATAGACACGGCCCTCATGTTCCCATTGCCGCAACCGGAGCTTCCCAACGACGAGGACGCGCTGTCCCTTTTTCACGCTGCATCCAACGTGTCCGGCGAGGTAGCGGAATGACTGAACCGTGTACCAATTGGTGTTCCCGTCCACCCAGGTGTTGGTGGCGCGGTCGTAGCGGCGTTCCGTGGTGCCCAGGCGGAACGATGCCGTGGACGTGCCCCCCCGTGTTGTGGTGGAGCTCTTGACCTCCGAGGCCACGAAGCCCCCCCGAACGGTGATCATGTCATTCATGGTGGTCCTTCTCGGTTTGGTGAAGTGCCTGTCCGGCTCTTTCAGCTTCATCCAGGGAAGTCAGTGAGGGCAGTGCCTCATGCGCCTATGTGGATAACGGCGGCTGTGGAGGACTAGAGGCACCTTGCATGGGATGGCAAGCAGTTGGCTGATCGCACTGTAAACTCTTTGTGGCGCCAGCGGCCCATGTGGTCTTGGCGCGAGTGCGCCCCAGTAGCTCAGGGGATAGAGCAGCGGCCTTCTAATCCGCCGGTCGGGGGGGTTCGATTCCCTCCTGGGGCACCGAAACATCCCCCTTGGAACAGCGTCCAAGGGGGGGATGTCCGCGTTAAAAGGCACTCACTCGTTAGCGCCCTTACTCGAGAAATTCCTTGAGGTTTCGGAGCACCAACTCCCAGGTCGCGGTGGACTGCTCCACTTCCTCCACACTCGAATTGTTGCCTTGAATGATGGTCACTCTTGTTCCGTCAGATTCGTCAGTCACGTTGTATTCCACAGTGTGGTGGTTCTCGGGAACGTCAGGGAGCCCCCCCGAGGATGGACTGTAATGAGTGGTCTTCAGCAACTTCGGAGGATCGAAAGCAAGGATGGTGCCTCTGTCCTGGTACAGCTTGCCGTTGTACTCGCCGGCGTACGTAATCTCATCGCCCACCCGCCACGTCGTGGTGACATTGGTTCCCAGGAAATACTGCCGAATGAGGGCCGGATCAGTCAGGGCTTCCCATACCTTTTCAGGAGGGGGGGCAGCAATGGTGGTCGATGCGACCGCATCAGGTATTGGCCCGCTTGTTGGTCCACGCATTATGCAACTCCACCTATCGATCTGCCTGAAACGTCACTTGGAAGCGCTAAACCCTAACTGGGAAAACGCTACGCCCGTCAGCACGCCCTGTGAATGGCGCTCGCAGGTGAATGGCGCACTCGTTTGTGGATGGCAGAATGGCTAGGTGATAAGCAGGCGAACCGCACAGGCATATGGCAGGGCAGCAGACGCATCGAAAGTCCGCGTAGCCGGGTTGTCGCTGATGATCGCGGCGGCATTGACGATCACCGCTTGCACGGCAACGCCACGTCATCCACCGTTCAGCCTGCGGTTACTCCCTCACCGTCCGCGAGTCCGGTGGCCACGGCCACCATTGATCCGGCTGTTGCAGCAACCACCTCTGCCGTGGAGTCAACGCTGAAAACCCTGGTAGCCAGCAACCCCCAAGCCCGACCGCGAAACCCTGCGTGCGGCCCTGGTTGCTGCAGGCATCCCCCAACGCCAACGTAGAGGTGTCCGTGAGCCGTACGCCACGGGCCTTGACGTGGATGCGATGGAAGCCGCAGCGCTGACGGGGGGGAGAGCTGCATCATGGGGGCAGATCCGCGACGGCGGGGGGGTAGTGGTTACGGTGCTGCCGGTGCTGGCCACCGGAAAATGCTTCGTGGGAGACGCCCGCTAGCTCCACCGCAGGGCTCGAATGTGAGTTATGTACGCCTACCCATTAGATTTAAGGGCATGGCGGAATTCATTTACACGATGACCAAGGCTCGCAAGGCCGTTGGCGACAAACTTATTCTGGACGACGTCAGCATGTCGTTCTTCCCTGGCGCGAAGATCGGCGTCGTGGGTCCGAACGGTGCTGGTAAGTCCACCATCCTGAAGATCATGGCCGGACTGGACACCCCCGTCAAACGGCGAGGCCCGCCTGAGCCCCGGCTACACCGTGGGCATCCTCCTGCAGGAACCGCCGCTGAACGAGGAAAAGACCGTCCTGGGCAATGTCCAGGAGGGTGTTGGCGAGATCTACGGCAAGATCCAGCGCTTCAATGAGATCTCCGAAGAAATGGCCAACCCGGATGCGGACTACGAGACGCTCCTGGACGAGATGGGCAAGCTTCAGGAAGCCATTGATGCTGCTGATGCCTGGGACATCGATTCCCAGCTCGAGCAGGCCATGGACGCACTGCGCTGCCCGCCGGCTGATTCCGATGTCACAGTCCTCTCCGGTGGTGAGCGCCGCCGCGTAGCACTGTGCAAGCTTCTCCTGCAGAAGCCCGACCTCCTGCTCCTTGATGAGCCCACCAACCACTTGGACGCTGAGAGCGTACTTTGGCTTGAGCAGCACCTGGCTCAGTACCCCCGGCGCTGTCCTTGCCGTGACCCACGACCGTTACTTCCTTGACCACGTGGCTGAATGGATCGCAGAAGTCGACCGCGGCCACCTCTACCCGTATGAGGCAACTACTCCACCTACCTGGAGAAGAAGAAAGCCCGCCTCGAGGTCCAGGGCAAGAAAGACGCGAAGCTCTCCAAGCGCCTTACCGAGGAACTTGAGTGGGTGCGCTCCAACGCCAAGGGCCGCCAGACCAAGTCCAAGGCCCGTCTGGCCCGCTACGAGGAAATGGCTGCCGAGGCCGAGCGCACCCGCAAGCTGGACTTCGAAGAGATCCAGATTCCGCCTGGACCGCGCCTGGGTTCTTTGGTCATCGAGGCCAAGAACCTGAAGAAGGGCTTCGACGATCGGGTGCTGATCGAAGACCTTTCCTTCTCGCTGCCCCCGCAACGGCATCGTCGGCGTCATTGGACCCAACGGTGTGGGTAAGTCCACGCTGTTCAAAACGATCGTCGGTATGGAGCCTTTGGACGATGGTGAGCTCAAAATCGGCGAGTCCGTGAAGATCTCCTACGTGGACCAGTCCCGTGGCGGCATCGATCCCAACAAGTCCCTGTGGGAAGTTGTCTCCGAAGGCCATGACTTCATCCAGGTCGGCCAGGTTGAAATGCCTTCGCGTGCCTACGTTTCGGCGTTTGGTTTCAAGGGACCGGACCAGCAGAAGAAGGCGGGTGTCCTCTCCGGTGGTGAGCGCAACCGCCTGAACCTGGCCCTGACACTCAAGCAGGGTGGCAACCTCCTGCTCCTTGACGAACCTACTAACGACCTCGACGTCGAAACCCTGAGCAGCCTTGAGAACGCCCTTCTCGAGTTCCCGGCTGCGCCGTAGTGGTATCGCACGACCGTTGGTTCCTGGACCGGGTTGCGACCCACATCCTCGCCTACGAAGGTGACGACGAGAACCCCCCCTCCAAGTGGTACTGGTTCGAGGGCAACTTCGACTCCTACGAGGAGAACAAGGTGGAGCGCCTCGGCCCCCCCGATGCCGCAAAGCCGCACCGGGTGACCCACCGCCGCCTGACGCGCGACTAGTAGTAAGCCGCAAACACAAGAGGCCGGTCCCAGTAGGGATCGGCCTCTTGGCTTTAAGGCAAGGCTACGGAATCCGGACCATGCCTTCTTGGGCCACCGTGGCAACGTGCTGCCCGTCCCGGTTGAAGATGCGTCCCGTGGCGAGTCCCCCCTGGCACCCTGGGCACTGGGGGGATTCCTGCACATACAGCATCCACTCGTCCACCCGCACGGGACGGTGCCACCACATGGCGTGATCGAGGCTGGCAACGCTCATGCCCGGCGTCATCCAGGCCAGGCCGTGCTTACGGAGGATGGGTTCCAGCAGCGTGTAGTCGCTCGCGTACACCAAGGCGGCCCGGTGAAGGTTGGGGTCATCGGGAAGGGGGGCCCATGGTCTTCATCCAGACAGCATTGGTAGCTACATGATCGGTGGGTGGGGGACACGTAGAGCGCGGGGGTCGATGTGGCGGACGTCGAAGGGCCGCTCTGAAGACATGTGCCGTGCCATGGGGTGATCGTAGTGGGACAACAGCTCGGCGGTGCTGGGCAGGGTTTCCGGATCAGGGATGCCTCGGGCATCTGTGCCTGGTGGTCCAGGCCGCTGTCTTCCACTTGGAAGGAAGCGATCATTGAGAGAATCGGTACGCCGTCCTGGTAGGCATGTACTCGGCGGGCCGAGAAGGACCGGCCATCCCGCAGCCTCTCCACACCGAAGGTGATGGGTTTGTTGGCATCACCCGGACGGAGAAAGTATCCGTGCATGGAGTGCGCCACCCTGTCCGGGTCAACGGTCCTCATGCCGGCCATCATGGACTGGGCCAGCACCTGGCCACCAAAAACGCGGTGCCTGGGTTGCTTTTGGGACGGCCCCCCCAGGAAAATGTCCTCGTTGGTGCGGGCTCCGTCAAAGTCACCAAGATCCAGCAGGCCAATCAGCACTTCCATGGGGGTCTTCTACGGGTGCCTCCACCTCGAGGCCAGCGTTCGTGTCAGTCATGGTTCGACTTTAGACGGCACCCCCCCAACCCCCCCTCTCAACCGGGGGACATGCCGGTAGAGTCGATGATGTGACAGACGTCTTGACCCAGTCCTTCCGCTTCGCCGATCCCCCCCGCGACCTCGCTGACCTGCGAACCTTCGTTACGCGGGCAAAGAGCATCGACGACGGCGCTATCCGCCTTCAGGCCACGGGCAATGTCCTGGCTGCCTACGTGTGTGTGCTGAGGCCCCGCATCCTGGGCGAATCAACCCCTACGATTCTTGGCCTGCGAACCATGGCCCTGGCAGAGCTGCGCAAGCCGACGTGACGGTGACGCTCGCGTCCGTTATGGACCGGCTGGCCCGCTCAGGGGGCCGAGGATGTGGAACTGCCCATCCCGCCGTCGACAGTTTCTGAATCCTGGGCGGGCGTTGGCGCGCCGCGGACCGGCTGGGAAGCCCAAGGAACAGTTCCCGACGCCGACCTCAAGTCTGCGGCGGAGGCCGGCATTGCGGAGGTGGCGGGCGTCATTCCCGCTTTGGCGGGTGCCGCAGTGGTCAACACAGCCAGGGCCGCAGTGTGGGGGCCGGGAACTACCCGGTCTGGACGGGTTGCCGGCAGGTGCGGCTTTCGCCGCTTTCGCTTTGGGTTTCCTGGGCGGGTCCGAGCAGAAGGTCTTCCGCAATGGCCGCTGGTTCCGCCTGAGCGGCCTTCGCGGCCATGTGCTGGTCCGGACCGGAGCAGGCCTGGGGCTCGGTTTCTAGGACCTAGGCCTCAGGGCCGGTCGAAGGGCTATTGACCATGGTCAGCGCTGCGCGCTCCATGTAGTCCCACAGCGTGCCTCATGCAACGGCGAGAGCTCCAAAGAGTCCACGGCCGTGCGCATATGAAACAACCAGCGGTCCTTGGCTTCGGGGGGGTCACCCGGAACGGCATATGGCGCATGCGCAACCGTGGGTGGCCGCGTTCTTCGCCGTAGGTGGTTGGACCGCCCCAGTATTGCTCCAGGAACATGAGGAAGCGGCGCTTTGCCGGTTCGAGGTCCTCTTCGGGTACATGGGTCGAAGCAACGGTCCGTGGCTACGCCGTCGTAAAAGACGTCGATGAGCTTGACGAACGTCTCATGGCCGCCAATTGCCGCGTAGAAGCTGTCCGTGTAGGCGGGCTGGCTGAACGGATCGTTCTGCATCAGCTGGCGTCGGGGGGGCCCGCCTGCGGTGCTGGCGGTTGCCCACCTGCAGTGTTACTCATTGGACTTCTCCTCGGCTTTGGTGACGCGCGGTGAGCCTGCTGTGACGGGCGCAGCTGCAGCGCCTGGTTCGTCGCTGGTGTCAGGTGTCTCCAGCGGTACGTAGTCGCCCTGCGAACGGTTGCCCACGCGGAGGATTTCGCCGTTGCGAAGGTACCAGATGGCGCCGTCTTCAGCGCGGACCCGGGTAATGCGCAGGCCCACCGATTCAACGGTACCAATGACTTCGCTGGTAACGATCACGTCGCCGATTCCGTATTGGTCCTCAATGGTGATGAAGATTCCCGCGAGGAAGTCGCGGATCAACTGCTGGGCGCCGAAACCGATGGCAACACCGAGGATGCCCACGCTGGTCAGGAGCGGAGCGACGTCCACGTTCATGTATTTGAGGACGTAGATGATCACGATCACCACCACCACAACGCTTACAAGGCTTGTCAGCAACGAGCCGATGGTCTCGGCGCGCTGGGAGCGTCGTTCATGGTCCAATGCACGGATTGCGGGTTGCACCCACTTGAAGTGCGGCTTCTTGAAGAAAGAACTGCCCGCCGAGACTCGTCGCGTAATGCGCAGGATGATGAACCGAGCCACGATCCACACAGCCAGGCCTACGCCCACTGTGATGAGGATCGACATGAGGTCGATTTTTTCGGGTTCGATGTTGATGGTTTCCGCCAGGGGGATGGAGGTCAAGGTGGAATAGCTCCTTGTCGTCGGCCCGTGTTCGCCGGGCGCGGAACACTCTGTCCACCTACAACCCTAGCGCCGTAGCGTGACGGTATGCGCATCCTGGTCTTGGGCGGTACCGCCTTCTTGTCAGCAGAAATCGCCCGGCAGGCTGTTGAAGCCGGGCATGAGGTCACCTGTTTGGCGCGCGGCAGTTCAACAAGCCCGCCCGACGGCGTCACTTGGGTCAGGAGCGACCGCGCGGCGGGTGCAACGGCCTTCGCGGAGATCGACGGACGCTGGGACGAAGTGGTGGATGTCTCCCGGGATCCGGTACAGGCGCGTGTGGCACTGGACGTGTTGGGCCCTTCGGCCGCTCATTGGACCTTTGTTTCAAGTTGCTCCGTGTACGCGGACCACTCAATGCCTGACGCGGATGAGAATGCGGCCCTCTTGGAGCCCTTGCCTGAAGGCCAGGCAGGCACCCCGGAAACGTATGGAGAGTCCAAGTCGGCGATCGAGCAAATGACGCTTGCCGCTGTGGGGGGGAAAAGGCGCATATCGTCCGGGCGGGACTCATTGGCGGAGCGGGGGGGACGGCACCGACAGATACGGTTATTGGCCTGCCCGATTCGCTGCGAACACTGACACGGTACTGGTCCCGGACATCCCGGACGACGCCACGCAGATCATTGATGTCCGGGACCTTGCGGCGTGGATCCTGCAGTCCGCGGAGGAAGGGCTGACGGGAATTTACAACGCCTTGGGAGAGGTAGTGCGGTTCGAGGACTACATCGTCGAGTCCCAGCGGGCGGTTGGAACCCCGGACGTCGTCGTGCCTGACGTGGATTGGCTCGTGCAGCACGGTGTCGAGTACTGGTCCGGCCCGGATTCCCTGCCTCTGTGGCTCCCGTCAGGCCATGACGGCTTTCAGGCGCGGAGCAACCGGGCGGCACGTGAGCGCGGAATGGTCCTGCGGCCGTGGCAGGAAACCCTGGCGGCCACGCTCGAGGATGAACGGCGCGAGGCCTGGACAGGGAACGAAAAGCCGGCCTGAGCCGTGAAACGGAACAAAGGCTGGTGGCACTCTGGCAGCTCGAACAGCGTTAGGCTGCTGCCGCCGTCGTGATCGGTTCGTGGAGTACCGGGAAGTTGACGCTGCGGGCGATGAAGCAGACCTGGTTGGCTTCATGGTGAAGCTGCGGGACCAAGCTTTCGTGGGCGGGATCGGCAATGATGACGTGAGGCTTCAGGGTGACGCTTTCGAACTGCCCGCTGCCGTCCCGGTTGAGCTTCATAAGCCTTCGGCGTTGTCCTCGTAGCCGGTAACTACCACCCCATGCTTGACGGCCACGTGCAGGAAGGACAACATATGGCATTGCGAGAGGGCCGCAAGTAACAACTGTTCCGGGTTGTAGCGTGTCCGGTCGCCGTGGAACGTCGGATCTGCTGAGCCCTTCAAGGTGGGCAAGCCACTGATTTCGACGTCGTGGTCCCTTGAATATCCCCGGTAGCTGGCCGTGCCTTCGCCGAGGTTTCCGGTCCAGCGGACGGTCAGTGCGTAATGGTGTTCGTGGAGGCCCATGCGGACAGTTTAGCTTTGGGGGGGCCACAACCGTCCGCACGGGCCTCACGATCCTGCGGGCTTAGACGTCTGCTGCCCGTGCGCGCAGTGCCCGGGCTACGCTGTCCCGGTTTTCCAGCATCATGCGGCGCAGTGCTGCGCTCTCCTCCGGAAGACCGGCCAGGAACTGGTCCGTGCGATCCACTGTGGCCTGCGTGGTGAGCTGTGCCGGGTAGAGACCCACCACAATCTGCTGGGCCAGGGCGTGCGTTCGGTCCTCAACGATTCCAGGTACGGCCTCGAAGTACTTCTCCGCGAAAGGTTCCAACAACCCGGTGTCCACGACTCGCATGAAGCCGGCCACGGCTGAGGCTTGCAAGGCGTTGGAGAGTTCTCCTTTGACCACGATCGAGTCCCAGGCTGCTGCCTTGGCCTCCGGCGTGGGGGGGATGGCTGCTGTCGCCTGGGCTGCTGCATTTTGGCCGTTGGAAGTGTTGTCCCGGGAAAGCTCCTCGTCGATCCGGGCCTGGCCCTGCCGGCCGCCGGCAACAAGGGCCGTCAGCAGTTCCCAACGCATGTCTTGGTCGATGCTGAGTCCTTCGAGGGTCTCCGTACCGTCCAAAAGGGCCTGAAGACGGTCGAACTGTCCGCCACTGCGGGCCAGCTGGGCATACGACTTGGCGAACTGCAGCTGGGCATCCGAACCTGCGACAGCTGCCGATGCGAGCTCCCACAACTTGTCCGCAGCCGCGGTCGTTGAGTCAAGCTTGTGATCGGCGGCCACGAAATAGGTCAAGGTGGTGGCGAGCTGGCGCAGCTGGACCAGGATCACGGAGGAGTCTGTTTCCGAGGCGATGTTCGCCAGGATCAGTTCTACGTAGCCGCGGGCCGGGGGGGTTTCGCCGTCGCGGGCGGCGTCCCAGGCCGAACCCCACACCAATGTGCGGGGGGGCAGCTGGTGGCGAAGTCCTTCAGGTGGGCTTTGGCGGTGGCAAGGGAGTGCTCATCGAGGCGGACCTTGGCATACGCGAGGTCGTCGTCGTTCAACAGGATCAGGTCCGGCCGGGCTTTGCCAACCAAGGCAGGTACCTCGGTACGGGGGGGCCATCGACGTCGAGTTCCTCGCGGTGGGTCCGCTCCAGCTTGCCTTCGCCCGAGAGCGAGTAGAAGCCAACGGCCAGGCGGTGCGGGCGGAGCGTGGGCTGTTCGTCGATCGCGGTCTGCAGGATCGCGAAATCGGTAATGTTGCCGTCCGCGGCAACGGTCAGCTCCGGGGCGAGGGTGTTCACACCGGCAGTTTCGAGCCAGAGCTTGCCCCCCCACGCGTCCAGGTCGCGGCCGGACGCAGCTTCGAGCTCCACCATGAGGTCCGCGAGTTCGGTGTTTTTCCAAGCGTGCTTGGCGAAGTACGTGCGGACGCCTGCCATGAACTGTTCAGGTCCCACCCAGCCACCAACTGTCGTAGCACAGAGGCGCCCTTGGCGTAGGTGATGCCGTCGAAGTTCACCTCGACGTCTTCGAGGTTGTTGATCTCGGCGAAGATCGGATGCGTGGTGGGCAACTGGTCCTGCTTGTAGGCCCAGGACTTTTCCACGGAGCGAACGTGGTCCAGGCCCGGTCAAATTCGGTGTTCTCTACGGCGGCCAGGTGAGACATGTATTCGGCAAAGGATTCGTTGAGCCAGAGGTCGTTCCACCAACGCATGGTTACCAGGTCCCCCCCGAACACATGTGCGCCAGCTCGTGCAGGACCGTGATGGCGCGCCGCTCAATCTGTGCACCCGTGACCTTTCCACGGAAAACGTAGCCTTCCAGGATGGTCACGGCACCGGCATTCTCCATGGCTCCGGCATTGAACTCCGGGACGAAGAGCTGGTCGTACTTCTCGAACGGGTACGGGAACCCGAATTGTGCCTCGAAGAACTCGAAGCCTTGGCGGGTCAGTTCAAAGATGTTGTCCGCGTCGAGGTACTGCATGAGTGACTTGCGGGCAAATACTCCCAGCGGGATGACGCGGCCATCTGAGCTGGTGACCTCGGAGCGGACTGACTGGTACGGTCCGGCAATCAAGGCGGTGACGTAGGAAGACAGTCGGGGGCGTGGGGGCAAATTTCCACACCGAACGTGCGGTGCCGTCATCGGCGCCAGGGGGCTTCAATGGGAACCGGCGTGGGGGAGTTGGAGATCACGTCCCAATGCGAAGGAGCGGTGACGGTAAACGTGAAGCTGGCTTTCAGGTCGGGCTGTTCAAAGACGGCGAACATGCGCCTGGAGTCAGGAACTTCGAACTGGGTGTAGAGGTAAACCTCACCATCAACAGGGTCAACGAATCTGTGGAGTCCCTCACCGGTGTTCATGTAGGGAGCGTCTGCCACCACCACGAGTTCGTTGTCTGCTGACAGATCCGGGAGCTGGATGCGGACGCCGTCAGAGACCTCAGCGGGGGGGTTCAGCTCGGTGCCGTTGAGCGTCACGCTGTGGACCGCTGCGGTGATGGCATCGATGAACGTGGACGATCCGGGCTCCGCGGAAAACTTCACAACTGTGGTGGAGCCGAAGGTCTCTGCTCCCTGGGTCAGGTCCAGGGTGACGTTGTACGACTCGACGTTGAGTAGTTCGGCGCGCGTGGCGGCTTCATCGCGCGTAAGATTCAGGCCTGGCAAGTGGTGCCTCCGGAGATTTGGGATGGCCGGCCCGTCATGGCCGGTCGCTGGTGTGAAGTCATTCTTTCACTCCACGCCGTGAAGGCAAGGAGCGGGCACCACAGTGTCGCGCCACGGAGTAGCGTTGGATTATGGCATCGTTCCGGGACACCCTCGATTTCCGCGCACTGAGGTTTGCGGTCGCCTTTCCGTTGCTGCTCGCCGTCGGGTTTGTCGTGTGCGCCCAGATGCTGCGCAACGACTCCCAAACCCGGTCGCCGTTATGTGGAGCGCCGACGGCGGCTCTTCCTTCGCTCCTTTCGGCGCCTACGTGGCAGGCGGCGCTGCCCTTATCACCTTCTGCGGTTGGGCAGTCCTCCTCCAAGCGGTGTCGATTTCCCGGCCGGTGGTCATGCGCCGCGTCATGATGGGTGTGGGCCTCATGGTCAGCCTTTTCATCACCACCGTGTTGGCTGCAGGTCTGGTCGGCCAGACCGGACTGGCGGACGCGCGCGAGTCCCACGTTGATCCGATCGTGCTGGCCATGGGCAGCGGAGCCGCTGTGGCGCTGGGCGTCGTCATGATGTTCGCCTTTAATCCGGACCCTCGTTGGACCAGGGAAGATGACGTTGCGCTCGAAGAAGAGTTGAGACTTCTCGAAGATCCCGATCTCGCCCGCGACACGCTCCGGCTGTGGGTGCATGCCCGGAGTTCCGTTTTCGTCATGATCATAGTCTCGGCACTGTTCCCCCCGCTGCGCTGATAGCCGTGGCAGTTCCATGGCTGGGTGCTTGGTAGCAGCGGCGGCCTCATCGGCGCAGGTTTCCTGTTCGCACGGGTGCGGGCGGACAGGGGGAGGGTTGCAGGTATTCGCCGGCGGGATCGTCCGCGTCCTGACCGTCCCCCCCGCCGTCGACATCGCTGGGGCAGCCCCCCCTGCGGACGTAAAGGCGGCAGATTATGGTGGGTGGGGCTGGCGGCACCATGACGACGCGACAGCGATGCTCGTCAGCAGTGGCCCGGCCGTCGTCGTAAGGAAACTCAACGGAGGCCGCGTGGCACTTAGCGCAGGGACCCAGGCTTCCGCAGACAAGCTGGCCGGTGTTCTCAACAGGGCGGCGCATCGCGCCCATGGCGACGGGCAGGCCCAACAACCCGGGTAGCGGTACCTAGGTAGCGCATCCCTCAACGCCGCGCCCGGCCATATGCCGTACCCGCGCGCCAGAAAGAATGGACTTCCTGTGACTACACCCCGCGTCCACATCGCCACGGACCACGCCGGCATGGAACTTAGTGCCCACCTGGTCAGCCACCTCACGGCCAAAGGCTACGAAGTGGTGGATCACGGGCCCAAGGAGTATGACGCCCTGGATGACTACCCCCCCTCCTTCTGCATCAATGCCGGCCTTGCTGTGGTGGCAGACCAGAAAGCCGGTGTGCACGCTCTTGGCATCGTGCTGGGCGGCTCGGGCAATGGGGGAACAAATTGCTGCCAACAAGGTCAACGGCGTCCGCGCGGCCCTGGCCTGGAACCTCTCCACCGCGAAGTTGGCCCGCGAACACAACGATGCCAACGTTGTGGCCGTTGGCGGACGCCAGCACACCGTTGAAGAGGCCACGGAACTCATCGAAGCCTTCCTGCAGGAACCCTTCAGCAACGACGAACGCCACGTTCGCCGGATCGGAAAAATTGCGGTGTACGAAACCACCGGCGAGATCGTCGAGTAGTGCCTGAGGGGGGGCATTCGGTCCATAGGCTGGCCCGCCAGTTCCAGGATGTTTTTGGCGGCCGGTGTTTGGACGTCTCCAGCCCGCAAGGGAGGTTTGCCGCCGGCGCGGAGCTACTTACCGGGCACACCATGGTTGAAGCCACTGCCCATGGCAAGCAGCTCTTTCTCAGGTTTGACCACGAGCTCTTCCTGCACGTCCATCTGGGCCTCTATGGGGGGGCCTGGAGCTTTGGCGGAGATAGTTCCTTCACGGGCGCATCCAGCATCGGAGCTCCGCGTCGTATCGGCGAACGGGAGGCGGGTCCGTCTTCCGACGACGGCGATTACGCCGGCCCGCCTCCTCCCGTGGCGCGGTGCGTGTCCGGCTGGTGTCCGGGCACGGCTGGGCGGATCTCCGTGGTGCCACCACCTGTGCCGCCATCACTGCGGCCGAGGCAGCCGCCGTGTTGGCGCGGCTGGGCCCGGATCCACTGCACAATCGCTGGGGGTGACCGTGAGGAGTTCATCCGCCGCCTTCGCCGCCGCAAGACTGCGGTGGCCCTGCTTTTGATGGATCAGTCCGTCCTGGCCGGCGTCGGCAACATCTACAGGGCCGAGGTTTTGTTCAGGCAAGCGGTCGATCCGTGGACACCGGGGAGCAGCATTGATGCGGAAACCGCTGGCCGTCTCTGGGACGACACCGTGGACACCATGTCCGACGGCGTCCGGGACGGACGCATTGTTACGACGCCCCCCCGACGCTGTGGACCGGCGGTGGTGCTGTAGCGCCCGACGCCGATGCCACTTCGTCTATAAGCGGGACGGCATGCCCTGCCGGGCGTGCGGGACGCTCGTGGGGGGGATGACGGAAATCGGTGCGCGCAAGCTGTATTGGTGTCCCGGCTGCCAGGTGTAGAAGTTCATCATTGAATAACAAAAAAGGGCCCCGATCCGTTGATCGGGGCCCTTTTGCGTGGAGGGGACGACGGGAATCGAACCCGCGTAATCAGTTTGGAAGACTGAGGCTTTACCATTAAGCTACGTCCCCCAGGACGGATATCCTTGTTCAGGACATCTTCCTGGTGGCTGTTGAAGCCGGGTACTACTAAACCTAATTCCGGCGGCAGTGTCAAATGTGCATTCTGGCTCGCTTGCCCGTAGACTGTCCTGTGCGTTCGGGGGGGTGTAGCTCAGCTTGGCTAGAGCGCCTGCTTTGGGAGCAGGAAGTCGCAGGTTCAAATCCTGTCACCCCGACTCTGTGTTTGTGTCCGCTTCAGGGGGGGCACGACAGAAACCCATACCCACAAAATCAGGAGTACTTAGACTGTGAAGAGCGCTGTCGAGAACCTCACCGCAACGCGGGTCAAGCTCAACGTTGAGGTTCCCTTTGAGGAACTGAAGCCGAGCATCGATGCCGCGTACAAGACCGTTGCTTCGCAGATCCAGGTTCCCGGATTCCGCAAGGGCAAAGTTCCCTCCAAGCTGATCGACCAGCGCGTTGGCCGTGGCTATGTTCTGGAGACTGCATCAATGATGGCCTCAACGGCTGGTACCAGGCTGCAGTTCAGGAAACGGGTGTTCGCCCCCTGAGCCGTCCCGAAGTTGAAATCACCGAGGTTCCGGACCCGTCCGCAACCGATGGCGAACTCAAGTTCCAGGTGGAGATCGACGTCCGCCCCCGAGATCGAGCTGCCGGACTACGCCGGCATCAAGGTTGAGGTTGCGGCTGCTGAGTCTTCCGAAGCCGACGTTGACAAGCGCTGGACGAACTGCGTGGCCGCTTCGGCACGCTGAAGTCCGTTGAGCGTCCGGCCAAGAACGACGACTTCCTGACCATCGACATCACCGCCACGATTGACGGCGAAGACATCGATTCCGCTTCCGGCCTTTCTTACCAGGTTGGTGCCGGCACCATGCTCGAAGGCCTCGACGAAGCTGTGACAGGCCTCTCCGCCGACGAAGAAGCAATCTTCGAGACCACGCTGGTTGGCGGCGACCACGCCGGCGAGTCCGCGCAGGTGAAGGTTGTTGTCAAGGCTGTCAAGGAGCGCGAGCTCCCCGAGGCAAACGACGACTTCGCTCAGCTCGCCTCGGAGTTCGACACCCTTGCTGAGCTCCGTGAGGACCTCGCCAAGCAGGCTGCGGACTCCAAGGTAGTCGAGCAGGGCGTTGAAGCACGCGACAAGGTCCTGGACAAGCTCGTTGAGCTCGTTGAAGTTCCCGTTCCGGATTCCGTCGTTGAGGAGCAGATCGAAGCTCACTTCAACCCGGAGAACGCACACGGCGAAGGTGAACACGACACCGAGGAGCACCGCGCCGAGGTCAAGGCCAACACCGAGCGTGCATTCCAGAACGAGATCATCCTGGACGCCATTGCGGACAAGGAAGAAGTAGACGTCAGCCAGAACGAGCTGATCGACTACATCGTTACCACCGCAAGCCAGTACGGCATGGATCCCAACCAGTTCGCCCAGATCATTGATCAGAGCGGCCAGGTTCCCATGATGGTTTCCGAGGTTCGCCGCCGCAAGGCCCTTGCCGTTGTGCTGGGTCAGGCTGAGGTAGTCGACTCCGAGGGCAACAAGGTCGACCTCACTGACTTCGTCCGCCCCGCCGGCGAAGCAGCAGCCGAAGAGGCTTCAGCGGTTGAGGCAAGCGAAGAAGGCGACGTTGTCGCAAGCGACGACCCCGCAGCAGTGAAGTTCTAGTCAACGACTTCAACCGGCCCCGGATCTCTTGATCCGGGGCCGGTTTGCTTTAAGGCTGAACATTGGTGCTGAACGCAGACGTGCGCCGTCAGCGAACAGTGCGATTTCGGCGAACAAATCACCCGCGAAAACGGTTAGTGTCCAAGTAGTGAAGTTCAGTGAGGTCACTGGCACCAGCGAGAGGTAAGTACTTATGTCACAGCAATCAGAGGCTCCCCCCCGGATGGCAACTGTCGATCCCGCAGCCCAGGACAACTACATCTACAACCGCCTGCTGAAAGAGCGCATCATCTGGCTCGGCTCTGAAGTCCGTGACGAGAACGCCAACGCCATTTGCTCGCAGCTCCTCCTCCTCTCGGCCGAAGACCCGGAGAAGGACATCTACCTGTACATCAACTCACCGGGTGGATCCGTGACGGCCGGCATGGCCATCTACGACACCATGCAGTTCATCCCGAACGACGTCGTCACCGTGGCAACCGGCCTGGCAGCGTCAATGGGTCAGTTCCTTCTTTCCTCCGGCACCAAGGGCAAGCGTTACGCAACGCCCAACGCACGCATCCTGATGCACCAGCTCGGGCGGCATCGGCGGCACGGCGTCGGACATCAAGATTCAGGCAGAACTGATCCTGCACATGAAGAAGGTCATGGCCGAACTCACGGCAGAGCAGACCGGGCAGTCCGTGGAGACCATCCTCAAGGACAACGACCGCGACAAGTGGTTTACGGCTCCTGAGGCCCTGGAGTACGGCTTCTTCGACAAGATCTCGGCGCACGCCGGTTCTGTTGCCGGTGGCGGCGGAACGGCCAACCAGTCGAACTCCGAAAACTAACCGGCACAAAGAACCACTGAAACCCCAGGAGTAAAGAACATGAACTACAACTTCGGATGGTCTGCCGGTAATCTCCCGTCCAGCCGTTACGTCCTGCCCCAGTTCGAGGAGCGCACGCCTTACGGCTTCAAGCGCCAGGACCCGTACACCAAGCTGTTCGAGGACCGCATCATCTTCCTTGGTGTCCAGGTCGACGACGCGTCCGCTGACGACATCATGGCCCAGTTGCTGGTCCTTGAGTCGACTGATCCGGACCGTGACATCACCCTGTACATCAATTCGCCGGGTGGCTCGTTCACTGCCATGACGGCCATCTACGACACCATGCAGTACATTCGTCCGGAGATCCAGACGGTGTGCCTTGGACAGGCAGCCAGCGCCGCTGCGGTCCTGCTGGCCGCTGGTACACCCGGGAAGCGCCTGGCCCTGCCGAACGCCCGCGTCCTGATTCACCAGCCGGCTCTTTCCGGCGGTCAAGGCGGACAGGCCTCGGACCTCGAGATTCAGGCGGCCGAAGTCATGCGTATGCGCACCTGGCTCGAGGACACGCTGGCGCACCACTCAGGCCGTACGTCCGAACAGGTAAACAACGACATCGAGCGTGACAAGATCCTCACTGCGGCGGACGCCTGAGCTACGGTCTCATCGACCAGGTTCTGGACTCCCGTAAGATCAAGCCCCAGGCAATCGCCCGGTAGAGCACGGATTTCGACGCCGGTGCGGTTCCCGAAATATGGACCGCACCGGCGTTCTGTTTCCACCCAAGCAGCCCATTGTGACCTAGAGTGGATGTTGTCACGGTGGTGCCAACCGCGGCGTGGCCGCACACCTGGGTACGGCGCGGAGCCGCATCACCCGTATGCAACGAAGGGATTCCCACATGGCTCGGATTGGCGAGAGCACGGATCTGCTGAAGTGTTCTTTCTGCGGAAAGAGCCAGAAGCAGGTACGGAAGCTGATTGCCGGGCCCGGTGTCTACATCTGCGATGAGTGCATCGAGCTTTGCAACGAGATCATCGAAGAGGAACTCGCTGAAGTCTCCGATCTCGGTAGTTTCGAGCTGCCCAAGCCTCGTGAGATCTTCGACTTCCTGCAGGAATACGTCATCGGCCAGGAACCCGCCAAGCGTTCCCTGGCGGTAGCGGTCTATAACCACTACAAGCGCATTCAGGCCGGTCACGCGCCAAGGCCGGCAGCCTCGGCGAGGGTTCGCACCATGAGGATGTTGAGATCGCCAAGTCCAATATCCTGCTGATCGGGCCTACGGGTTGCGGCAAGACTTACTTGGCGCAGACACTGGCTCGTCGCCTTAATGTGCCGTTTGCCGTAGCTGACGCCACTGCGTTGACGGAAGCCGGCTATGTTGGCGAGGACGTCGAGAACATCCTGCTCAAGCTCATCCAGGCTGCTGACTACGACGTCAAGAAGGCCGAGCAAGGCATCATCTACATCGACGAGATCGACAAAATCTCCCGCAAGAGTGAGAACCCGTCGATCACCCGCGATGTCTCAGGCGAAGGTGTACAGCAAGCACTCTTGAAAATCCTGGAGGCACAGTCGCCTCCGTTCCACCCCAAGGTGGCCGGAAGCACCCGCACCAGGAATTCATCCAGATCGACACCACCAATGTTCTCTTCATTGTGGCCGGCGCGTTCGCCGGGCTGGAAGACATCATCGGTTCGCGCTCCGGACGAAAGGGCATCGGATTTGGTGCGCCGCTCAACGAGGCCCGGGACAACGTGGATACTTACGGCGAAGTCATGCCGGAGGATTTGCTCAAGTTCGGCCTCATCCCGGAATTCATCGGGCGGCTCCCTGTCATCACCACGGTGTCCAGCCTCGATCGGCCGGCGCTGATCCAGATCCTCTCTACCCCAAAGAACGCTTTGGTGAAGCAGTACCAGAAGATGTTCCAGTTGGACGGCGTAGAGCTGCAGTTCGACGACGACGCCTTGGACGCCATAGCGGACCAGGCCCTTGAACGTGGCACTGGTGCACGTGGCCTGCGGGCCATCATGGAAGATGTGCTGCTGCCCGTTATGTTCGATCTCCCCAGCAGGGATGACATCGCAACTGTGGTGATCACGGCGGACGTGGTGGCCAAGAAGGCCCAGCCCACCATGATCGCCCACGACGTCGTGGCCAAGCGCCGGAATAAGTCGGCTTAGCCTCCTGTTGGCCTAAACAAGACATGGTTCCGCTGGGACCTTGGTCATGCCACTTTCACACCTTTTAGAGGAGTTCCCTGTGCCCGAGCAGACTTCGACCGAACAGTTTATGTCCGAAGAGAACGTCAACAAGGCCGATTTCTGGTTCGACCTGTATGCCCCCTTCGCGTGGATCACGTCGCGCTGGATCGGCGAGGTGGAGCAGGTGCGGGGGCATCGAGACCGAATGGCACGTCATGAGCCTCTCGGTGCTCAACGAGGGCCGTGACCTTCCCGATAACTACCGGGCCATGATGGACGATAGCTGGGGGGCCTGTTCGAGTGATCATCGCAGCCAGGAGCTCCACGGCAGCAGGTACGTCAAGCCTTTGTACGACGCCATGGGGGAGCAGATCCACCACGAGGGTAACAAGGACCGGGCTTCGGTGATCCAGAAGGCCCTCGCCGACACCGGACTGCCCGCTGACCTGGCACGCTTTGCCGGATCAGATGAATACGATGCCCAGCTGCGCGCCAGCCACGAAGCCGGTATCTCGCTTGTGGGGCAAGACGTCGGAACTCCCGTGGTAGCCGTCAATGGCACGGCGTTCTTCGGTCCTGTCCTTACACGGATTCCCCCCCGGGGCGAAGAAGCAGGAAAGCTCTGGGACGCCACGGTGACTTTGGCTGGCTACCCCCCCACTTCTTCGAGCTTAAGCGCAGCCGAACTGAAAGCCTGAGTTCAACTAGCGGCGCAGCCCTACTTCAGAAACCGTGAGGTCCTGCGGTCGGCGAGGATCTTCCCGTTGGTCTGGCATGTAGGGCAATACTGAAGTGAGGTGTCCGCGAAGGACACCTCACGGACGGTATCTCCACACACAGGGCAAGGCTGGCCCGTCCTGGCATGCACCCGGAAATTGCTGCGCTTAGTGTCCTTGAGTTCGCTGGAAGGCTTGCCCGCAGCTGCGTTGACGGCGCCCACCAGAACTTCCTGCATGGCCTCATAGAGCCGGGCCACCGTTGCCTGGTCCAAGGACTTAGCGGTGGCAAAAGGTGAAATTTTCGCGGCGTGGAGAATCTCGTCGCTGTAGGCATTGCCGATTCCAGCGATCACGCTCTGGCTGCGGAGCAGACCTTTGATTTGTTGGGAACTTGAGCCGACGATTGCGGCCAACGCTTCGAGATCAAAATCGGGACTGAGTGGTTCTGGTCCAAGGGTGGCTATTCCCGGGACGTCCTGTGGATCTTTCACCACGTAGATGGCGAGGCTCTTTTTCGTTCCGGCTTCGGTCAGGTCTACCCCCAATGTGGGCATCGTCGGCGGGGGGGCGGTGGAGTAAGAGTCGTGCTGAGATGTTGCTTTTGCCCAGGCGCAGCCCGGCCGAGGACGGGTGCTCGGTGTACCTGACCCAGCCGGCTTTCGCTAAGTGGAACACGAAGAACAGTCCGTCAGCGTCAATGCACACGAACTTCCCGATGCGCTTTGCGCCACGAATGGCCCGTCCCTCAAGAGCCGTGTAGGGAGGATCTGCCGTCTTGAGTGCAGAGATGGAGTTGATGCGGACCTCGGTCAGCACGGCTCCATGGAGTTGGGTGTCCAAGTACATGCACAGGCCGTGCACTTCGGGGGGGAGTTCCGGCATGGTCAATACTCTGCCACAGGTAGCCATCTTCCGGCAGGAAAACTACAGGTTTGTAGTTCTTTCGAACCCCTTGTGCATCGTCCTCAGCGGGACAACAATGGTTCTTACCCACTTCGAAAGAAGAGGGACACGGAAACCAAAGATTCAGTGATTGCAACCAACGCAGCCTTTGGCAAAGTTGGAAGCAACCTACCAGTGATGAGGTAGGAAGACCTGAAATTCCAAGGATTCCGCCAGACTGTCAAGACATCGCCAGACAGCCGAAAAGTCGAAGCCCCACCAACGGCAAAACGCTGATGGGGCTTCCCCTTTGCCCTAAAACGGGCGGCTCACTATTTACTAGGACGCAGGCTGTTCCTCGGCGGGCGCCAGGACAACATCGCTGACCGTCAGTTCGCCTTCACCGGACTGGAGAGTGATCTCCTGAGCGTTTGCGGCTGCCTTCAGGTCGCCAAGGCCGGCCTTCAGCTGGGCGACGAGTACTTCCGAAGCCGTAATGGATGCCGACAACACCTCGGTGCGCTGCTTCACCTTCGCCTCAGACTTGGCCTTGCGGATACCGCTGAGTGCTATGCCCACGGTGCCAAGCATCGTGGTGTCGCCATCGGTGATTTCCAAGGCTGCAGGCCACTGGGCACGGTGAACTGATCCTGTACGCCACCAGCCCCAGACCTCTTCGGTTGCGAAGGGCAGGAACGGTGCGAACAGGCGCAGGAGCGAGTCCAGTGTTGTTGCCAGGGCTGCCAGGACGGATGCCTGCTCTGTTTCGCCGGCGGCACCGTAGGCACGGTCCTTGATGAGCTCCACGTAGTCGTCCGTGAATTGCCAGAAGAACGACTCAGTGATCTGGAGCGCGCGGGCGTAGTCGTAGCTCTCGAACGCCTTGGTGGACTGGGCAACGACGTCGGACAGCTGCGCCAACAGCGCACGGTCCAAGGGGTTGGAAAGCACCGACAGGTCAGATGTCACCACTGAGTTCTCGGTGGCGCCGAGGTTCAGCACGAACTTCGAAGCGTTCAGCAATTTGATGGCCAGGCGGCGGCCGATCTTCATCTGGGCGATCTCGTAGGCCGTGTCAGCACCGAGCTTGGCCGAGGCTGCCCAATAGCGGACGGCGTCCGAACCGTACTCGTTCAGCACGTCCGTAGGCACAACAACGTTGCCCTTGGACTTGGACATCTTCTTGCGGTCCGGGTCCAGGATCCAGCCGGAAATGGCCGCGTGCTTCCACGGGGCGTTCTTCTGCAGGGCATCTGCGCGAACGGCAGAGGAGAACAGCCAAGTTCGGATGATGTCGTGTCCCTGTGGACGGAGGTCGAAGGGGTAGACCTTGGAGAACAATTCCTCGTCACGGCTCCACCCACCCACGATTTGCGGGGTCAGCGATGACGTTGCCCAGGTGTCCAGCACATCGGCGTCACCTGTGAAGCCGTTGGCCTGGTCGCGCTGGGATTCCTCGAAGCCGGGAGCAGCGTCTGCGGCCGGGTCCACGGGGAGCATCTCGTCCGAAGGCAGGATGGGGTTGTCGTAGTCCGGGTTGCCTGGGCATCCAGCGGGTACCAGACAGGGATGGGCACGCCGAAGAAGCGCTGGCGGGATACGAGCCAGTCACCGTTCAGGCCCGCGATCCAGTTCTCATAACGGGAACGCATGAACGCTGGGTGGAAGGTGATTTCCTGCCCACGGCCGATCAGGCGTTCGCGGCGTTCCTCATCGCGCCCACCGTTGCGGATGTACCACTGACGGGAGGTAACAACCTCGAGGGGGGGCTTGTCGCCCTTCTCGAAGAAGTTCACCGGGTGGGTGATCTTCTTTGGTTCGCCGTCCAGCAGCTCCGCTGCCTTGAGCAGTTCAACCACGGCTTCCTTGGCGGAGAACGCGGTCTTGCCGGCGATCGCAGCGTAGGCTTCCTTGCCGGCGTCGGTGGTGATCCATTCAGGGGTCTCGGCAATGATGCGGCCGTCGCGGCCCATGATGGCGCGGGTGGGCAACTGCAGTTCGCGCCACCAGGTGACGTCAGTCAGGTCACCAAAGGTACACACCATGGCGATGCCGGAACCCTTGTCAGCTTTGGCGAGCGGGTGTGCCTTAACCTCGAGCTCCACGTCGAACAGGGGCGACTTTACAGTCTTGCCGAAGAGCGGCTGGTACCGTTCGTCGTCGGGGTTCGCCACCAGGGCCGCGCAAGCAGCAAGAAGTTCCGGGCGCGTGGTTTCGATGAAGATCTTTTCGCCGTCTTCCGTGAAGAAGGGGGTAGCGGTAGTAGGCGCCGGCAACTTCGCGGTCCTCAAGCTCGGCTTGGGCAACAGCGGTGCGGAACGTGACATCCAGAGTGTGGGTGCTTCGGCCATGTACGCGTCACCGGCCGAGAGGTTCGCGAGGAAGGCACGCTGGGACACCGCACGCGAAGTGTCGTCAATGGTGCGGTAGGTGAGGTCCCAGTCCACCGACAAACCAAGGGTCTGGAACAGGTTCTCGAAGACCTTCTCGTCCTCAACGGCGAGTTCTTCACACAGTTCGATGAAGTTCTGGCGCGAAACGACGTCGAAATCGCGCTGGTTCTTGGCAGCTGCGCCGGGGGCGTGTAGTCGGCCTTGTAGGGGGATGGCGGGATCGCAACGCACACCGTAGTAGTTCTGGACGCGGCGCTCAGTGGGCAGGCCGTTGTCGTCCCATCCCATGGGGGGGTAGAACACATTCTTGCCGGTCATGCGCATGTAGCGGGCCTGGACGTCAGTCTGGGTGAAGGAGAACATGTGGCCCACGTGGAGCGAGCCGGATGCCGTGGGCGGGGGGGAGTGTCGATCGAGTAGACCTGCTCCCGGGTGGTGTCCGGGTTGAACTTGTAGGTTCCTTCCTTCAGCCAGCGCTGCGTCAAGGCAGCCTCGAGGCCTTCAAGGGCCGGCTTGTCGGGAACGTTGATGGGGGGGGCGGTGGCGGGCGTGTCTGTACCCTGCGTTGATTCAGCCATGGGTCAATTGTTTCATGGCCTGGCGTTACCGCCCGCCCTCCGTGCAGCCTGCACCCCCGATAAGGTGGTGCCATGACTTTGGCTGCGCACAACACGCCTTCCGGACAGAATGTAGACAACAACAAGACGGCAGTCGTAACCGGTGCGAGTACCGGCATCGGCGAGGCCACGGTGAAGGCGCTGGCTACCGCCGGATGGAAGGTCTTCGCGGTGGCCCGCCGGGCGGACAGGCTGGACGCTTGGGAGCCGAAACCGGCGCCGTGCCGTTCCCGGCTGACATCACGGACGACGACGACGTCTCGGCCTTGCTCGCGGCCGTCACCAAAGCCGGGGGGGTGCCGACACGCTCATCAACATCGCAGGTGGGGGGGCACGCGGCGCGGACACCATCGCGAACGCTGACACTGAAGACTGGGATTGGATGTACCAGGTGAACGTCCTGGGCACCATGAAAATCACCCGGGCCTTCCTGCCCATGCTGCGGGACAACGGCGAGGGAACCGTCCTCAACCTCACGTCCACGGCAGGGCTGTCCGCCTATGAAGGCGGCGCGGGCTACAACGCAGCCAAATTTGCCCAGCATGCCATGACCAATGCCCTGCGCCTGGAAGAGGTGGGCAACAACATCCGGGTCATCGAGGTTGCCCCCCCGGGCTTGGTGCAGACGGAGGAGTTCGCCCTGAACCGCCTCGGTGACAAAGACGCAGCCGCCAAGGTCTATGCCGGTGTGGAGAAGCCCCCCCTGACCGCCGATGACGTGGCAGGCGTCGTGGCGTACTCAGTCTCTTTGCCGCACCACATCAACCTCGACCAGATCGTCATCCGCCCGGTGGCCCAGGCGGCGAACCACAAGCTTGTCCGCAAAGAAGGCTGAGACGCTCAACCAGCTGGAATGATCAGCCTGGCCATGATTGCCGCGTGGTCTGAACCGGGAACCCGATGGACGGCGTAGTCGCTGCTGCTGATCCCTGTCGAGGTGACCATGTGATCGATCACGATGCCCGGAAGCAGTGGCCCTTCCATGGGCCATGTGGGGGGGAAGAACCGCGCACCAGCGGCCATCCCGACGTCGACGAGCTTTTTGCCGTCCGGAGTATCAGCCTGCGGCCCCCCCACCCAACGCGGTGTCCAGCAAAGCCCGGAATTCGGAGTGATCGTACGTGGCGTTGTAGTCACCCATCAGCAGGTGATTCCCGGATTCTGATGCTTGGCGGGCGATCTTGCCGAGGTCGCTCCGCCATTGGTCAATCCGCTCATCCACCGGTGGGAGGGCGTGCACGTTGCTGAGGTTCAAGGAGGCCTTGGCACCGGACTCCGGGTGTGAGACGAGTACTCGCGTGACGTCAATCCGGAAGGGCGTGTCAGGCAGGAGGCCGTCGGGCTCAAGCGGGAACACCGAATACACGGCGCCGCCGGATGCGTCGTCATTGGGTTCACTGACCCGGTTCGGCAGTACATCCTCCATGCCCGCGGAGGTTAGGCGATCCTCGAGTCCCTGCGTATGTTCCTGGATGGTCAGCAGCTGAATCCCGTTGTCCCGGACCAAATTCACGATGATGGCGGCGTCCGCCTCTCCGTATTCGGAGTTGAGGCTCATCACTCTCAAAGGGATTGTTGCAGTACCGGCAGGCAAAGAATCCGGCTTTCCGGCGTCCAACGGGAACAGCCAGAACAACTGGGCCGCCAAGAGGGCCGCCGTCGTGATGATGACCCAACGCCGCCGCCCTACCAAGCAAGCACCAGGCAAGCGCCGCCGGCAGAACCATCCACGGGGGGGTGAAGGACAACAGCTGCACCACGATCAAGGGCCACTCCGCGGGGGGATCGCGCGGAACATCGATACCCCCGCCACGGGAAGCGCAGCAAGCAACGCCATCACCGACCACGCCAAAGAAGCGTGGCGCGGCGCAGGGCGGGTTTCCATCACGGCAGTCCCGGGGGGGTGTGTCATGGGCTTGAGTCTATGCATCGCCCAGCGAACCGGACTCCATCCACAGGATGAACTCACAGGTAGATCGGGGCCCTCCGCTGCCGCTAGACTTGGAAGAGCAGCTTTGACCCGGCCATCACCGGTGAGCTTCCGGAAGAACAGCACTGACCACCTGCAAAGGTGGCAAGCGCCCAGTAGAACCGGACGGGTAAGCCCGTCACAGCAGTAATGAGAGGCCGGAACTTCGCGTTCCGGTAAGTGAGGTGGTACCGCGGTACCTGCGCAGCCGACAGGCAGCACAGAAGCCGTCCTCGCATCCTGACAGTCAACCAGCTATCACAGGATATGAGATGACCCACTACCCCAAGGCCTCAGCGTCTTCGTCCGGCACGCACGGCGTGTCCGCTTCCGTGAAGTTCCCGGAAATCGAAGAGCGCATCCTCAAATACTGGGACGAAGACGGCACCTTCCAAGCCAGCATCGACCAACGTGATGCAGGCAAGGACGGCAGCAACGAGTTCGTCTTCTACGATGGCCCTCCCTTCGCCAACGGACTCCCGCACTATGGCCACCTCCTGACCGGCTACGCCAAGGACCTTGTGGGCCGCTACCAGACCCAACGTGGCAAGCGCGTGGAGCGCCGCTTCGGCTGGGACACCCACGGCCTCCCGGCAGAGCTCGAAGCATGAAGCAACTGGGCATGACGGACAAGACCCAGATCGAAGCCATGGGCATCGACAAATTCAACGACGCCTGCCGCGCTTCGGTCATGAAGTACGCCAACGAGTGGAAGGCCTACGTCACCCGCCAGGCACGCTGGGTGGACTTCGAGAACGACTACAAGACGCTCAACGTCGAGTACATGGAGTCGGTGCTCTGGGCCTTCAAACAGCTGCACGAGAAGGGGGGGCTCACCTACAACGGCTACCGCGTCCTCCCATACTGCTGGAAGGACGAGACACCGCTGTCCAACCACGAACTCCGCATGGACGACGACGTCTACAAGAACCGCCAGGACCAAACGGTCACTGTAACGTTCCCCGTCAAGGCAGGGGGGGAGTCCGAGCTCTCCAAGGCACTCGCCGGTGTTCAGGCACTCGCCTGGACCACCACGCCCTGGACGTTGCCCACCAACCTGGCGCTCGCAGTCGGGCCGGACATCTCTTATGCAGTCCTGCCCGCCGGACCCAACGGCGTCAAGGCCGCTTCAGCTGAAGCGCCCGTCACGGGCAGTTTCCTGCTGGCAGCTGACCTTGTGGGGGGGGCGTACGCCAAGGATCTGGGGGGGTACGACGACGCTGCTGCCGCGGCTGCCGCTGTCGTGTCCACTCACTCCGGCTCCGAGTTGGCCGGTCTTGAGTACGAACCGCTCTGGAACGACTTTGCCGATGCTGAGAAGTACGGCACCCAGAACGCCTGGCGTTTCCTCGTAGCCGACTACGTCACCACCACCGACGGTACGGGCATCGTCCACCAGGCTCCGGCCTACGGTGAGGATGACCAGAAGGTCTGTGAAGACGCCGGCATCCCCCCCGTGGTCCTGTCCGTCGACGAAGGCGCCAAGTTCCTGCCGCTGTTCGCGCACGGCGAGCTGGCCCCGATCGTCGGCCTCCAGGTCTTCGACGCCAACAAGCCCATCACCCAGGTGCTCCGTGCCGATGGCCGCTTGGTCCGCCAAGCCAGCTACGAGCACAGCTACCCGCACTGCTGGCGCTGCCGGAACCCGCTGATCTACCGTGCCGTGTCGTCCTGGTACGTGGAAGTCACCAAGTTCAAGGACCGTATGTCCGAGCTGAACCAGGAGATCAACTGGATCCCGGGCAACGTCAAGGACGGCCAGTTCGGCAAATGGCTGGATAACGCCCGCGACTGGTCCATCAGCCGCAACCGGTATTGGGGGGGTTCGCCCATCCCCCGTATGGCAGTCTGATGACCCCCGAATACCCGCGCACCGACGTCTACGGTTCCCTGGCCGATCTCGAAGCCGACTTCGGCCGTCTTCCGATGAACAATGAGGGGCAGGTAGACCTGCACCGGCCGTTCATCGATGAACTGACGCGTCCCAACCCGGACGATCCCACGGGTAAGTCCACCATGCGCCGCGTCGAAGACGTCCTGGACGTCTGGTTCGACTCCGGTTCCATGCCGTACGGCCAGGTGCACTACCCGTTCCAGAACGAGGAGTGGTTCGACACCCACAACCCGGCGGACTTCATCGTCGAGTACATCGGACAGACCCGCGGCTGGTTCTACATGCTGCACATCCTGTCCACCGCACTGTTTGACCGTCCTGCGTTCCGAAATGTGATCAGTCACGGCATCGTGCTGGGCTCTGACGGCCAGAAGATGTCCAAGAGCCTGCGCAATTACCCTGACGTGTCCGAGGTCCTGGATCGCGACGGTTCCGACGCCATGCGCTGGTTCCTCATGTCCAGCCCCCCCATCCTGCGCGGCGGCAACCTTGTGGTCACCGAGCAGGGCATCCGCGACGGCGTACGCCAGGTCATCCTGCCGCTGTGGAACGTTTACAGCTTCTTCACGCTGTACACCAACGCTGCCAATGGCGGCTCGGGCTACGAGGCGAAGCTTCGCTACGACGGCTATGCCGACACCCTCGACCAGTACCTCCTGGCCAACACCGGGGACCTGGTCCGCAATGTCACCGCAAGCCTGGACAGCTATGACATCTCCGGTGCCTGCGATGAGCTGCGCAGCTACCTGGACATGCTCACCAACTGGTACGTGCGCCGCAGCCGCCAGCGCTTCTTCGATGAAAGCGTTGACGCCTTTGACGCGCTTTACACCGCGCTCGAAGCGGTGTGCCGTGTATCGGCGTCCTTGCTGCCGCTGGTGACGGAAGAGATCTGGCGTGGGCTGACCGGTGGCCGCTCTGTTCACCTCGCCGACTGGCCTGACGCTTCGCTGTTCCCGTCCAACCCGCAATTGGTTGAAGCAATGGACCGCGTCCAGCAAATCTGCTCCACCGGCTCAAGCTCCGGAAGGCAGCAAACCTGCGCGTCCGCTTGCCGTTGCAGGAGTTGACCGTGGTGGCACCTGGTGCAGATGCACTGGAAGGCTTTGCCGCCGTCGTCGCCGATGAACTGAACCTGCGTTCCGTCCGGCTCCTGGACGCTGCAACTGCCTCGCCTGAGGAGTTCGGCATTGAGCAGAAGCTCGTGGTCAACGCCCGGGCCGCGGGTCCGCGCTTGGCAAGAACGTGCAGCAGGCCATCAAGGGATCCAAGTCCGGCGATTGGTCTGTCAATGACGCCGGCGTGGTGGTGGCCGGTGGCTTGGAGCTCGAGCCCCCCCAGGAATACACGCTTGAAACTGTCGTGGCAGAAACGGCCGACGGCGGCAGCTCGGCAGTAGCTGTCCTGCCGGGCGGCGGTTTCGTTGTCCTCAACACCGAGGTCACTCCTGAACTTGCAGCCGAGGGACTGGCCCGCGACATGGTCCGTGCCATCCAGCAGGCGCGCAAGGACGCAGGACTGAACGTCAGCGACCGCATCCACACTTCCGTGGAGGCCGCACAGGATGTGGTTGACGCCCTGGAAGCCAACTCGGAACTCGTCAAGACCGAAACTCTGACGTTGGAACTGGAGGTTCTGTTGGCCAGTGTCGACGAACCGCAGGTCACCGTCGCAAAGGCAGGGGGGGCCTGATCCATGACTGACGAATTCTCGGTTGAAAGTGTCTACGCCGAACTTCTGGGCCGTGCCCCGGAAAACAAGATGGAACCACGCCTGGCTCCGTTGTTCCGGGCGATGGATGTGCTGGGGGGGAGCCGAACAAGGCCTTCCCGATCATCCACATCACCGGCACCAACGGCAAAACGTCCACGGCACGCATGATCGAAGCCGGACTGCGTGCCCACGGCCTGAGCACGGGCCGTTACACCAGCCCGCACCTGTCCAAGGTGACTGAGCGCATCAGCATTGACGGAGAGCCTGTACCGGATGCGACGTTCGTGCGTATCTGGGACGAAATCCGCCCCTACCTGGAGATCGTGGACAGCGAGCTCGTTGCCGAAGATCAGCCGCGACTGACCTACTTCGAGTGCCTGACTATTCTTGGCTTCGCGGTGTTCGCTGATCAGCCTGTTGATGTTGCCGTCATGGAAGTCGGCTTGGGAGGCATCACCGATGCCACCAACGTTGGCGATGGCCAAGTCTCAGTCATCACACCGATTTCGCTGGACCACACGGATCTTCTGGGTGACACCACCGAGGACATCGCCTACGAGAAATCCGGCATCATCAAACCGGGCGGCTTCCTGGTCAGTGCAGCTCAACCCGTTGACGCTGCGCAGGTCCTGTTGGAGAAAGCCCGTGAAGTTGACGTGCCGTTCCGTTTTGAGGCGTCGAATTCGGTGTCGAGTCCCGCAGCGTCGCTGTGGGCGGCCAGGTCCTGACCATTCAGGGTCTCGCCGGCCGCTACGAAGACCTGCTGCTGCCACTGCATGGTGCCCACCAAGCCGAAAACGCCGCCGTAGCCGTCGCGGCTTTGGAAGCGTTCTTCGGTGGGGGGAGAGAAAGAGCTCGATGCCGAGGTGCTCAAAGAAGCCTTTGGCAACGTGACTTCGCCCGGCCGGCTCGAAGTTGTGCGCACTGCGCCCACAGTTGTGGTGGATGCTGCACACAACCCGGACGGCATCCGCGTCTCGTCGGAAGCCATCCAGGAGGCCTTCAGCTTCAGCAAGCTGGTGGTTGTGGTTGGCGTTCTTCGGGAGAAAGACGCCGAGGAAATCCTCAAGACCCTCAAGGAATCACTGGGTGGCCTGGCCGAGGAATTCTGCTTCACCCAATCCAACTCGGCGCGCGCCGTTCCGGCGGCGGAACTGGCCGAACTCGCCGTCGACCTCGGATTCGGTGAGGACAACGTCCACATCGCGGAGAAGTTGGACGACGCCCTGGAATGGGCTGTGGAGCGCGCCGAATCCAACGATGACCTGGCAGGCGGTGTCCTGGTAACAGGTTCCATCACTGTGGTGGCCGAGGCGCGGATCCTGCTTGGAAAGGCGAGTGCCTAGCATGGCGAAAATGACCAAGGCGCAGCGCGAATGGCGGCCCGGCATGCCCAGGAAGCGCCGATCCACCAAGGTGATGTTCGCGTCTACCGTGCTCCTGCTTGAAGCCTTCGTCGCGTTCTTCGGCACGTTGGCTGTCTTCGGCCTGAGGCGTGGAGAAGTTGACCCCGGCATCATTCTTGGGGGGGTCGGCATCGCACTGACGGTGGTGCTGGTGTTGGCGTGCGCCGTGCTGTCCAAGCCATGGGGGGCATCGGGGGGGTTGGCTGGGCATTGCAGCTTGTGCTGATCCTGACGGGCTTCGCCGAGCCCACCATGTTCATTGTGGGGGGGATCCTGTTTGCCATCTGCTGGTGGTACGGGATCAGGGCCGGTATGCGGATTGACCGCGAGGTGGCCCAGCGCGACCGCGAGCAGGCGGAATGGGATGCAGCCCACGGTGACCAGACTGGCCCGCAAACCCCCCCGTAAACTGGCTGGGAAAACCACCAAACAACCACATTGGAGCAACTGTGAGCATTGAACGGACACTTGTCCTGGTCAAGCCCGACGGCGTCGCCCGCAACCTGGGTGGAAGCATCCTCGCCCGGATCGAAGCCAAGGGCTACACCCTGGCGGAGTTGAAGAAGGTCAACGCGACCCGCGAGCTGCTGGAGCAGCACTACGAGGAACACGTTGGCAAGCCGTTCTACGAGCCGCTGGTTGAGTTCATGCTCAGCGGACCGGTTATCGCTGCAGTCTTCGAAGGCCACCGCGTGATCGAAGGCTTCCGCTCGCTGGCCGGAACAACGGATCCGACGACGGCGGCACCGGGCACCATCCGCGGCGACTTCGGCCGCGACTGGGGCCTGGCAGTCCAGCAGAACCTCGTTCACGGCTCAGATTCAGTCGACTCCGCAGAGCGTGAGATCAAGATCTGGTTCGAGGGCTAAACACCACCCGCCGAGATAACAGTTAAGGCCAATGTTCTTCGTGAACATTGGCCTTAACTGTTATCTCGCGAGTGGTGGTTCTACGCTGTGGACGCCACGAAGAGGTGGATGAACGAGAAGAAGATCGTGGCGATCACGGCGATGTACAGCAGGGCAACGATGATCCATCCCGATCCGGACAAAAGCTTGACCAGTGCCGGCGGCGCTTGATGACCCCGCTGGTGACGTTGCGGATGGTTACCCAGACAAACAGGGGGGGATCATGGCGGCCCACACCACCATGCAGAACGGGCACAGCACGTGAATGACGTAGAGTGCCTGCGACCATAGCCACACAACGAACGCGAAACCAAGGGTCACACCGGTTTGCAGGCCCAGCCAGTAGCCCCGTGAATACCTGGCTCCCGCAAGAATGCCCATGGCTGTAGTGATGATGACAGCGAAGGCAACGATGCCGATGAACATGTTGGGAAAGCCGAACACCGAGCTTTGCGGTGTCTGCATCACTTCACCGCAGGAGACAAACGGATTTACATCGCACACTGTCACGTGGTTGGGATCCTTGAGGACCTCAAGTTTCTCCAGCACCAGGATTCCGGAAGCCAGCCAGCCAACGACGCCGGTGATCAACAGCAGCCACGCGAAAGGCTTGTCACGGACCGTATTCGGGAGGGAATCCTGCTGGGTGGACATGTCCTCCACATGGCTTGTGGCTTTGTTGGCCAGGTTTTCCCTGGCGGTGCTTGGCATCGCGGATGTGATCCTTTTCGACAAATGGCCCGGCAAGCCGGGAAGGGCTCTTGGGAGGATTGTAACTCCGAAGGCTGGGCGCCGGCCCCAGCTTGTGCACGAGCTCCACGACACAGCGACCTACCCTGGGTATGTTCAGGGGGGGTGTGAGAGAATGAACATGGCCGGGAGTCGATCCACATTCGAATTCCGGTCCGGTGACTTTGTTCCCAAGACCGCCAGTATGAGCTGGGCATGCCCGGATCGTGTGATCCTCGGTAGGCCCGCCATGACAATGGACGGCACCTGGTTGTGGCAGCAGAACAACGGGTTTCAGAATAAAGCCGCCGGCCTTCCAGGGCTGCCGCACCCCCCCAATGCTGGTGCGAACCGGAAGCATACTGCCGACTTCTGTCAACGCCTGCGGGTTTTGACAATATTTGCTCCACTGGGCGCCGGATGTGGCGGCGTCGCTGGGGGGGCAGGAGTGTTGCCACATATGGATAATGACCAGGTTGTAGCCGTTAATGACGAGGCAGCTCCCGCGGAAACTGCGGAAGCGCCCAAGAAAACCACCAGGACCCGGCGCAAGGCAGCGCCCAAAGTCGCCGCTGACGTAGAGGCACCTGCGCCGAGGCCCCCGCCTCGGAAGCCGCCCCTGAGG